>CAYVSY010000032.1:0-11968 GCA_964454255.1 uncultured Muribaculaceae bacterium
ATTGTAACATAAAATAAAAAAAAGATAAACTTTATATCTTGTTTTTTTATTTTAGCATTGAACTGCTTTTAAATAAAGGTAAAAAAATATATCCTTCATCTTTAAAATAGTCTAAAATATTTGGCAGTGCTTTTAATGTAATTGTGCTATAATCATGCATTAACATAACAACAACATTTTTATTTTCGGTTGTTGATTTAGCTAAATTAAAGGCATCACTAGCTGTTTTAGCAGTTCCATCACCATCACCAACAGATGCATTCCAATCTACATATTTATATCCTTTATTATGTAATGCTTCAATTATACTATTTTTTAATTTTTTAGCTTGATTTGTTCCGCCTGGGAATCTTGCTATTTCTGGTTTGAAACCAACGTTTTCTATTAAAAAGTTTTCGACTAAATTAATTTGTTGTATAAATTCATCAGTTGATTTATATAATCCTCCGGCTTTTAAATTGTGATAAGCGGTATGATTGCCAAAATTATGGCCTTCAATGGCTTGTTGTTTATAAATATCTAAACGAGAATATTTCATTAAAACAAAGAAAGTAGCCTGAATATCATAATTTTTTAACATTTGTAAGAAATCGGGTGTTATTACATATGGACCGTCATCAAAAGTTAAATACATTATTTTGTAATTTAATTCCATATTTAACACTTTTGTTTCTAATATTTTGGCGTTATTATTATATTCGTTCTGAATATTAGAAATATTTTCTTTAATATTATCAATAAATTCTATGTTTTGTTTAATGTTATTGATATCACTAAGTTTGTTAGAGTTATCATTATATAATTTGTTATATTCTTGATTTAATTTGTTTAATTCTATGGATATATTTTTATTGTTGTTTAAAATAATTAAACATATTATTGATAATGTAATTGCTACTACAAAAAAGATATAGGGAAGGAAACTTATTTTAAATATGTTAAAACTTTTTCGTTGTTTTTCTTCCATGCTTCATAAACCTTTATATCAAAGTCTTTTTCTTCTGTTTTTTTCACAAGTGTTTCTTTTATTGTAGCAATTTCTAATTCATTTAAATTTATATTATTATTAATTTCTGCTATATTATTTTTTATTTTTAATATACTATTTTTTAAATTTATATTATTTATAATTAAATAGGTTAAAAGTCCGACGCTAATTATAGTGAAGGAAATAGATATGATTATAATACATTTCTTTTTCATCTTTTTTTACCTCTATTTTTCTCTTGTTCTAATATGAAACTGTTAATTAATTCTAATTTGGTATGCTGTTCTTTTTCTTTTATATTTGAATCGCTTTTTATTATATTAATATCTTTTTTTAATTCAATGGTGCTTTTTTTTCTTATTATTCCATTTTCATCAAGAATCCATTCTATTTTTAATTGGGGATATCTTTCTAATATATCAGGTGTTCTTTCAACTATATCATCAAAAATACTATTTAAATCTTCATTATGTCCATTGATATTACGTAATGTATCAGAATATTTTTTAATTTGTTGATATAATCGAGCTTTTATTTCAGTTATATTTTCGGATACTATACCTAGAGAATTAAAATATTTTTCGGTTAATATGTATGATTTTATTTCAGCGTCTTTTTCAAAACTAATATTATAATAGTTTTCACTATAATATACATCAATGTATTCTTTTAATATATGATCTTTTAATTGAGTATAATCATCGATAGAAGAAATGTTTTGGAGTTTATATAATTTTGTTTCTTGATCAAAATGAATTAATTCATGAAATATAGTATTAAATATTGCCGTATTTTTAGTGTAATAAAATGAATTAACCAATAAATTATTTATTTGGATGGTTTTATTATGATATTGTGCTACTCCAAAAGTTAAAAAATCTTTTTCAGAATTAAGATCACTATTATCATTGCTTTTAAAATCGATTACTTGACAAATAGGGTTATCAACATAATTCTCCATATAATATTCGGTTAAGTAAATTATACAATTTTGAAGTAATTCTTCACTAATGTCTTTGACTTCACTTGAAGTTTTTATGTGTTCAGTAATAATTTTATTAATATAAGGAAAAGCTTTTTCTTTACTTGTTTTTTTATTTAATAAGGCATATTCAAAATAATTTAAAAACTCTTTATTAAGTTCTTGATTATCTTTTATATTTTGATCTGCTTTTTTAAATATTTCATCAGCATAATTGGTATTTAAATAATTTTCTATATCAGTTTTTTCTAGTAAAAGATTAATATTATTGATATTGTGATTTTTTATTTTTATTAATTGATAGAATAGTTCTAACGGAATTACTTTAAAATTATAAGTATGTGTTAGAGCTTGAACTAATGGATCTAAAGATTTATCAATACTGTTTTTATATTTATCTTGTTTTTTAGAGTCTGATTCAATATGCAATAAGGAAATGTTTGACATAATATTTGGCATAATATTTTCTGATATGGTTTGAAGATAATTTAAATAAATATTATTTTCATTAGTAAATGTTATCGTTTTCATTTTTATTTCCTAGTAAAATAGTTTCAGCTTTTTTTAAAATTTTCAATTTATTGTTTTCATTATCTTCATTAGTTAATGCTTCATAATAGTATAAACATTTTTCATCATCTGTTAAATCATTATTTAATATGCGTTTTACATCATCATTAAATTTATTCATTTTAAGTTTCATTCCTTTCACTTTGTTCAAGGCATATATAGTCATAAAAGACAAATATCTTTCAAATTATCACCTTATAATCATTTTATCATAAAAATGGTGACAGTGATACAAAAATAAATATAAATATTATTAAAAAAACTACTCAAATATGAGTAGTAATTTGTCAATGGTCGGGAAGACAGGATTTGAACCTGCAACCCCTTGGTCCCAAACCAAGTGCTCTACCAAATTGAGCCACTTCCCGAATGGTGGAGAATGAGGGATTCGAACCCTTGACCCTCTGCGTGCAGGGCAGATGCTCTAGCCAACTGAGCTAATTCCCCAAAAAATTGACAAATTGATTATAACATATCTTTAAAATAATTGTCAACAATTTTTATCATTTTGTTTGTATTTTTTCTTTAATTTTATATAACATCATGATATAATAATGTATATGTGATGAGGTGTGTAATTTATGAAAAAAAATAAAGAAATAACTAGTCGTGATGTTGATTTCGCAAAATGGTATACAGATATTGTGGTAAAAGCTGATTTAATTGATTATTCGTCAGTAAAAGGGTGCACTATAATTAAACCATATGGATATGCTATTTGGGAAAATATTCAAAAGGAATTAGATAAAGAATTTAAGGCAACTGGTCATCAAAATGTAGCTATGCCATTATTTATTCCAGAAAGTCTATTAAATGTTGAGAAGGAACATGTTAAAGGATTTGCGCCTGAAGTAGCATGGGTTACTCATGGCGGAAATGAAAAATTACAAGAACGATTATGTATTAGGCCTACATCTGAAACGTTGTTTTGTGAACATTACGCTAAGATAGTAAAATCATATAGAGATTTACCTAAATTATATAATCAATGGTGTAATATTGTTAGATGGGAAAAAACAACTCGACCATTTTTGCGTAGTAGGGAAATATTATGGCAAGAAGGTCATACTATTCATGCTACTGAAAGTGAAGCTCGTGAAGAAACAATTAAAATGTTAAATGTATATAATGATTTTTTTAAGAATAGTTTATCAATTCCAGCTATTATAGGTAAAAAAACAGAAAAAGAAAAATTTGCGGGAGCTGTTGATACTTATACAGTAGAAGCATTAATGTATAATGGAGTTGTTTTACAAAGTGGAACATCACATTATTTTGGAACAAATTTTTCGAAACCATTTAATATTACTTATGCTGATGAATTTAATGAAATAAAATATGTTCATCAAACATCTTGGGGTGTGTCTACACGAATGATTGGGGCAATTATTATGGTTCATGGTGATGATAATGGGCTTGTTTTACCACCTAAAATAGCGCCAATAAATGTAATTGTTATTCCTATTGGAACGGATAAAGTTATTTTAGAAAAAGCTAACATGATTAAAGAAAAACTTTCAAAGGTTGGAATATCTGTTTTAGTAGATATGACTGATAAATCACCTGGATTTAAATTTGCTGAAGCTGAAATGAAGGGAATTCCTCTTCGAATTGAGGTTGGAATTAAAGAATTAGCAGATGGTAATTGTCAAACTGTTAGAAGAGATAATTATGAAAAACAACTAATTAAGTTGGATGATATTGTAGAAGAAACACAATTTTTATTAGATAAAATTTCGTTAGATATGTATAATAGAGCATTAGAACGAAGAGAAAAATTAACTTTTGATGTTGATAATTTGCAACATATGAAGCATATAATAGAAACACAACCAGGTTTTATTAAAGCTCATTGGTGTGGTAGTCAAGAATGTGAAGAAAAAATCAAAGAAATAGGTGGTATTAAGTCAAGATGTATACCATTTGAAAAAGGTGAAGAAGGAAAATGTATTGTATGTAATAAGCCTTCTGAAAAGAAAATTTATTGGGGTATTCAATATTAAAGAAATATGATATAATGTAACGGATAAGGAGTGAATTTATGGAAACAGCACTAATAATTGTATCTATTCTAATGATTGCGTTAATTTTATTACAAAGTGGTAAGGCTGAAGCGGCATCACAAATTGTTCAAGGTGGTAATTCAAGCCTTTGGACAAATAGAAAAGAACGTGGTGGAGAATTATTTATTAGTAGATTAACTATGACGGTTGGAATAATATTTTTTGTAATATGTCTAGTTTTATCATTTTAGGACGACAAAGTCCTTTTTTTGTTGTATAATAATTTTAGAGGGTGAAACAATGAAAGAAAAAATAATTGAAACATTGAAAAAAAGTGAACCAATTTTCTTTGATACGATGAAATTGAATGATATGATTGGTTTAAAAACAGTTGAAGAATATAAGGAATTATGTGAAACATTAAATGTTCTTGTGAATGAAACGATTCTTTATAAAAGTAAAAAAGATAAATATTCATTATTTGAAAATAGTCATTTATTAAAAGGTCAAATTATGGTTAATAAAGCTGGTAATGGTTTTGTTGATACTAATTTAGAAAAAGATATATTTATTAGTAGTAATAATTTAAATGGGGCTTTAAATGGTGATACTGTAACTTTGGAATTAATTAAAAATGATTCTGAGGGTAAAATTGTTAGTATAATAAAGAGAAATACTAAAGTCTTTGTGGGTAGTTTTTTTGAAAAAGAAGGAAAGTATTATGTTCGAGCTTTAAATAAAAAAGGAAATGATATTTTAATTCCTGAAGGTAAAACAAAAGGAGCTGTTGATGGGCATATTGTTGTTGTTAAACCATCCGAAGATGTTAAAGCAAATGGTTATTTTGGTGAAGTAACACAAATAGTATGTCATAAAGATGATGTTGTTCGTGATAGTAATGATGATATTGGAATGAACATTATATTATATGAAAATGGATTTAATCCTAAATTTTCTGACTTATGTGAAGAGGAAGCATCAAAATTAAATGTTCCTATTACGCAAGCTGATATAATTGGTCGAAAAGATTTAAGAGATAAAATTATTTATACTATTGATGGAGCAGATACAAAAGATATTGATGATGCTATATCATATGAATTATTGCCAAATGGTAATGCTTTGGTTGGCGTTCATATTGCCGACGTTAGTAATTACGTTAAAGAAGGTAGTATTATTGATGAAGAAGCGTATGAAAGAGGAACAAGCGTATATCAAACTGATCGTTCGACACCAATGCTTCCTAGAAGTTTATCTAATGGCATTTGTTCATTAAATCCTAATACGGATAGGCTAGCATTTTCTTGTTTGATGGAAATTAATTATTGTGGTGAAGTTATTAACTATGAATTATGTGAATCAATTATTCAATCTAAAATTAAAATGACTTATGATAAAGTAAATGATATTCTTGATAATAATCATTTTGATGATGAATATGCACCATTTGTTGAATCATTAAAAAATTTAAAAAGAATTGCGGATATAAGACGAAGAAAAAGAGTAAGCAATGGCGCTATTGAATTTAAGGGCGTAGAAGCTAAAATTATTGTTGATGAACATAATGTTCCTATTGATATAATTAAAGTGGTTCAAAAATCTGGTAATTTATTAATTGAAGATTTAATGCTTTTAGCTAATGAAACAGTTACAAGAGCTGCTGATTCTAAGATGGCACCATTTATTTATCGTGTTCATGGTGAACCAAACAAAGAAAAAACAGAAAAATTAATTGCTTTTTTACAAAAGAAAGGATTAAATATTAAAAAATTAAAAGATTATAATCGTCAATTTCAAAATATTGTTGATGAAATTAACAGAAAAACTTCTGATGAAGAAACTGAAATATTAAATCAACTTGCGATTAGATCAAATGCTAAAGCTATATATTCAGCTAAAAATATTGGACATTTTGGACTTGCTTTAGAACAATATTGTCACTTTACTTCTCCAATAAGAAGATATCCTGATTTAATGGTTCATAGAATATTAAAAGCATTAGTTCTTACTGTTCCAACGGCATTTGAAATTGAAAAATATGGTTCTACGGTGGAACGTATTGCGGCTCATTGTTCTGAGAAAGAAAAAGATGCTGATAATTGTGAAAGAGATGCTGATAAGAGGAAAAAAGCTGAATATATGGAAAACAATTTTATTGATGCTGAATTTAATGGAGTTATTAGTGGTGTTCAACAATATGGAATATTTGTTACTTTACCAAATACTGTTGAAGGATTAATTTCTCTTGAAGATTTACCTCGTGATAGATATGAATATGATAAAGATACAGAAACATTATATGGAACAAGAAGTAGACGTGCTTTTAGATATGGTGATAAGGTTAAAATAAAAGTTCTTAGAGCTTCTAAAGAGACGAGCCTAATTGATTTTAAGTTAATAGAAGAAAAGGTGTATGAAAGATATGAAAGTATTAAACCTAGTAAGGCAAATTATAGAAACGAACCAAAAAAGAAGAAAAAAAGAAAAGATAATTAAAATTATTATATTAATTATGGGATTCTTTTTTCTAACAGGTTGTTCTTCTAATGAAGAACAAGCACCAATAATCACGACAACTACAAAAGAAGTTCCTATTGTTAATAAATTAAGCATGGTGATGGTAGGAGATGCTTTAATTCATGATTCGGTTTATAATGATGCATATAATAATTCAACTAAGACATACGATTTCACTAAACAATTAGAGCTTATCAAACCAATAATTAGTTCATATGATTTAGCTTTTTATAATCAAGAAACAATTTTAGGTGGGACAACTTTAGGATTATCTAATTATCCAGCCTTTAATTCTCCCCAAGAAGTAGGAGATGCCTTTATTGATGCCGGATTTAATTTGGTTTCAACGGCTACTAATCATAGTTATGATAAAAAAGAAAAAGGTATTTTAGTATCTAGGGAGTATTGGCTAAGTAAAGAAAATAGTGGTGTTATTGCGGCTGGAACTTATAATTCTGAAAGTGATCGAAATAAGGAACGAATATATGAAAAAAATGGTATAAAATATGCATTTTTTGCTTATACGAAAAGAGTTAATGCCGTTAGTCTTCCATCTTCAAAAAAATATTTATTAAATATTTATGATGAAGAACAAGTTAAGAAAGATGTTGAATCAGTTCGTGACAAAGTAGATGTTGTTCTGGTATCTATGCATTGGGGAAAAGATGTAACGAGTTATATTAATCCTAGTGCTGAACCATGGTCAATTGGAGATTATAAACCAGGAAGTGGTAATAATCCTAAAGAGCAAGCTAAATATTTAGCGAGTTTGGGTGTAGATATAGTAATTGGTCATCATCCACATATTATTCAACCGATTGAATGGATTGATGGGACATTAGTTGTTTATTCTTTGGGTAATATAATTTCTGCTCAAGCAAGTTCTTCAAATTATAATAAAATAGTTGGTGTTATGACTAGTGTTGATATTGTAAAAACAACTTTTCAAGGGAAAACAACAATAACGTTAGAAAATTTAGATAATGAACTTACTTATTGTTATCATAATAGTAGTTATCGTGATTTTAAAATTGTGCCATTTAGTAAAATGAATGAAATTTATAATAAAAACTATATTAGTTTGTATAATAAATATAGTGAGATTCTAAAAATGTATGATGAAAGCATTAGTGTTAAACCTTTAAATGTGAGTGATTAATATGAAAAAGAAAATAGTAGTTTTAATTGGTTTATCAATTATTATATTTGGTGGCTTAAGCTACTATTTTTATAATGGCAATCAAAATGGAAATCAAAAACTAAATAAAAATGATGGATCAAAAGAAAATGATTCTACATTAATAAATACAAATAAACTTAGTTTAATAATGGTAGGAGATGCTATTGGGCATGAATCTGTTTATAAAGATGCTTATGATAAAGTAACTAATATTTATAATTTTTCTAAGCAATTAGAACTTGTTAAACCAATAATTAGTTCATATGATTTGGCTTTTTATAATCAAGAAACAATTTTAGGAGGAAATCAATTAGGTGTTAGTGGTTATCCATTATTTAATTCACCTTTTGAAATGGGCGATGCTTTTATTGATGCTGGATTTAATTTAGTTTCAACAGCTACTAATCATACTTTTGATAAGGGTGAAGTGGCAGTTATTAATTCATATAATTATTGGAATAAAAAAGATGTTTTAATGTCTGGAAGTTATAATGATATTTTTAATAGAGAAGTTATTGAAATAAAAGAAAAAAATAATATAAAATATGCATTACTTTCCTATACATATGGTAGTAATGTTTCGGTTTCTAATATGAAACTTTTAAATATTTATTCTAATCAACAAGCTAAAAAAGATATTGAATCTGTTCGAGATAAAGTTGATTTACTTATAGTTTCAATGCATTGGGGAGAAGAATATAAATCTGTTACTGAAATACAAATTAACCAAGCTAAATACTTATCGAGTTTAGGAGTAGATATAATAATAGGCCATCATCCTCATGTTATTCAACCAGTTGAATGGATTGATAAAACATTAGTTTTATATTCTTTAGGTAATTTTTTATCAAGTCAATATCAAACGGATTATTATAATAAAGTAGTTGGTTTAATGAGTTCGGTTGATATTGTAAAAGAGAACGATAAAATAACTATTCAAAATCTTGAAAATGAATTAATATATAATTATTATGAAAATAATCCTAATATAGATTTAAGAGATAATATTAAGATTATTCCGTTTAGTTTAATTGATAAAACTTTTTTGTCAGAATATAAAGAAGTTTATGAAAAATATAAAAAAATAGTTCAAAATATGGATAATAGTATAAGTGTTTTAAAATATAAAGAAAATGGTGATTGAAATGGAAATATTAAATAGAAAAGCTAGATTTGATTATGAGATTGACGAAACAATAGAGGCAGGAATAGTTCTTACTGGAACGGAAATAAAATCAATTAGAAATGGTAAAATTAATATAAGAGATAGTTATGCTATTATTCGAAATAATGAATTATATTTACTTAATGCTCATATTTCTTTATATGATGAAGGTTCTATATTTAATCATGATGAAAATCGAACAAGAAAATTATTAGTTCATAAAAAAGAAATAAAAAAATTAAAAGATCGTATAGAAATGGAAGGATGGACGTTAATTCCTTTAAAAATATATTTTAAAAGGAATTATGCTAAAGTATTAATAGGCATAGCTAAAGGTAAAAAAAATTATGATAAAAGACAAACAATAAAGGAACGTGACATAAAAAGAGAAATGGATAAAATGATTAAATATAAATGATAAAGTGTTCTATTTGTCCAAGAGAGTGTTCTAAAAATAAAAAAAATTATTGTTCTAAAAATAATATGATAAGAATTGCGAAAACTGATTTATTTTATTATGAAGAACCTTGTATTTCTAACAAATACGGAAGTGGAACTATTTTCTTTAGTGGCTGCAATTTAAAATGTGTTTTTTGTCAAAATTATGAAATAAGTTTTAATAATACTGGTTTAGATGTATCAATTGAAAGATTATCTCAGATAATGATTGAACTTCAGGGGAAAGGCGCTAAGAATATTAATTTAGTTAGTCCTATGCATTATATTGTTGAAATAGCTAAAAGTATTATTTTAGCTAAAGGGAATGGATTAATTATTCCTATTATATATAATACAAACGCTTATGAAAAGGTAACTAGTTTAAAAATATTAGATGGATTAATTGATGTTTATTTACCAGATATGAAATATTGTAGTGAAGAATATGCAATTAAATATTCAAATGCATCTGATTATTTTATTATTGCCTCACAAGCAATAGAAGAAATGTATAGACAAGTAGGCCATATACAGTTTGATTCTGATGGTTATATTAAAAGAGGATTAATTGTGAGACATTTAATTATGCCAGGAATGATTAATGATAGTAAAAAGATATTAAAATATTTATATAAAACATATGGTAATAATATATATTTAAGTATTATGAATCAATGGACTCCAACTAAAAATTTAAAAAAATATGCTGAAATTAATCGAAATTTAAGTAATAAAGAATATGATGAGGTTGTTAATTATGCTATAAAATTAGGAATTGAAAAGGCTTATGTTCAAGAAGAAGATTCAAATTCATTAGTATATGTTCCTGATTTTGATGGCTCTGGGGTGTGAAAATTTTTATAAATAAATATTTAAAAAATAAAAAAAGTTCTTATAAAATAAGAACTTATTTTTCTTATGGTAGCGACGGAGGGGATTGAACCCCCGACCTATCGGGTATGAACCGATCGCTCTAGCCAGCTGAGCTACATCGCCATAAAAGTAGGCATTAATAATATATCAAATTTCTTAAAGTTTTACAATACTTTTTTAAGAAAATGTAATTAAATTTGAGAAATACCATATTTTTACAATTTATGATATAATTTAGATGGGTGATGGGACTATGAAAATAAAATGGTTAAAAGTGGGTTTTTTACAATGCAATTGTTATATACTAATTAAAGGATTAGATGCTTTAATTATTGATCCTGGTGATAATTTTGACCTTATTGAAAAAAACATAATTGATTATAATGTCGTTGGAATAATTATTACTCATAATCATTTTGATCATATTGGAGCTTTAAATCAACTTGTTAATAAATATGATATTAAAGTTTACAATAAAAATAACTTAAAAGATAAAGAATATAATATAGGATTATTTAACTTTGAAATTATATCAACTCCAGGTCATTCAAGTGATTCTATTATTATTTATTTTAAAGAAGAAAAGATTATGTTTGTTGGTGATTTTATATTTAAGAATAATGTTGGTCGAGTTGATGGACCAACGGGTAGTTATGATGATTTACTTACCAGTATTAAAAAAATAAAAACATATGATAAAAAAATTGTTATATATACTGGTCATGGCGAAAAGACAAAATTGATTGATGAAATAAATAGTAATCCATATTTTAGTGAATAAAAAATTTAAAAATTGAAAAGGAGAATAACTATGACGAAATCAAAAATTTATTGGATAAAAGAAATAGCAGCTAAAAATTTAGTTAAAATTTATGAATGTTTAAATCAAGAATTAACTGGTTCTGTCAATAATAAAATTTCAATTGATTGTGATTGTGATTGTGATGCTAATCCTAAAAATCCAAAAATAAATAATTTGGGTATTTATGCTTTTTTAGATTCAGAAGATTTAGATAAATGTTGTTATGATGAGGTTATGAATTCTAATGATCCGGGAGTTAAATTATTAATTAATCGAATTAATGAAAAACATGGAACTAGAATTATTGAATATGCAGAAGAACTCGGACTTGGTTCGACCAATTATGAAATTCTTAATATTGATAAATAGGTGAAAAATGGCAATGTGGGATCCATGGCGTGGATGTAAAAAGTGTAGTGATGGTTGTAAATATTGTTATATTCATAAAGG
>CAYVSY010000033.1:0-1269 GCA_964454255.1 uncultured Muribaculaceae bacterium
GCCCCATTAGGTAATCAAATTAATTCGAAAGGATTAATTTTTTTTAGGTTATTTTAAAAAATGTAATATGTAAAATAAATTAGCATCTTTCTTTAAAAATAACAGACATAAAAATAGCACAAAATATGTGCTACTATCTTATTAATTATGTATAAAAATGACTTCTCATTTTTTTACCATTTAAGTTTTACATAGTTCATTAATTAATTTTTTTAATAAATCCCTCTTTCTTAAGCCATTCGCAAGTTCTTTTTAGTGTTTCTTCCATAGTCCTCGGACAAAAATTAAGTTCCTTTTTGGCTTTTTCATTTGAAAAATTAGATGGACTATTTAAAGTATATAAAGAATAAGAAGTAAATAACGGTTTAGTTTTTTTAAGTTTATAATAAAATTCTGCAATGCGTGCCAACGGTTTAATAAACCACATAGGTAAATATACTTTAATTCTTTTTTGATTAGTTATATTATGTATTATTTCTAAAATATTTTTAATAGAAAAATACTTATTTGATATTATATAACATTCACCGTTTTGACCCTTATTAATACAACTAATAATTGCATCACACACATCTAAAACATCCACAAAATCATATCCACCCTTTATTGCAGCTGTCAAATTGTGATTAACATAATCAATAATTAATCTAGTTGTATGACCGATATTATAATCAAATTCACCAATAATTCCTGATGGAATGATAACACATGCTTTTAAACCTCTATCAGTAGCATCTAAAACATATTTTGTCGCTATTGCTTTAGTCTTGGCATAAAGCCCAACAACTTTTTCTGAATCAAAATCATGAATTTCCGTAATCAAATCATTTTTAGAAGCAGTTGGAATAGCGTGAACACTACTAATATGTATTAATTTACTAACATTATATTTTAAACATGCATCAACAACATTTTTAGTTCCATTAACATTTACATCATATACTCTTTGATTGTATTTTGAAGCAATCGAAACAATTGCCGCACAATGCACAACAACAATTTCATAAGACTCTAATCCAGTAAACAAATTATTAACATCATCAATACTACAAGTATCACCTTTTATAATGGTCAAATTATTATTATTAAAATATTTTTCTTTGGGATTTAAATCAAATGCAATAACTTTATTATTATTTTTTAATAATTTTTTTAATAAATTTATTCCAAGATGTCCAAAAGCTCCTGTTACAATAAATATTTGTTTCAAAGTATCATCTCCTATTTCCAATTATATATTATATCTTAAAAAAAGCAAGAAAATTATAT
>CAYVSY010000033.1:1369-11811 GCA_964454255.1 uncultured Muribaculaceae bacterium
ATTATATCTTAAAAAAAGCAAGAAAATTATATTGACAAAAAAATTAATGCTAGTATAATAAAGTATGAAAAGTTATACTTTTCATACTAAGGAGGAATACATGAGAATACCAAAAGGAAAACACATATTTGGAACAGTAAAAGTTGGGCAAAAAGGTCAAATTGTTTTACCAGCAGAAGCAAGAAAAATTTTTAATATTAAATCAGGTGATTCATTATTAGTTCTAGGTGACGAATCACAAGGTATTGCAATTGTCAAAAGTGAGTCACTTTTTGAATTTGCTAATGCTGTTTTAAATAATAAAGAAAGTAGGAAATAATATGAATATAATTGAAGTGAAAAATTTAAAGAAAAAATACGGAAAAATTAATGCTTTAAATAATATTTCATTTGAAGTTAATGAAGGAGAAATAATAGGTCTTTTAGGTCCTAATGGTAGTGGAAAAACAACAACCATAAATTGCATTTTATCATTATTAAAATTTAATTCTGGAAGCATTAATATTTATAATGAAGAAATGACTCCAGAATCTTATGAAATAAAGAAAAAAATTGGAGTAATATTTCAAGATGTTGCTGTTTTTGACGAATTAACAGTTTACGAAAATATTGATTATTTTTGTGGATTATATATAAAAAATAGTGATCAAAGAAAAAAATATGTCAATGAAGCAATTAATTTAGTAGGTTTAACCGAATTTAAAAATTTTAGACCAAAAAAACTATCTGGTGGATTACTTAGAAGATTAAATATTGCATGTGGTATAGCTCATAAACCTAGTTTAATATTTTTAGATGAACCTACTGTAGCAGTTGATCCACAAAGTCGTAATAACATTTTAGATGGTATAAAAAAATTAAATAAACAAGGTGCCACTATTATTTATACAACTCATTATATGGAAGAAGTTGAGCAATTATGTAACCGCATTATTATTCTTGATAAAGGGCAAATAATTGCAAGTGGAACTAAAGAAGAATTAAAAGATTTAATTAGCATAGAAGAAAAAGTAACTATTGAAGATGTTAAAATCACAAAAGAAATTGAAGAAGAATTAAGACAATTTAAAAATATTGAAGACATTAAATATAAAAGTTCTACTTTATTTATTACATATACTAAAGGAAAAAATAATTTAGGCGACTTAATAGACTTTTTTAATAAGAAAAAAATTACCTACAATAAAATATACTCAGAATTACCTACTCTAAATGATGTTTTTTTAGAATTAACTGGTAAAGAATTAAGAGATTAATATGTGGCATATATTTAAAAACAAGTTTAAAGTCTTATTAAGATCGAAAACGCTAATATTTTGGAATTTAGCCTTTCCTATTATATTAGGAACATTCTTCTTTTTAGCATTTTCCAATTTAACTAAGAACGAAAAATTTAATCCAATTAATATTGGAATCGTAGAAAATGAAAATTATCAAAAAGAAAATAATTTTAAAACATTAATTGAAAGTCTTAGTTCAGATAATAATAATAAAATTTTTATTGTAACAAAAGATACAGAAGAAAAAATAAAAGAAAAATTAGAATCAAATGAAATAAGTGGATATTATATTGTTAATGACAAAATTGAATTAATTATTAATAAAAATGGTATTAATCAAACAATAATGAAAACTGTTATTGATAATTATTCACAAACATTTAAAATAATTAATAATATTATTACATATAATCCTACATTATTAACTGAAAAAGTTATTGATAATATAAACAGTAATGTTAATCATTTTAAAAATAATAATTCTACAAATACTGATTTAACAGTAATATTCTTTTATTCATTAATTGGGATGGTTTGTATGTTTGCATCATTTTATGGAATTGAAGCAGTTCGTGAAAGTGAAGCTAATATGAGTGCCATTGGAAAAAGAGTTATAATATCACCTATTAATAAATTTAAAAACTTTTTTGGTTCCATTTTAGCAGGATGGATAATTGAAATAATAGAAGTTTGTATCATTTTATTCTATTTAGTTTGTATTTTAAAAATTGATTTTGGTTCACAAATAATTCCTGTTATTTTATTAACAATAATTGGATCTTTTTCAGGAATCACATTTGGTTCAATGATAAGTTCATCAAATACCCTGAATGAAAATACAAAAGTAGGTATATGCTTATCCATCACAATGATTTTTTCAACACTATCGGGAATGATGGCAAGTGACATATTATTTTTAATTAAAAAATATGTTCCTATCCTATCATATATTAATCCTGTAAGTCTAATTACTGATTCACTTCGAGCATTATATTGCTATAGTGATTTAAATGTTTATTGGACTAATATAATATACTTATCAATTTTCAGTATAATAATGATTATAATAACATTTATCTTTATAAGGAGGAAAAAATATGATAGTATTTAAAAACTATTTTAAAATTTTAAAAAAATTTCTTCCCCTAATAATAATGTATATTGGCATTTGTATTGGTGTTACATTATTAGTTAATGGTGTTGGTTCATCAGAAACAAACCAATTTTCCGAAACAAAATTAAATGTTGCTATTTTCAATAATGATGATTCTGTTATTTCAAAAACTTTTGAAAAATATATTAGTGAAACATCAAATATTATTGAAATAAATCAAAATAAAATAGATTTTGAAGACGCCATTTTTGAAAGAAAAGTAGATGCTATCATTGTTATTCCAAAAAATTACTACAATAATTTAAAAAACAATATTGATGTTAAAATTGATATTACATCAGTTCCTGATTCATATCATTGGAAATATGTCGAAATGGAACTAAATCGTTTTTGGACAATTGTAAAAACATATAGTGATTTAAAAATGATTGATGAAAAAATTAACGAATTAATTATGAATGATTTAAAAAGTGACACTTCAGTCAAAATTTTAAACAAAGATATTGATAAATTATCTCAAACCAATTATTATTATAACTATATTAATTATGGTGGATTAGCAATATTGATTTATGGAATTGGAACAATAATGATCGTTTTTAATGAACAAAAAATTAAAAAAAGAACTATTATTAGTCCTAAAACAAGTTCAAGTATAAATCGTTCATTATATTTTGGAAATATGTGTTTTAGTTTAATAGTATGGCTAATATTTGTCATTATTAGTTTTATTCTATATGGTTCGACTATGCTAAGCTCTAATGGTCTTTTATTAATTTTAAATTCCTTTATCTTCTTTATAGCCGGATTGTCAATTAGTTTCTTAATCACAACATTTATTAATAAAAAAGAAGCTGTTAGTGGTATGGTAAACATTATTGCCTTAGGAAGTAGTTTTATTTCAGGTGCCTTTGTTCCTCAGTCAGCACTTAGTGAAGGTGTTTTAAATGCATCAAAAATTCTTCCATCATATTGGTATATAACTAATAATAATACAATTACATCATTATCCAACATTACATTATCCAGTATTAAACCCATTATTGGTAATATGATTATCATGATTATATTTAGTATTATTTTTATTAGTTTAACTCTGATAATAAATAAAATTAAATTAAAAAATAAAAATATATAATTTTTTAAAATAAGCAAATGCTTATTTTTTTTTACTTATTTTTTCTTTCGACATAGTTCTTAATATATTTTTTTTATAATTAATAAAATATATTAGGAGGTGTAATGCATAAGATATATAAAATACCATTAGTTCTTATAATTATCTTTAGTATTTTACTTATTTTATATAAAGATAATGAAATCATTAATTTAAATATATCTAATATTAATAGTTCTAAAAACGCTATAAACAATATAGAAAATAAAGAACTATTAAATTATTATCAAACTATTTATAATAATAAAGATATTATTGGCAGAATAAAAATAAGTAATGACATTGATACTTTATTTGTTCAAGGAATAGATAATAACTATTATTTAAATCATGATTTAAAAAAAAAATATTTAAAAAGCGGTAGTATTTTCTTAGATTATCGAATTAATATAAATAACACTAAAAAAATTATTTTATATGGCCATAATTCTAATTTAGATGTTCCCTTTAAAAATTTACTTAATTATTTTAATGAAGAATATTTTAATAATAATAAAAATATTACATTATTTTTAAACAATAATACTTATTTATATAAAATATTTTCCGTTTATACAACTACAAATAATTATGAACATATGAAATTAAATTTTGATGATCCATCATGGTTAAATCATTTAAATAATTTAAATAAACTATCATTATACAAAGAAAATATAACATTCAATAACTTTGATGAAATAATAATTCTTCAAACTTGTGTTGATTTAAAAACAAATAAATTATTAATAATATGTGGAAAAAAGGAGAAATTATGAAAAAAATAATTAGATTTTTTACTTCAATAGCTTGCTTAATATATCTATTACTAATAAGTAGCTCTAATATATACGCTAGCCAAACTAATCCTAATATTACATTAAATAAAATTGCTACTAAAACTGACATTATCTACGATCGAAAAGTTAATGTCGAATTAGTATTATCAGGAAAAGAAATTGAAAAAACAATAAATAGAGATATTGTAATTATTCTTGATAAATCTAATAGTATGAATGAATTAATTGATAATAAAGAAAAAAACGAAATAGTTAAAACAGAAACAATTAATTTAATTACATCATTACTAAATCAAAATGATCAAACCAAAATTGGTATTGTTACTTTTGGAAGTGATTTATTACAAGATTACACAACCAACTCACTCACAAATAATTTATCAAATTTAACTAATTTAATAAATTCTATTCCAAAAATAGAAAATCAAGCAACTAATATACAAATAGGATTAAACAAAGCCTATAGTATATTAGAAAAATCAAAAGCAAAACAAAAACATATTATTTTATTAACCGACGGCAATCCAACCGCATTTAGCTACAAAGGTAATATATATGGAACTGGTTATGACGATAGTTCTGTATGCTATAGTGGAATAATTAATTGTAAAAAAGCCAAACCATCTGAACGCGCTAAAATAGAAGCAGATAAAATTAAAGAAAAAGATATTAAGATTTGGACTATCGGCATAGCGGTTAATGCCACTGCTCAAGAATTCTTAACTAATATTAGTGATGCATATTATGATGTTGAAAAAGAAATCGATTTAATTAATTCAATCAAAACAATTGATAAAAAAATTGAAACTATAATGATTAATAGTATTGTTGAAGATAAAATATCACCTAACTTTATATTAGACGAAAATTCTTTAAGAATCAATTATGGCTCAGTAAAAGTAGAAAATGATACAATAAAATGGAATATTGATAATTTATTAGGATCAAAAACAATTAATTTAAATTATTCCTTGACTGCTAAAGAACCTTATTATGGAAGTATTTGGACAAATGATTATGCATCACTTAGTGGTAATTTAATAAATGATGATGGTTATAATAATTTTACTTCCGAATATTTTTTCAATAAGCCAACAACCCCTATCCCGGGAATAACTACTAACGATAATTTTGAAATAAAAGAAACAGAAATATTAAAAGATAATATCTTAACTAATGACAAATTAGAAGTTATTAATAATGACAATGCCACTATTAATAATAAAATAGTTCTCATTGAAAATGTTTCATGTGGAAAGCTAGATGTTAGCGATAACGGAAACATAACATACGATTCAATGAATTGTGTTAATAACGTCAGTTTTTCTTATTATATCTTATCTAAAATAAATACAACCGAAGTTAAAAGTTCAACCGCTACCGTTAAAATAAATATTAAAAAATATCCAACATCCTATACTATAAAATATCTTGATGAATTTAAAAAACCATTAATTGAAAATATAAATAAAGATGGTAATCTATTTGATATTGTTAAAGAAAACTATATAGAAATTGAAGGTTATGAATTAACTAGTTCACCTAAAAAAGAATTACAATTACAAAAAGAAAACAATGTTATCGAATTTACATATAAAAGAATAAATTATTTAATTGATAAAAAAAATATTACTAAAAATGGAACAACCATTATTAATAATAAAAATGATATTGTAGAATATGCTCTTAATTTAGAAAAAGAAATAGATAATTATAAAGGTCCAATTAAATTAAAAATAATAGATTATTTACCATATAAAATTGATATAGAAAATTCAATCATTGATGATGGAATATATAATGATTTTGATAAAACTATTACTTGGACATTAGAAGATGATATTAATACATATAAAAATGGAAAATATAATATCGATTTTAATAGAACATTATCTATAAAATACAAAGACATAAATAACAAAACTTTTAAAAATAAAGTGAAATCGACTATATCATTATTAGAATATGAAGATATAATTAATAATGATGAATGGGAAACCATTTTAAAAGAAAACGGAATCATTATCATAAAATATATTGATAAAACAGGAAATAATATAATAGATCCAATTATCATAAGTGATCTTATCGGTTCTAAATATAAAACTGAACAAAAAAATTTTGATAATTACGAATTAATTGATATTTGGAATAGTGAAAATGGATATATAACTAATGACGATATTGAAGTAACTTATGTTTATGATAAAGTTTTAAACCCACCTAAAACAGGTTCTTTTGAAAATAATAATTATTCATATTTAATAATAAGTATATTATGTGGCATAACTCTAATAATTAAAAAAAGAATAGAAAAAAGAATCTCTAAATAAGGGATTCTTTTTCTGAAATTATTGCTTTTTTAGATAACATTTTATCACGAATACGATTAGCAACTAAAATTTGAACATTCGCTATTATTATACCAATTATTCCATTAATAACAAATGTCATAACTAACGATTTAATTATCGTTACAATAAGAACACCATTTCGACCAATAACATTAATCAAAATATTTGATAGTAACAATGGAGTAATTCCTATTAATAACATAATAATACTAGATATTAACGTAACTATTCCACTAATTTTTAATGACTTAATTAAACTAAATTGACACAAAGCAATAAGACCAGTCACCACAATTATTGATCCTAATAAAATAAATTTATATGATCCAGAAAATAAAATATCAACAATATACTTTAAATCTTTTTCTCCTTCAATAACATTTTCTTCAATTAATACCTTAGTAAAAAAATTATCAATATATTCATTAAAATAATCAAGCGTTTCTTGCTTTTCTTCTTCCGTAATATTAATATCAATTTCAATTAATAAAGTATTAAAATTATCACGCAATATTTTTTTAACACCATCAATTGTTAAATTAGAACGATTACCTAAAATAGTTTCCGTCAACAATCCTCCAACTTGTCCAATAATATATTTAGCTGTTTTAGAATGTAAAGTATTATAAGTTTGTTGTTCAGAAAAACCACTATCAATACACATTTTTTCTAAAGATGCATATATTTCACTCTTAAATCCATCGCCATTAACTAAAACTTTATCAATATCAAAGTTTTCAATAACAGACTGTATCTTATCTTTACTAGAAATAGTTGTTAAATTATAACTCAAATGTGTTACTAAATGTAAAATAAATAAAATCATAACTAAAAAGATTGTCAAAAATTTACAAATTATTTTTAAAAAAGACTTCATATTAACCTCCAATATCATTATACATCAAATAAAAAAAAATACAAAATATTTTATAAAGGTGATAAAATGAATAACACTCTAATTGATAAAATAATAACTATTATTATTAATTTAATATATATTTATATAGGTATATTGTTTCTAATAATTCCTAATACCACATTAAATTCATTTAAAATATTAGGAATTATTATAATTATTACATCACTAATAAAATTTTTATTAACTATCCTTTTAAAGAAAAAAAAACAGCTTAAATTAATTAAAACAACTCTAACTTTAATTATAGGATTATTATTAATCTTGTTTCCATATAAAATATTAATTATTTCATCAAAAATATATGGAACATATACTTTTTTTCAAGGAATAATTGATTTAATAAATTTAATTATATATAAAGATGAAAAAACAAAAGAAAAAATATTTATTTTTATAAAATTTATTACTAATATAATATTTTCATATTTATTAATAATAATCAATAATAATCATATATATATATCATTTATTTTAGGAATATATTTAATATTTCAAGGAATATGTGAATTGTTAATATTAATTAACCATAAAATAAGTATTAAAATAGCGGCTCCTTTATTATTTACTTGGCTTTTACCTCGACAACTAATAAAAAAAGTTAACCAAGAAAATATTGATTATAATGATTGTCATCCAAATGATTTAGAAATATCAATTCACATGGCTAAAAAAGGTAGTGCTGCCTTAGGCCATGGCGAACTTAGTTTTGAAAACAAAATATATTCATATGGTTGCTATAACTATCACAATAGAAAACTATTTGGTCTCATTGGTGATGGAATACTAGGCATATTTGATCACGATAGTTATATAAAATATTGTATTGAAGATAAAAACAGATTTATATTATCATATGGATTTAAATTAAATGATAAAGAAAAAAGAAAACTAAGAAAAAAAATACAAAACATCTTAAAAAATTGTAACGAATGGTTTCCCGATTCTCATTACAAAAAAAAACATATTCCTAAAATGCCAGATGATATTTATTATAAAGCCAATGGCAAATTTTATAAATTTATTGATGGACCATTTAAAACATTTTTTTTACTAAGAACTAATTGCGTATCTGTATGTAATATGTTTTTAGAAAGTTCAAAAATGATTAAACTACTTAAAATAGATGGAATCATATCACCAGGCACATATTATAATTACTTAGAAAATATGTATAAAAAAAAAGAAAACAATATTGTATCAAAAATTCTATATAATAAAGACAAAACTAAAAAATTTAAATATAAAGAAAAAAACTAGAAAAATTCTAATTTTTAATTATCTTTTACTATCATATTTTTTTCTTACTTCCGTATTTAATATTTTTTTTCTTAATCTAATATTATTTGGTGTTATTTCAACTAATTCATCTTGATTTATATAATCCAAACAATATTCTAAAGTAAGAGGACGAGGTCGTTTTAAAACAACTGTTTTATCACTAAAAGCGGCTCTTGTATTAGTAAGTTGTTTACCCTTAACAACATTAACAGCCAAATCATTTTCTCTATTACATTCCCCTACTATCATACCTTCATATACATCAACGCCAGGTTCCACAAACATTATGCCCCTATCTTCAAGTTGACCTAAAGCATAAGATGTTGTTTTACCATTTTCCATTGAAACTAAAACACCTAATTTTCTTTCTCCAACCATATTAGATACAATTGGTTTATATTCTTTAAAAGAATGATTCATTATTCCATATCCTCTTGTTGTTGTCATAAATTCAGTTGAAAATCCTATTAAACCACGAGAAGGAATAGTATAAATAATACGAGATTGATTATCATGACTAGAAATATTTTCAAGTATAGCGTCCCTTTGACCTAAAGCTTCTATAATTGAACCAACATATTCTTCAGGTAAATCAATTTGTAATTCTTCAAATGGTTCACACATAACACCATCAATTTCTTTTTTAATTACTTCTGGTTTAGAAACTTGAAGTTCATAACCTTCTCTTCGCATATTTTCAATTAATATTGATAAATGAAGTTCTCCTCGACCAGAAACTACCCAACTTTCATTATCACTTTGCCTTACCCTTAAACTAACATCTCTTTCCGTTTCCTTTAATAATCTTTCTTCAATTTTACGAGCTGTTAATAATTTACCATCTCTCCCAACAAAAGGACTTGAATTAGTTCCAAAAGTCATTTGTAAAGTAGGTTCATCAATTCTTAAAATAGGTAGTGGATTTTCTTTACCAATATCACAAACCGTTTCTCCAACAGATATATCAGGTAATCCTGCAATCGCAACAATTTCACCAGCATGAGCACTCTCAATTTCAATTCTCTTTAAACCTAAAAAACCAAATAATTTTTGTATTCTAAATTGCTTATAACTTCCATTTAATCTAACACATGAAACCATTTCATTTACTTTAATAGATCCTGATTTAATTCTTCCAATTCCTATTCTACCAACATAATCATTATAATCTAATAAAGCTGGTTGAAATTGCAAATCAGCATTAACATCAACAGGAGGAGCAGGAATCTCACTAATAATTAAATCAAATATATCTTTAAAATCTTCTTGTTGTGTAGATAAATCAGAACTTAAACTACAAGTTCCATTAATAGCTGAAACATAAATAGTTTTAAAATCCAATTGTTCATCAGTTGCACCAAGTTCAATAAATAAATCAATAACTTCATCCAATACTTCCGTAAGTCTAGCTGATTCCTTATCAACCTTATTAACAACAACAATAGGCTTAACATTAGCCTCTAATGCTTTTTTTAAAACAAATCTAGTTTGAGGCATTGGTCCTTCATAAGCATCAACTACTAATAAAACACCATCAACCA
>CAYVSY010000034.1:0-11404 GCA_964454255.1 uncultured Muribaculaceae bacterium
ATTTGTTAATAATTACCTTTTTAATAAAATTATCTTAGTTATTTTTTTTAATAATTGAGATAGCTTTTTTCATTTTTAAGTCATATTTAACAACATCAATTCCGCCAAATGCTTTTATTAATTCTTCTTTTTCCATATTATATTTTTTAGACATGCTGTTAATTTCATCTAAGACTTCATTTTCAGAAACATCAATGTTTTCTTTTTCAACAATGCTTTCTAAAAGATATCTTTCTTTTATTCTATTTAAGGCTTCAGAATGCATTTGTTTAAGTAAATCTTCTTTTTTAGAATTAGTATATTGCAAATATAGTTCTTCAGTTAAACCTTGATATGACATTCTTTCCATAAATTGATTATACATTCTATTTGCTTCATCTTGAATAACTTCTTCTTCAATTTCCACTTTTAAATTATCTGATGCTTTCTTTAACAATTCATCAATATATTTATTTTCTAACTCATACTCTTTTTTTATCATTAATTCTTCTTCAATATGTTTTTCTAAAGTTTCTTTAGTTGTAACATTGTCTATTCCTAAATCAGCAAAGAAATTCTCATTAAGTTCTGGAACAACTCTTTCTTTAATTTCATTTACTTTCACTTTAAAAACAACAGTTTTTCCTTTTAATTCTTCAGCTTGATAATTTTCTGGAAATTTTAGGTTTAAATCTTTTTCTTCACCTTTTTTCATTCCAATAAGCCCATCTTCAAAACCAGGAATAAATGAATTACTACCAATTTCTAATGAATAATTAGTAGCTTTACCACCTTCAAATGGAATGCCATCATTAAATCCTTCAAAATCAATTATAGCTGTATCATTTTTTTTAACTGGTCCATCAATTGGAACAATTTCCGCATACTTTTCAGTTAAAGATTTAATTTCATTATTTATTTCTTCTTTTGTAATTTTCACTTCTTCTTTTTTAACATTTAAGTTTTTATATGAACCAAGTGTTATTTCTGGTTTAGTCCAAATAGTAAAATTAGCTTCTAAACCAAACTCATCCATTTTTACAATATCAACTTTTGGTTCAATAATTGGTTTTAATTTATCATCTTCAAATATTTTATGATATCTTTCATGAATTAATATTTCACTAGCTTCCATAAAAATATTTTCTTTTCCATATTTTTTTTCAAAAACAGAACGAGGAGCTTTTCCTTCTCTAAAACCATCTATTTTGGCTTTTTTATTTAGTTTTTCAAATGCCTTATCAACGGCTATTTTCCATTCTTCATTGTTTGTTTTATAATTTATAACTGTTTTACTCATATTTTTCTCCTTTTTAGTATATGTCTATAATTTCAACATCGTAAGTTCCGTTTGGACTTTGAACTGTGCAAATACTACCCTTTTTTGCATTTAAAATTGCTTTAGCAATTGGACTTTCATTAGAAATTTTGTTTTTTGATGGATCTACTTCTTTTGATCCAACAATACGATATTCTTCAGTTTCATCGTCATCAACATATTTAATTTTGACATTATTACCAATTTGAACAATATCTGTTTTGTTCTTTTCAATAATTTCAGCATTTTCGATTATCTTTTCTAGTTCAACAATACGTCCTTCAATTTGTGCTTGTTCAGCGCGGGCAGCATCATAATCGGCATTTTCACTTAAATCACCTAATGCTCGAGCATCTTTTAATGCTTTAATTATTTCTGGCCTTTTTTCAGCTTTTAAGAAATTTAATTCTTCTTCAATTTCTAAAAAGCCTTCATTTGTCAAAAAATATTTTGAATTTGACATGTTTTTTCACCTCTAATTTTTCTATTTCATGATTTTACTATGTATTTTATTATTTGTCAAGTATAATCATGATAAATTTATATTATATTTTTATTCTTAATATGTCATTTGGAAACACTTTTGTGTTTAATTTAAATTTTATTATTTCTTCAGGATGTCTAGCTGCATCTAATTCATTACCTTTATCATCATAAATATTTGGTATTTTGAAAGTAATTGTTTCAATATTTGGTCCAAATATTTGAACATCATCACCAGGTTGAAAAAAGTTTCTTTCGGTAATAGTAACTTCCTTAGTATATTCATTATAATCTAAGACTATACCTAAAAAATCTTGATTACTAATTTCTTCTTTTTCTAAATAATATTGACATTCAGTTGATGGAAAAGAATTATAAAATTGGGAAATGCTATCTCTATTAGCACATCTATTTAATACTTTTTCATAATATTTTGACTTTTCTAAGGATAACGTATTATGAAAAATATCATTTATTAGATTTTTATATGTGTGAACTAAAGTTGCAATATAATAATTAGAACGCATTCTGCCTTCAATTTTAAATGATGTAATGCCAATATCAATCATATCTTTTATGTTATTTACCATACATAGATCTTTACATGACATTGTCCATAATGTTTCATTATTAACTTTGTTTTTGTTTTTATCATATAATTCAAATTCAAATCGACATATTTGAGCACAACCGCCACGATTAGCATCTCTATTGGTCCAATAATTTGATAAGACACATCGACCGCTATATCCAGCACACATTGCCCCATGTATAAATGTTTCTGTTTCTATTCCGGTTTTTTCAATTATTTTTTTTATTTCAATTCGAGATAATTCTCTTCCTAAAACTATTCTTTCAATATTAAATAATTTTTTAAGCATATTAACGGCTTCATAATTTAAAACCGATAATTGAGTTGAAATGTGAATTTTTAAATTAGGCACTACTTTATTAGCAATTTGCCCAATAAATAAATCGCTTATTATTATAGCATCTACACCAACTTTATCTAAGTAGATTAAATATTCTTCTAAATCTTTTATATCTTCATTGTGAAAAACAATATTGATAGTTACATATATTTTTTTATTTAAATGATGAGCAAAATCACAAGCTTCTTTTATTTCTTCTAAACTAAAATTGGTTGCATTAGCTCTTAAACTAAATTTTTTGCCACCTATATAAACAGCATCAGCACCATATAAACAAGCAAATTTTAACTTTTCTAGTGATCCGGCTGGAGATAATAATTCTATATTTCTATTTATCATTTTTCACTCTATATACTGTTTTATTGTATAAAAATCCCGTCCAGTAATTATCCTTATATTCTATATTTTTATTTTCTTTCAAAGCAATATAATTTATTATTTCATTAATAAATATTTTTTCATCAATAAATTCACCATTTAATATAATATAAGAAATATTATTATCACAGAATATTTTATATTCTTTTATAAGATTTAATATTTTATTTGTATAAATGGTTGTGCCATACTTCTCTTCTTTTATAATGTTATATTCATTTTTTAATTTTTCTTTTATATAATAAAATTTGTATTCTTGTTTTTTATTTATATATTTAAAGTAACTATTTAATAAATTTCGTCGTGAATAAAAAATAGGTCTATAGCCATAACTAGGAATTATAAGATTTATTGAACTTTTTTTATTAATTTCTAATATTTCTTCTAATGTTATTTCACTTGTGATAACGGAATATTTTATACCTAAACTATTATAAAAATTATTACTGTATATTGATGCATTTAAATGATTTTGATATATGACTAATTCTTTTTTTATATTTAATTTTTCACATAATTTTATAACGGATAAATCATAAAACATTATTTTATTAATATTTATTTTATTTAATTCATATAATGCTTTTTCTAAATTTTTTAAATCATTATTATGCATATTCTTATTTAATAATATGAATATTTCTATGTTTTTTTCTTTTATTTTAGGAACTAATTTTTTTATTTCATTAACCGATAATGAAAAAGCAGTATTAACACATAAATTATTAATACCCAAAATAATCCCATCAATATTTAATTTTAATAATGCTGTTATTTCATCTTTAGTTTTTGGCTCTATCAATATTTTGGTCATCACAATCAACTCTCTTTGAAATGGCAATTTTATCACCAATATCAATTATTTCTGTAATATATTCTTCAGAATTGGTTAAAAAATTAATATATTCTTTTATTTTTCGAACCAAATTTTCTTGATTTTTTGTTTTTATTAAACTATTGTTTTCAACAAGTCCATGAAATGATAAATTATCAGTAATAATTCGACCATTTTTATTTAAATTATTTTTGTAACGATTAAAGAAATCCGTATTATGCGATTTTGATGCATCAATAAAGATTAAATCAAATTTATCTTTAGTTGTCCATTCTAATCCATCAATATTTAAAATAGTTATTCTTTTCTTTAATTTTAAATTTTTTATATTTTTAATAGCAATATTATATCGTTCTGTATTTTTTTCTAAGGTAGTAACTGCTATTTGATCATTTAAAAGTGACATCTTTATTGATGAATATCCTATTCCAGAACCTATTTCTAATATTCTTTTAATTCTATTTTTTTTAATATAATCACATAAATAGTTAATTCCTTCATCCATCATTATAGGGATTCTATTCTCTCTGGCGTATATCTTGATTTCATTTATTTTTTCTTTCATACTATCATCCTTCATATTCTATCCATAAACCTTTATTTTTTAATTCTTGAACTTTTTTATTGTGTTCTGAATAAGTAATGGTAAAGTAAGTTTTTTTATTTTTATCTGCTACAAAATAATAAAAATTATGTTTTTTGGGGTATAATGTAGATTCAATTGAATCTATACCAGGATTAGATATAGGTCCAACAGGTAATCCTAAATTTTTTGAACATCTTGTGTTATACTTGTTACTACAATCATTTAATTGTTTAGTTGTTAAATCTTTCTTATAATTATCTGATTTAATAGCATAATAAGTAGTAACATCACTGCCTAAGTTCATATTTACGGCTATACGGTTATAAAAGACTCCGGCAATACCGGCCCTATCGTCGCTACCAGCACCTTCCAATTCTATAATTGATGATAAAGTAATAAATTCATGAATAGATAAATCTAATTCTTCAATATCACTTTTATATTTACTAATTTTAGTTTCAAATTCGTCTAACATGCGATTGAAAATTTCTTTAACTGTAACATCTTTATTATCAAAAATATATGTTTCAGGAAATAAATATCCTTCTAATGGATAGTAGATATCTTTGTTTTTAATGTTATCATTTAAAAACCAATATTTATTAATCAATTCATTAATATAATTTTCATCTTTTAATAATTCAAATACTGAATCATAACTATTATTAGTCTTATTTTCAATTGTAGTAGCAATTTTTCTAATATTATTTCCTTCAACAAAAGTAATTTTTATTTCATTGGGATTATTTGGATTACCTTGAATTAATTTTGATATTATTTTTTCAACACCCATATTCTTATTTAAAATGTATGTTGAAGGTTTAATGTTTTGTTTTTTATTAAATTTTGCATATAATTTAAATACATTAGCACTTTTTATTAAGTCGTTTTCTTTTAAAACGTTTGCAATTGAACTAATACTGCTTCCTTTTGGAACAACTATTTCTATGTCAATACTTTCTTTTGATGTGGGTTCTAGCATTAATTTATAAAATAAGCATGATCCTCCTACAACAATAATCATTATTATTAATAGTCCAATCGCAATATTTCTGTATGTTTTCATCTCTTACTTCCAAAAAAAGACTAATTAGTTTCGTCTTCTTTTTCTTTCTTATTTTCTTTTTGAACTTCACTTAATATTGTTTCAATTATCTTCCATTCTCTTTCTGTTTCAATTGGTTGAAGGTCGCTCGAATCACTATTTGGATCAAATATTGATGCATATACTTTAACATTTCCCCCATCATCGGTAGTATTATCAGTATATACTAAATAGCTTTTTTTTGTTTCTTCACTTTCAAATGTGAATAAGACTTCACAAGTAACTTCTTTTCCTTCATTATCAATGACAGTAAATGTATTTTTCTTTTCTTCCATAGTTAATTATTCTCCTTTTTTTTCTTTAACCTATCTAAATGACTTTGCAAGATTATTGAAGCAGCTATTTTATCAACAACTTTTTTTCTTTTTTTTCTTGACATATCAGCACCAATTAATACTTGATTTGATATTACAGATGTTAATCTTTCATCTTCAAGATAAACAGGTAATTTTATCGTATTTTCTATTTTTTCTTTAAAATTTCGGGTTGTTTCAGCACGAGGACCGATGGTATTGTTCATGTTTATAGGCCATCCTAAAACAATATTGGTAATATTATATTCTTTTATTATTTCTTTTAATTCAAATAATAATGAATTATAATCTTCATTTTTGAACACAATTGTTTTATAATTTGATGCAATGGTATTGCTTAAATCGCTAATCGCAATGCCTAATGTTTTTGAGCCTAAATCAAGTCCAATATATCTCATCTTTTTAAATAATAATCAATTATAACTTCAACAATCATACTTCGATCTAATTTAGATATTTTATTTCTTGCTTCTTTATAACTAGAAATATAACCTAAATCTCCTGAAATGAGATATCCAACCAATTGATTAATAGGATTATATCCTCTTTCTTTTAGAGCATCATAGACATCTTTAATTGTATCATAAACTAATTCTTTATTTATTTCATTTACATCAAATAAAACTGTCGTATCAGAACGCATTTAACCACCTCAACTTTAAATACAATTATATTTTATCATTATTTTTTGTTTTTAACAAGTCTTTTTTATTTATGACAATTTATATACATTAAAAAAAGATATATTTCTATATCTTAATTATATTACTTAGTTTTTTAATAACTTTTTTTTCTATTCGTGATATATATGATTGCGATATATCTAATAATTCTGCAACTTCTTTTTGAGTCATTTCGGTTTTGCCGTTCAAACCATATCGTAACATCATTATTTCTTTATCTCTATCATTTAATTTATCTATTTCTTGATGTAATAATTTTTTATCTAATTCATCATCTAAATTTTTGGTCACAATATCATTTTCTGTTCCTAATACATCTTCTAAATGCAATTCATTTCCATCACTGTCATAACTTAAACTATCTTCAAAACTTATTTCTGTTTTTTTTCTTTTTGTTTTTCTTAAATACATTAAAATTTCATTATCTATACAGCGTGATGCATAAGTTGCTAGTTTAATATTTTTATCTAATTTATATGTTTGAACACCTTTTATTAATCCAATTGTTCCAATAGAAACGAGATCTTCTAAATCTATTTTAGTATTTTCATATTTTTTGGCTAAAAAAACTACTAATCTTAAATTATGTTCTATTAATTTATTTTTAGCTAACGAATCTCCACTAGATGATAACTTAACATATTTTATTTCATCATCTTTTGATAATGGTTCTGGTAAAATATCACTACTGCCTACATAAAATATAGATGCTGTTTTTTTAAATAATAATTTAATTAGTTTAATTAATTTTTTCATTTTCTTCTCCTATTAATGAATTATGTAATATACATCCTACTTCACTTATTTTAAATTGTTTATGGCTAATTCCTACTAATATATTATCTATATAACCGAATTTATTATTGTAAATTTTATCAATTCTAATACATTCTAATAATCCTTTATTATTTAGACTTTCATACGGAACTAATAGTATTTCTTCTTTTCTATAATGATTTTTTAAATATTTATCATAAATTAATATAATCGGTCTTTTTTGATATGGATCATATAAATTATTACCCGTATCAAAATAAGCATTGATATTTATTTTTTTTTTATCTTTAAAATATATGTCAATATTATATATTTTAGAATTAATATTTTTTGTTTTTTTAAATTGTTTAATATAAATATATAAAATTAATGGTGATGTTATAAGCGATAATATAATATTAGGGCTTAAACCATTATGATAAAATATTATGCCACTTGATTTATAACTGAATTGAATATTTAAAAAATATAAAAACCCACCTAGTATTATACTTATGGTAATTAAATAAAAAAAATTTTTTATAGTCCAATATATATTTTTATATCCAAAAGCAATTATAACTAATACAAATCCCATTATTAATTTAATAATAAATAATCCTAATGAAGATATTTTAATAAATAATAAAAATATTGATAAACCACCTATCAAACTAGATAATATAATCCTTTTTATTGGAACTTTTCTTTTTAATATCAATCCAACAGTAAAAAGTAAAGAAGCATCGAATAAAAAATTAATTAAAAATACTACATCTAAATATATTTTCATTGTATCACCAATAATAGTATAAAAAAAACATAATAAGTATTATGTCATTTTTTGAACCATAATTTAATTTTATCAAAAATATTTAATTTATTTTTTTTATCTTTTTTAATATATATGTGTTCTGTCCATATTAATTCATTATCTATATATAGATTGTTTTCTCCTACCATTTCGTTGTTTTTAACATTATTTATAACACTTAATTTTATATCATTGTGAACTTTATCAATTTCTATTTTTTTTAATGGTAAATATACATCATTATTTATATATAATTTATTTTTATAATAATTTTCATTTTGAATAAAAAAATTATTTTTATTTAATACTTTATAATTGGTATAATTTTCAAAACCATATTTATATAAGTTTTTATGTGTTTCCCAATCATTTCCGTCATTCAATGTTACTACAACTAAATTTAAATTATTTTTTGAAGCTGAAGTCACTAACGTTCGTTTTGCTTTTTCAGTCCATCCTGTTTTACCACCAGTGATGTAATTTATATCTAATAATTTATTTTTATTATACCAAATATATGTTTTTTTATTTGTTTTTAAAACATATTTTTTAGTTTTAACTATATTTTTATATTCTTCATATTGCATAGCATAACTTGTTAATAAAGCCATATCATAGGCAGTGGAATAATTACCTTCTTTATTGTCTAATCCACTAGAATTATTAAAGGTTGTGTTTTTCATTCCTAATTCCTTAGCACGATAATTCATTAGTTTTACAAATTCTTCTTCACTATTTGAAACATAATTACTAATCATTAATGCGGCATCATTACCACTTCGTAACATCAATCCATATAATAAATCTTTTAATGTTAATTCTTCACCAAGTTCAATATAAATGCCTGAACCATATGATTTTATTATACTATCATCAACTACAACGGTTTCATCTAAACGATTTGACTCAATAGCAATTAAACAAGTCATAATTTTTGTAATAGACGCAATTAATCTAACATCATGCATGTTTTTTGATAGTAACACTCTATGACTATTTTGATCCATTAGTATATATGAACTAGCACTTTCTCCCATTCCGTAAACAATATTTGGAAGGATAATATATATTATTAGTAATAATTTATATATTTTTTTCATAGGGTCACCTATAATAATATTATGTTTTTCTTTATAACTAATTCATGTAAAATATACAATATTAATATTAACTATTTGAAAATTTTATAGTTTATGATATAATTTTGATAAGTCCTTTAAATATATATGAAAGGAGGTAACTATGAAAAATTATAAATTTTTAATATTAATAATAATGATATTAGGACTATCAACTGGATGTGTAAAGTCTACTACTACTTTATCAATTGGAGCTGACCGTTCTGTTTTAATTAGTGGTGAAAATTTAATATTAAATAGTATGTATGATGAATCTTTGTTTGATTTAAATAGTTGGACTGAAAATGGTGGTTTAGTTCAAAAAAAGAGTGAAAATGGATATACTGGTATAGTATTTTCAAAAAAATATGAAAACATTGATGACATATCAAATTCAAAAAACAATGAAATAATTATTAGTGATTTTCTAAACAAAGATTTTGATGATAAAATTTTATTTAAAGTTAAAAATGGTTTTTTTAAAAATATATATTATGCTGATTTTAAATATAAAACTGATAAAAAAATTGATAATAATGAAAATTCAACAGATACAGATAATAATGATAATGCATTTGATTTTTCTAATTTAGATTCTTTAATTGAAAAACCGGAATTTAAGTATATTGTTAATTTACCTGTTAAATCATTAAGTAATAACGCTACAACGGTTTCAGATGATGGTATGACATTGTCTTGGAACATTGAAATGCTTAACACAACTGATATTACCTTCAGTTTTGAATTAATTAATACAAATAATATAATATTCTTATTTGCTAGTATTATTGTAATTTTAGGAATAATAATTTTCTTAACTGTTTTCTTAAACAGACATAAAAATGATCATATTGATACATCTTTAGAAAATAAAGAAGAAACAATACATGAACCAGATATTATTGTTGATGAAAACGATAAAATGTCATTAAATTAATAAACATAGTAAAAAATTTAATGTTGTAAGATAAAAGTAGACAAAAAAAATTGTTTACTTTTTTTAATAAGTCATAAACAATTTCTAGTTTTTTTCTTTCTTATTAATTTTTTGGGCTTTGAAATTTGCACCATTATTTTATTTTTTACTTCATTATTATAATGATTATATACTTTACTATCAAGCTTTATTGGTATATTTTTTTCTAGTTTCTCTTATTTCACTATACTTAACTATTGTTAAAGATGATATAGTAATAATTATAGATAGAATAACACTTAGTAAAAAATTTACTACAATATTTGGTAAACTAAGTAAATAACTACTAATTAACAATATTGATTGTATTAATATAGCAGTTATTTTTATATATAATTTTAATTTTTTTGAAATAATATTATTACATTCATTTTCATTAATTTCAATTGTTCAATAACATTTCCTTCGGTTGTAGTTGAAAAATTTTTATTATTAATTAATTCTTTATTTACATTTTTCTCCAAAAATATTAATTAATTTTAAAACTATCTTCTAAAGAAAATTCAACATTTTCTTCAATCCAAGCTTTTCTTGGCTCAACAGCATCTCCCATTAAAACACTTACTCTTTTTTCTGCTAAAGCAGCATCAGTAATATTGACTTTAATAAGGTTTCTGTTTAGCGGATTCATTGTTGTTTCCCATAATTGTGAAGCATTCATTTCACCTAAACCTTTATATCTTTGTATAAGATAATTTTTTTTATCTTTAATAGAATCTTTTAATTCTTCATTTGTCCAAATATATTTATCATTTTTGTCATTTTGTAATTTTAATTTATATAGTGGTGGCATAGCAATATATAATTTGCCTGATTCAATTAATGGCTTCATATATCGGTAAAAAAAGGTAATTAACAAGCATTGAATATGCGCTCCATCGTCATCAGCATCGGTCATAATAATTACTTTATCATAATTACTATCTTTAACAATAAAATCATTTCCGTAACCTCCACCAATGGTGTGAATTAAAGTATTAATTTCTTCATTTTTAAATATCTCTTCCATACGAGCTTTTTCAGTATTAATTACTTTGCCTCGTAAAGGTAAAATAGCTTGAAATTTTCTATCTCGCCCCTGCTTAGCAGAACCACCAGCCGAATCACCTTCAACAATAAATAATTCG
>CAYVSY010000035.1:0-11184 GCA_964454255.1 uncultured Muribaculaceae bacterium
AAACAACCAACCATAAAGTGGTTGGCGAATGAAATTTATTTCATTCTTTTTTTAGGCAAATTTTTTCAACTTTATTTTATTTCATCATATAATAATATGAATAAAGATAAACCACCCCAAAATAGGGAAGTGAGGAGCTTATGAGTAGAAATATTCTTACAAAAAGAGAATGGGAAGTTTTCGCACAATTAATTCAAAATAAAACGACAAAAGAAATTGCTGATACTCTAAATATTAGTGAAAAAACAGTTCGTAATCATATATCAAATACAATGCAAAAACTAGGAGTAAAGGGTAGAGCACAAGCGGTAATAGAATTACTTAAACTTGGCGAAATATCTTTATAAAAGCTACATATGTAGCTTTTTTGAATTATCTTCATTAAGAAATCATATATTTTAATAAGAGGTGTTTATATGTTAAAAAGAATGTCAATAAAAAAAATAATTATTACGTCATTAACATTATTAGTTCTGTTAATTATTTATTTGATACCAGGTCCTGCTAAGGAAATTGATTTAAGTAATTCACAGAATTTAGAATATGTTTATACTAATAATTTGGGAACTATTTATTTAATTGATAGTGAAGATTATGTAGCTAGAACAAAAATAGTAGGATGCGTTTGCGATAATCCAAAGGATAAAGCAAAAGATTTACTTGAAGGTCTAATAATAGATGGGACAAAAAGTTCAATAATTCCTAATGGTTTTAGATCAATTATTCCACCAGGAACTAAAATATTAAATATATCACTAAATAATAAAGTGTTAAAAATAGATTTTTCTAAAGATATTTTAGAAATTAATCCTAAATATGAAGAAAAAATGTTAGAAGCTATTACGTGGACATTAACTAGCGTTGATGGTATAGATGGTGTTTTGATTTATGTTGAGGGTGAATTATTAACAAAATTACCTAATAGTGGTAAAAACTTACCAACTTTTTTTGATAAAAGTTATGGCGTAAATAAAGTATATGAATTAACTAGCTTAAATAATTTAGATTCGTGGACGGTTTTTTATGTTAATGAATATAATGAAAATAATTATTATGTTCCAGTAACTAAATATATTAATAACAATAATCAAGATAAAATAAAAATATTAATTGATGAATTAACTAGTGCACCAATATATGAAAGCAATTTAATGAGTTTTTTAAATGTTAATACAAAACTAATTAATTATGAAATTGTTGATAATACAATAAAGTTAAATTTTAATGATATGATTTTAAATGATATTGCTACTAATAAAATTTTAGAGGAAGTTATATGGACGATAAGTTTATCAATTGAAGCTAATGTTTCTTCTATAGAAGAAGTAATGTTTTATGTGAATAGTGAAGAAATTTATAAAAGTGTATTAAAAAATGTTGAATAATTTTAAATAATGGTGTATAATCAAGTTCAGTTGATGTCCTCGTAGCTCAGCTGGATAGAGCACACGCCTTCTAAGCGTGCGGTCAAGTGTTCGAATCACTTCGGGGACGCCATTAGATAATTAGCCCTTATAATATAAGGGCTTTTATTTTTTTAATCTTGTTTTTCAAAAATATCTATCAATTATTTTTACATTAATTAATAAAAAAATATAAAAAAGAAACTGTAAATAGTTTCTTTTTAACTAATTTTATTTATTCTATAAAAGTTTATTGATGGTTTATTAAATAATCTATAATTATATTCCGATACACCAATACCACTTGATACATATAAATTGGTTTCATTTATTTTGTAATAATTATCGTAATATTTTTTAGCATTTTCTGGTAAAAATAAGGCACCAATTATTGGTAATCTAATTTGGCCATTATGTGAATGTCCAGCAAGTATTAAATTAATATTATTATAATCTTTGAGAATTGTATCTACATAATCGGGTGCATGCATAATAATAATTTTATATTTGATCTCATTTATATTATTAAAAGTGTTGTTAAAATCGTTAATGTTATTAGTATCTATTCCGCCAATAAATATCTTATCATTGTTTTCATTATATATAATATCAGATTCATTTTCTAAAGTAATAAAATCACTGTTTTTAAAGATGCTCTTTATTTTATCTTTATCATAATCATAATCATTATTTCCTAAGACGGCATATTTATTTAATTTAGTTTTAATACTAGCTAGTTTTTTAATTAGGAAATTTAAATTCTCATTATTTAAATTAGCTGTTTTATCAATTAAATCACCAGTAAATACGACGATATCGGGTTTTATTAAATTTATTTTATCAATTAAATTATTTAATTTTTTTTCAGTTAATATTCTACCATAATGCAAATCAGAAAATTGAACAATTTTTAGTCCATCAAATGATTCTTCAATATTAGCCATTACTTTATATTCTTTAGTTATTAATCCATCTGTTTCAATATATCTACTATATAAAACTAATGATGATATTAAGATTAATATGATTCCTATAATAATTATTTTTTTTTTCATAATATAAATCCTATAAAATATGCACCTAAAGCAAGACCATTATGGAGCATATGAACAGATATTGATGAAAAAATATTGTCTGTTTTATAATATAATGATGCAAAGACGATTCCTAAGACACAATATGGAATTAAATGAACTAAATTATAAAGACTGCTTAAAGAACTTGCTACATGTAGTGTTCCAAAAATCATGCCACTCATTATAATATATAAATATTTTTCTTTAAATAAATCTTTAAAACATTTTCTAAATAATATTTCTTCGGATAAAGGAGCATATATTAGTGTTGAAAAAATCATAAATAATGGTTTTTTTTCAATTAAAGTTCTAACATTTTCTTCATTATTAGCAATATCTAGTTTTAAAACAAATATTATTATAATATTACTTATTATCATAATACTAAAACCTATTAACCAATATTTAATAGATGTTTCAAAGTTAGAACTAAAATTTTTAAAAAACTTTATAAAATCTTCTTTAACCTTTTTAAAATTTAATCCAATTAGCAAAGTTAAATAACCTAAATCACATAATGCTATAAATAGGCAATATTGATTAGTAGATGAATTATTAATATTTATTTTTAAAATTCTCGCTATTATTGTTGAAAACGAGAAAAACAATAGGAATAAAATAGTCGTTTTTAATAAGTTCAGTATATCTTTTTTCATTAGTCACCTCTATCATTTAATTAAGTATATCAAATATTATGTCTAATTTCTATATTTATTTAAAAAAATGTAAATATTAACAAAAAATACTAGACAAACATAGTATTTAATAGTAGAATAGTGGTAGATGGTGGTTGAAAGTGGAAGAAAGTGGGGAATTTGTATGTTGATAGGAGAGTATCGCCATAATATTGACGATAAAAATCGACTAATTTTACCAGTTAAATTTAGAGATGAAATTGGTGACAAATTCGTTCTTACTAGGGGTCTAGATGGATGTTTATTTATATATTCATTAGAAAACTGGGAAAGAATAATTGAAAAGTTAAAAACACTTCCATTTACTAAAAAAGATGCAAGAACATTTATGAGATTTTTCTTGTCTGGTGCCATCGAATGTGAACTTGATAAACAAGGTAGAATATCAATTTCAGCTTCTTTAACAGAATATGCAAACATTAAAAAAGAATGTGCTATCATTGGGGTTAATGATCGCCTAGAAATCTGGTCTTTAGATAAATTCTTAGATCATGTTCAAACAAATGAATTTGAATTATCAGATATAGCTGAAAAGTTGTTTGATACTAATTTTGAGATTTAAATTATGCATGAAAGTGTTTTGTTAAATGAATGTATTGAAAAATTAAATGTTAAAGATGATGGAATTTATGTTGATGGAACTCTTGGTTTTGGAGGACACAGTAGCGAAGTATTAAGAAAATTAAAAAGGGGTTTTCTTTTCGCCTTTGATCAAGATGATATGGCAATTTCTTATAGTATTGATAAATTATCTAAAATAAGCGCAAATTTTTCTATTATAAAATCAAATTTTGTTAATATTAAAATTAAATTAAAAGAGCAAGGAATAGAAAAAGTTGATGGAATAATGTTTGATTTAGGTGTATCTAGTCCACAATTAGATATTGATGATAGAGGTTTTAGTTATCATAAAGATGCTAAACTTGATATGAGAATGGATAGAGATAATAAATTATCTGCTTATAATGTTGTGAATGAATATAGTTATGAAAAGCTAACTAACATTTTTTGGACTTATGGTGAAGAAAAATATGCTAAAAGTATTGCAAAAAAAATAATGAATTATCGTGATAATAAAAAAATAGATACAACATTAGAATTAGTTAACATTATTAAAAGTGGTATGCCTATGAAGGCTATGCGTGATAGTCATCCGGCTCGAAAAATATTTCAAGCTATTCGAATAGAAGTTAATAATGAATTAGATGTCTTAGAAAAAGCACTAATTGATTCTATTTTCCTTCTTAATAAAGGTGGACGTATTTGCGTTATAACGTTTCATTCATTAGAAGATAGAATTGTTAAAAATGTTTTTAAAAAATATAGTGAGATTGATGAGAAATTAAAAGGTTTGCCATTTATACCAGATGAATATCAACCAATTATTAAATTAATAAATAATAAACCAATATTACCTTCGAAAGAAGAGATAGAAAAAAATAATCGTGCTAGAAGTGCAAAATTACGTGTGATAGAAAGAATAAGGTGATTAGTGTGGGACAGTTAAAAAGAAAGAAAATGAGTAAATATTCTAAAGTAGAAAGATTTTTGTATAAATCTTGTTTAATTATGATTGTTGTTTTAGTTGTAGGTATCATTTTTAGTCAAACAACTTTATCAAATGTTAATTTGCAATTAGAAAAATTGAAAATAAAACTTTCTAAACAAGAAGATACTAATCAAAGTTTAGTAATGAAAATAAATGAAATGGCATCTTTAGAAAATATTCAAATGGTGGCTAAATCAATGGGATTAGCTTATAATAATGAAAATGTTAAGACTATTTCAGAATAGAGGATGATTTTATGAAAAAGAATAATAAAATAAAACCTAAAATGAGTAAACTATTTTTTGGTTTTATTGTTCTTTTTTTAATTGGAGCAATAGTTAGATTAAGTTATTTGTGTATTGTTGATATTAATGTTGGATATATTAAACTTACTCAATTTATTAAAAATAGAAATACTAATGCTGAAATTATTACGCCAACAAGAGGAACAATATATGATTATAGTGGTAATGTTTTAGCTCAAGATGTTAATACATATAAATTGATTGCTTATTTAAGTGAAAAAAGAAGTGTTGATAGTAAAACGTTGCAACATGTAGCTGATAAAAAAATGACGGCTGAAAAATTAGCTCCGCTTTTAAAAATAGAGGCTTCTCAAATTGAAAAAATTTTAAATAAAGAAGGTAAATATCAAGTCGAATTTGGAACAGCTGGAAAAAATTTGACGCAAATAGAAATGGAAACAATAAAAGCTTTAAATTTACCAGGTATAGATTTTGTTAAAAGCACGGCAAGGTATTATCCTAATGGTGATTATGCATCATATACACTAGGATATACAAAAATGAAAACAGACGATAATGATATATCTTGGATAACTGGTGAAATGGGTATTGAAGAGTATTATAATGCTGAGTTGTCTGGTGAATTGGGTTATGTTGAATATGAAAAAGATAAAAATGGTTATAAGATATTAAATGGTCGGGAGTATATTGAGGAAGCAAAAAATGGTTCTGATATTTATTTAACTTTAGATAATAATATTCAATTATGGACGGAAGAAACAACTAAAGAGCTTACAACGACATCCAATTCAGAATGGGGATTGATTATGGTGGTGAATGCCAAAACAGGAGCTATTTTAGCAATGTCATCTTCACCTTCATTTGATCCTAATTTAAGAAATATGACATCATATGTTAATCCTTTTGTAAGTTATGCTTATGAGCCTGGTTCAACTATGAAAACATGGACTTATATGTGTGCTATTGAAAAAGGAACATATAATGGAAGCGAGACATATAAATCAGGTAGTAAAGAATATGTTAATGTTAACGATAAAAACAAAACATCAGTTATTAGTGACTGGAATAAAACAGGATGGGGCACAATAAATTATGATGATGCATTTGCATATTCATCTAATATCGGTATTGCTAATTTAGTTGAAACAGCTATTACAAAAGATGAGTTAAAAGAATGCTTTTCATTATATGGTTTTGGAGTTAAAACTGATTTTACTTTAAAAAGGGAACTGACAGGAGCGTTAGAATTTAATTATCCAATTGAAGTTGCGACAGCTGGATATGGTCAAGGTATTACAACAACACCTATGCAACAAATTCAAGCTTTAACGGCAATTGCGAATAGTGGTGAAATGTTAAAACCATATGTTGTTTCAAAAATGGTTGATACTAATACTCATGAAACTATTTTGGAGAATAATAGAACAGTTTTAAAAATAATAGCTAGTGAAGAAACAATTGAACAAATTAAAATTTTGTTAAGAAGTGTTATATCAAATGATAAAGTTAAAGCGACTGGATCAGCTTATGATGTTCCGGGGTATAATATTGTTGGTAAAACTGGAACAGCTCAAATATTTGATTATTCACTAGGAAAATATATTAGTGGTTCTAAAAATGTTATTTATTCATTTGCAGGTATGTTTCCTATGGATGAACCAGAAATTATTGTATATGCAGCTATTAGTCGACCCGATGATAATCTTTTAAGCACTTATTTAAAAAAATTATTTGTTAATATTGGAACATATTTAAATATTAAAAATTCTGATAGTATTGAATACACTAGTTATAGTGTTCCTTCTTATATTAGTAAAAGTGTTGGTTCTGTTCAAACTGATTTGAAAAATAATAATATTAATTCTGTTGTTATTGGAACTGGTGATAAAGTAATTAAGCAATTTCCATTAGAAAAGACAACTATATATAATTCTGATAAAGTATTATTACTTACTAATAATTATGATAAAAAAATGATTAATTTAATAGGATATTCATATAAAGAAGTAATTGGTTTATTAAATATGCTTGGAATAAAATATAATATTGAGGGAACGGGATATGTTTCTTCGCAGAGTATTCTTGAAGGTTCTATTATTGGCGAAGATGCTTTAGAATTGGTATTAAAACCCAAGTATTAAATAATATTTAATGATAATAATAATTGTGTGATCACTTATGAAAAAGTATTTTTTAACAATTATTATTTTTATTTTATTAATTAATTTTTTAAAATTTGATAAAAGTATTGAAACATTTCAATATTCTAATAATTATAATATTTATTTAATAGAAGTAAATAATAAAAAAATATCTGAAATAAAAAATATTTTTAATGATATAAATATTAATGATTATTTAATTATTTCTTATTCTATTGCGAATAATTATAATGAATATATTAAAAAAGATATTAACAGTATTAATATAAAACAAGATTCTTTTATTAAATCTTTTAATGATTATTTAAATAATTATAATAAAATTTTATTTAAATATAATTTAGATAGTGAAATTGGTAAAGCACCAATTATAGAAAAAATAACAATTAAAACAACTTATGATATTTATGAAAATTTATTATATAAATTAAAATAAAAAAGCCATAATAGGCTTAAAATTTTCTATATAAGCCAATGGCTTTTCCTAAAATAGTAACATTGTTTAATATTATTGGTTCCATATAATCGTTTTCTGGTTGAAGACGAAAATAACCATTTTCTTTAAAAAATGTTTTTAAAGTAACTTCATTATCATCTGTCATCGCAACGACGGTATCACCATTTTTTGCGATCTCTGTTTTTTGAACAATAACAATATCACCATCAAATATACCTTTATTTATCATACTATTACCACTTACTTCTAAAGTAAAAACTTCTTTTTTAGTTGGAATTAAATAAGCTGGTATTTCAAAAAATTGATTAGGGACTTCAATAGCTTCAATTGGTGTTCCAGCAGTTACTTTTCCAAGTAGTGGAACTGATATTGTTTTATTTTCTTGTGATTCAAATTCATTATCTACTAATAATTCGATAGTTCTATTTTTGGAATTATCTTTTTTTAAATAACCTTTTGATTCAATTTTTGATAAATGAGAATGAACGGTAGCTGGCGAATTTAATTTTAGTCCTTTACAAATATCTCTAATAGCGGGTGGATACTTATGCTCACTAATGTATTTTTTTATGAATTGTAAGACATCTTCTTGCTTCTTGGTTAGTTTCTCTTTCATAAACTTCACTCCTTACGTAAATTATATTAACATAATTTTTATAAAATGTCAAATGTATGTTTGCTTTTTGTAAAAGTATTGACACGAACATTTATTCGATATATAATTTATTTATAAAAGAAAGGGTGATAATATGAAAAAAATTTTAGAAAATAAAGGAGTTATATTGTTTTATACAATACTCTTTATATCGACCCTCATATTAATAAATGATAATAAAAATTATGATAAGGTTAATATTGTTTATTCTAATGAAACATATTTAACTCAAAAATAATTAAAAGATAGTTCAAAGTTTTTTACCTTGATAACTATCTCTTTTTTTTAATTCTTTATCAATATCATTTAGAACACAAAACTTTTTAATTAACCAGGTTGGTTCAATTAAATCTTCTTTTTTAGGATCAGAAGTTAATCTATGAATAATAATATTTTCATTTAAATATTCTAATTGATCACATACAATATTTATATATTCATCTTTAGTTAATAGTTTAAATTCATTATTATTATACATATTTGCTATTGTAGTTTCTTTTGTTATATTTAACATATGAATTTTTATGCCATCAATATTTAAATTATTTAAATATTTTGCTGTTTCTATCATCATTTCTTTGGTTTCATAAGGTAATGAATTAATTATATGAACAACTACTTCAATATTCCTTTTTTTTAATTTTTTGACCATATCTTCAAAACATTTTAAATTATGACATCTGTTAATTAAAGTAGCTGTTTCTTTATGAATAGTTTGAAGTCCTAGTTCAATTATTAAATAAGTTCTTTTATTTAATTCTGTTAAATAATCTAAAACTTCATCACTAATACTATCACATCTAGTAGCGATAGAGAGTCCAACGACATTAGGAATACTTAAAGCTAATTCATATTTTTCTTTTAAAATAGGAAGTGGAGCATAAGTATTTGTTCTTGATTGAAAATAAGCGATATATTTACTATTAGGCCATTTTTTATCAATGATTGCTTTAACCTCATTAAACTGAGTAATAATATCTTTTTTAACATCTCCACCATATTCACCGCTACCAGTTTTTGAACAATATATGCATCCACCAAAACCAACTTTTCCATCAATATTAGGACATGTGAAACCAGCATTTAATGAAACTTTAAATACCTTATAATTAAATTTTTTTTTTAAATAATTATCTAATGTTTTATATCTTTTATTATTAATAAATTCCATTTTTTTCACCTTCTTTATTGTATCATAAATTAATTCAAATACATAATAATAATGGTGAAAGATGTGAATGATATTAAAAAATATAATTTATTTTTATTTACTTCCACAATAGCGAGAAATGTTATTGAAATATTTTCCATAATATTTTTATATAAAAAAAATTATGATATAAAAACTATTATTTTATTTTATGTATTAATATATTTTTTAGGTATAATAGTTAATGTATTAACATTAAAACTAATTAAAAAAATTAATTATAAATATTTATTATTTATATCAAATATTTTATTTATATTAACTGTTATATATTTGTATGGAAATACTTTTAATATATATTTATATTTAATTTTATATTCTTTTTCTACTTTTTCTTTTCATGCTATTAGGCATTATTTAGCTTTATCTATTGCCATTAAAAAAGTTTCTAATATTGTTTTAATTATGTTTTTATCTTTAATAATATCTTCATTAATAACTATAATTATTTCTAATAGTTATATTGGTATTGTTATTATTGCATTTTCTATTATTAGTTTTTTAATTTTATTTAAAATTAATATTCAAAAAAATGAAAATAAAGAAGAAAAAATTAAAATAACTTATAAAAAAATTAATTTTAATAAAAAAAGATTTTTTATACTTGAACAAGCTAAAATATTATATTTAATTTTTGAACCATTGTATTTATATTTATATATAAGTAATTCAATTAAATATGTAGGACTTTTTTATGTTATTAATGCTATATCATCATTAATTATATTATATTTTATATTTAAAAATAAAACATATATAAAATATAATAAAATTATTATTACTATTTTATCAATAACTTTATTGTTAAAATTAAATATAAATAATTCTAATATTATATTGATTACAGGAATATTAGAAGGTATTTTATTTAAAATATATGAAAGTTATAGTATGTATAATTTATATAATATTAAAAATATTAATATTTTTAATTATTTAATTATTAATGAAAGTATATTTGGTTTAACTAGAGTTATATTATGTTTAATATTTTATATATTTATAAATGATATTAAAATAATATTATTCATGTTAATTATCATTATATATATATCTCAATTTGTAAAGTTACAAGAAAATAAATAAAAAACTTTAATTATATTTTTTTAAATGTTATAATCAATAAGAAATAGGTGATATGATGAAACAAGAACTAATGAATGAAATAGATAATGGTTGTTTACCAACTATTAATAAATATGTTAAAGATCAATTAATTGGAGCTATTTTTAATTATATAGAAAAAGAAGATACTAGTGGTTTTTCTGATAAAAATTTTAGAAATATAATTAAAAATATCGGTGTTAATAATTTTAAAAGAGCTTTATTAGAACATATAATTAAATTAGATGCTGCTTTTGATATAAAAAAAAGCAAAGGATTATTTGAATTTAGCAAAAATTATCGTAATCATACAGTTGATGAAACTGAACTTCGCATGTTGGAAACATTATTTTTATCTATTGATGATGTTTTTAATAAAACAGCTATTCAAGATGCTATAAATATATTAAATAAAGATGGAATAGCTCTTTATAATGTTATTAAATCTTTTGTAGAATATAGATATGTTAAAGCTAAAATAAAGGAACTTGATACATTATATGTAAAAAGTGAATCTCATAAACATGTTATGTGGAAAATAGATGATTATTTTAAAACTATTGACAATAAAAAATAAAATTGATAAAATTAAGATGTAAAATAGAAG
>CAYVSY010000036.1:0-10880 GCA_964454255.1 uncultured Muribaculaceae bacterium
ACTTTTGTTAGGTTTTTCTATACAAAATCATGGACTTTATTCATACATTTTGATACAATATTAATGGTGATAATAATGGATGAAATTAAATCTAGAATGAATGAATTAATTGAAATAATTAATAAGAATAGTTATGAATATTATACTTTAGATAATCCAAGTATAAGTGATTCTGAATATGATCGTTATATGAATGAATTACTTAATATTGAAAAAATGTATCCAGAATTAGTTAGAAAAGATAGCCCAACATCTAGAGTAGGTGGAGTTGTTTTAGAAAAATTTGAAAAAGTTTATCATGAAATTCCTATGCTTAGTTTAGGGAATGTTTTTAATGAAGAAGAAATTTTATCCTTTGATGAAAAGGTTCGTAAAGTTATTTCTAGTCCTAAATATGTATGTGAATTAAAAATAGATGGTTTAGCTATTTCATTAAAATATAAAAATGGAATATTAGAAGGAGGTGCTACTCGTGGAGATGGCACAACTGGTGAAAATATCACAAATAATGTTAAAACTATTAATTCTATCCCCTTAAAAATATCCAAAAATATTGATATAGAAGTTCGTGGTGAAATATACATGAGTAAAAAATCATTTAATATGGTAAATAAAGAACGAAAAAAGAAAGACGAACCTTTATTTCAAAATCCTAGAAATTGTGCAGCTGGATCTGTTCGTAATTTAGATTCTAAAATTACATCATCAAGAAAATTAGATTGTTTTATATATCATTTACCTAATCCATTAGATTATAATCTTAAAACACATTTTGAAGCTTTAGAATATATGAAGGAATTAGGTTTTAATACAAACAAAAACGCTAAATTATTTGATAATATTAATGATGTTATTGATTATATTAAATATTGGACTTTGAATAGAGAAAATTTAGAATATGAAATAGATGGTATGGTTATTAAAGTAAATGAAATTGAATCTCAAAATAAATTAGGTTATACTATTAAAGTTCCAAAATGGGCAACAGCATATAAGTTTCCACCTTTAGAAGTTCTAACAAAATTAAAGGATATTGTTTTAACAGTCGGACGAACTGGTAAAATAACTCCTAATGCGATATTAGAACCAGTTAGAGTAATGGGATCTACTATTACTAAAGCTACTTTACATAATGAAGATAATATTAAAAATAAAGATATTCGTATTGGTGATTATGTTTATATAAGAAAAGCCGGAGATGTTATTCCGGAAGTAGTTCGTTTTAATTTGGAAAGAAGAACATCTAATTGTCTTGAATATAGTTTTAGTCATAGTTGTCCTAAATGCGGTTCTATATTAATAAGAAAAAATAATGAAGCCGATTATTATTGTATTAATGATGAATGTCCAGCTAGAAAAATAGAAAATCTTATTCATTTTGCGGAAAGAGATGCCATGAATATTGATGGTTTAGGTGAAAATATTATTGAAGATTTATATAACTTTGGTTATATAAAAGATATTAGTGATTTTTATAATTTAGATGATAAAAAAAATAATCTTTGTGAATTAGAAGGTTATGGCGAAAAATCAATTAATAATTTAGTAAAATCAATTGAAAATAGTTCTAAAAATTCTTTAGAAAGATTATTGTTTGGTTTAGGTATTCGTCAAGTTGGAAAGAAAACAGCAAAAGTATTATCTAAAAAATATTTAAATATTGATAACTTAATTAAAACTAATTATGAGGAACTAAAAAATATTAAAGATATTGGACCAATAATTGCAGAAAATATTATTAATTATTTTAAAAATGATGATAATATTAAATTAATTAATAAATTAAAAAGTTATAATATTAATATGACTTATATTGATAATAAAAAAGAAGACAATGAAAAATTTTTAAATAAGACTTTTATATTAACAGGCTCATTAAGTAAAATTTCAAGAGAAGAAGCAACAAATATAATTGAATCATTAGGTGGTATAACTTCAACTTCAGTATCTAAAAAAACTGATGTTGTTATAGTAGGAAAAAATGCAGGATCAAAATTAGATAAAGCAAAAGAATTAAATATTGAAACTTGGGATGAAGAAACATTTTTAAATATTATTAACTATTCATAAAATAAACAAATAATGATAAAAAACTAGCAAATAATCCCCATAATATATATGGAATTAAAAATTTGGATGCTTTTTTATCGATTGTGTTTGTTTCAAAATATAAGAATAAAGTTGATACAAATACTGCTAAACTATTTGCGAATCCTAAAAAAGGACTTTTTAAAACAAAGAAAGATACTATAAATAATTGATTTAAGATATAATTAATAAGTAACGTTAATTTATATTCTTTGGAACTATAATCAAAAATCATATATATACTAATACTAATTAATATATATAAAATAGTCCATACTATAGGAAATAATATAGCTGGTGGTGCAAATAATGGTAAATTAAGGGATTTGTAGAATGAAAAGTTATTCATACTAAATAAAGAACTTAAAAACCATGGGAGTAAAAATAATAGATATTTAATAACATTTTTTATTTTCATATTTCACCTCTTTATTTATTTTATGTTTAATAGTATAATAATATTATTCCAAAAAAAGGAGGGTTTATGCCAACAGATATAAATAAAAAAGATATTCTTATTATGAAATTAGTTCATTACTTTGTAACCGTTGAAGATTATAATCCAATTATATTACATGGTATAAAAGATGAAATATGGTTAGAAAACTTAAATAGTCCATATAAAGTAATTAGAATTATTAATCATTATATTCATAATAATGAACAATTATCTTTTGATAAATTTAAATTAAAACAAATAACAACTAAATTAAAAAGAAAAACATTAACTACTAAAATGAATGTTTTAAATATATATACTGATTTAGGTGACAATGTCCAATTACAAGAAATTAGTGATAATGAAGATATATTTATATCAAAAATATCAGATTTAAAAAAGACGAATGTTATAGAAATGTTTCCTAATATATTAGATAAAACTAATTATAAAGAGAAAGGAATGGATTTGTTTGTGAAAATTACGGATGATATTAATAAAAATAATGAAATAAAAAATAAACAAATGGAAAAAATATTTTCTAAAAAGAATCCCATTATTACTTATATAATAATTGCGATATGTGTTATATTATTTGGTCTTATGTATATTATTGGAAACGGATCAACTAATACATTAACATTATTAAAATTTGGGGCTAATTTAGATGTTTTAACAAAAGGTGGAGAATATTATCGATTATTAACCTGTGCTTTTTTACATATTGGATTCTTTCATTTATTATTTAATATGTATGCTTTATATATAATAGGTTCACAAATTGAAAATTATTATGGAAAGATAAAATATTTAATAATATATATAGTGAGTGCTGTATCAGCTTCTATTTTATCATTAGCTTTTTCTTCAAATGTTGTTTCAGCAGGAGCTAGCGGAGCCATCTTTGGTTTATTAGGCGCAATGTTATATTTTGGATATAATTATCGAGTATTTCTAGGTAATGTAATAAAAAGTCAAATAATTCCTATAATACTAATTAATTTAGTTATTGGCTTTTATTCACCTGGTATAGATAATGCCGCTCATATTGGTGGCTTAATTGCCGGTGTTATTACATCAATGGCTTTAGGTATAAATGATAAAAATGAGAAAAAAGATCGTATTAATGGGATAATTCTTTTATTAGTATATATATGTTTTATTGTTTATTTAGCTTTTTTTAGATAGAAGAAAGAAAAAACTATTAAAAGTGTAATTTGATTTATGGAACATAGAGGTAAATATTTTACAAACCCAAACATTTGTGCTATCATATGAAGCCATAAAAAGGAGAAACATTAAAAATTAAAGTAATAAAGAAGTATTAATCCTTTTTTATTATATATAACTCGAATAAAGTGAAAGGAATTAAAATGACTAAACAAGAAATTTTTGAAATGATATCAAAAAGAGGGAAAATAATAGTAAATATTCCTAATGAATTACAAAATGATAGAGAAATTGTTTTAACAGCCATTAGAAACAACGGATTAGCTATACATTTTAGTAGTAAAAAGCTACAAGAAGATAACGCTATTATATCAATGGCATTATTACAAAACGACAATTCTCTAGAAAATTTAAAACCAAGAAAAAAGAAAAAACTATTATTTAATAAGTTTTAATTTAAAAGTCGTATAGACTTTTTTTTTCTTTCTTGTTATAATAATTAAGAATAGGAGAATAAAATTATGTTTGATAAAATATTAGAAATAAGCTCTAGAAAAGCAACAATAAAATTAATTCATCCGCAATTAAGTAATGATATATTAAATGCTCATGTTGTTTTTGAAGATAAAGAAAGGAAAGTATTAGGTGAGATAGAAAAAATATCAGAAGAATGCATTGATGTTTCATTATTAGGTGAATTTATAAACAATGACTATGTAGATGGGGTTATTAGAAAACCTAGTATGGCTTCATCAGTTCGTATGATAAATGATAATGAAATTAAAATATTAATTAATGCTAACGATAATGAATCAGTAATTTTAGGTTTATCACCCCTATATTCTAATATTAAAATTAAGGCTAATATAAATAAATTTTTTAGTAATCACACTGCTATGTTTGGGAATACGGGTAGTGGTAAAACATATGGAATAGCTCGTATAATTCAAAATTTATTTTCCATTCCTAATGCTATACCCTATAATTCTGTTTTCTTTATCTTTAATACATACAGTGAATATCATAATGCTTTTAAAGATATTAATAAATTAAACGCTAATTTAAATTATCGAAAATATACAACTAATATTAAACAAACAGATGAAGAATTAATAAGTATTCCTCTATGGTTATTAGATGTTGATGATTATGCTAATTTACTTGATATTACTGAATATAATCAAATAATGATAATTGAAAAAATGTTAAATTACGTTTGTGTTTTTGCTAAAAACGATGATGAATCAAGAAAATATAAAAATCATTTAATTGCCAAAGCTATATTATCTGTTATGTTTTCCAATCAATTATCAGCTCGTATTAGAGATCAAATATTTACTATTTTAGAAAATTGTTCAACACCTGAATTAAATTTAGATTTTGAAGTTCCTGGTGTAGGTTATAAAAGACAAGTTCGAAAATGTTTTGATATTGATAGTCAAGGTGATTTTGTTGAAAGAATATTAATAACTCAATATATTGAAAGTTTCATTGATAATGATAAAGAATGGAAAGAACAATATGAACCAATCTTTTTTACCTTAAAAGATTTGGAAGTATCATTAAATTTTGCTCTTATTAGTGAAGGATTAATATTAAATGAAAAATCATATAGTGAAGCTATTGCTTTAAAAGTTAGATTACATCAAATATTAAAAGGACAATATAGTAATTATTTTAAATATAAAGAATTTGTAACTTTAGATCAATACATTGCTTCATTAATATTAATTAACAATAACAAACGTGCTCAAATTATTAATTTTACACTAGAAGATATTGATGATCGTTTTGCTAAAACAATTACAAAAATATATTCTAGACTATTATTTAAATGGACAAAAAATTTAAAATCACGAGCTAGCGTTCCTATTCATATTATGTTAGAAGAAGCACATCGTTATGTTCAAAAAGATAAAGATATTGAAATATTAGGATATAATATTTTTGATCGAATTGCCAAAGAAGGAAGAAAATATGGTCTTTTATTAGATCTTATCACACAACGACCAACAGAATTAAGTGAAGCAGCTATAAGTCAATGTAGTAATTTTTTAATTTTTAAAATTAATCATCCTGATGATTTAGAATATATAAAAAAAATGGTTCCTAACATGAGTTTAGATGTTTTAGAAAAACAAAAAAATCTTCAACCAGGAACATGTGTTGCCTTTGGTTCAATTATGAAAATACCAATGATTATAAAAATGGAATTACCTAATCCAGAACCATATAGTAGTAATTGTCAAATATATAATAAATGGATGATTCCGATGAATAAAAATAATTAATTATAAAATAATAGATATTTTAAACAAAATGTGATATAATTAGCAAGTTGTCAAAAAACAGAAGAGGTAAAAATGAAATTTAATGATTTAATTAAAAATGAAAAGATATTAAAAGTCTTATCAGAAATGAAATATGAAACACCAACTGAAATACAAGAAAAAATAATGCCTTTAATATTAGATGGAAATGATGTTTTAGGCCAAAGTCAAACTGGGACTGGTAAAACTATTGCGTTTGCGGCGCCTATCTTAGAAAACATTGAAGAAAATAAAATTCTTCAAACATTAATATTAGCTCCTACTAGAGAATTGGCTATCCAAATTGAAAGAGATATCGAGGATCTATCAAAATATTTAAATATTACTACAACTTGTGTATATGGTAGTAGTTCAATTGAAGAACAAATTCGTAATATTAAAAAAGGTATTAATATCGTTGTTGGCACACCTGGTAGAGTAAAAGACTTAATAAAAAGAAATATATTAAAATTAACAGAAATTAAATATTTTGTTTTAGATGAAGCTGATGAAATGCTTAGTATGGGTTTTCAAGAAGAAATTCAATTTATTTTTGAACAAGTTAATAATGATAAACAAGTTATGTTATTTTCCGCAACTATGCCAAAAGAAATATTAAAAATTGCTGAAAATTATATGTCAAAAGAATATAGAACGATTATGGTTTCTTCAACAAATACTATTCCTGATAATGTTTCTCAAGAATATTACATTGTTAATTCTCAAACAAGATTAGAATCACTTTGTCGTATTGTTGATTATTATAATCCAAAAAGAAGTATAATTTTTTGTAAAACGAAAAGAAATGCTGATGAAATTTTAGAAAAATTATCAATGCGAAGATATAGTGTTGATGTTATTCATGGTGATATAACTCAAGGACAAAGAATTGCTACTTTAGATCGATTTAAAAATGGTGGATTTAATTTTTTAATTGCAACTGATGTTGCTGCTAGAGGAATCCATGTTAATGACATTGATATTGTTTTTAATTACAATTTACCAGAGTCTAAAGAAGCTTATGTCCATAGGATAGGTAGAACAGGAAGAGCAAATAATTATGGTATAGCAATAACCTTAGTCACAAAATCAGAAGAAAAAATTTTAATTGACATTGAAAAATATGTTAAAACAAATATTGTAAAAAAAGAAATTCCAATTAAAAATGATATTATGAATAGCCGTATTAATAGTATTATTGAGAATATAAATAGTTTAAAAAAAGATGATTACAGTAATTCAATATTCAATGAATATTTAGATACTCTAGACATAACAGAAATAAAAAATATATTAAACACATTATTATTAGAAAGATTAAACAAATCATTTGGTAGTAATTTTGATATAGATGTTAATGTATCTAAAGATAAAAAAAAGCAAAAAAGAGATTTTCAAAATAGCACAAGATTATTTTTAACAATAGGTAAATTAGATAACATTGAAAAAAGAAGTTTTTTAAGTTTTTTAGAAAAAAAAGCTAATATTAAAGAAGGTTCATTTAGTGGAATTGAAATAATGCCTAAATTTACTTTTGTCAATATTGAAAATAAATATTTAGATGTTATTTTAAAAGCATGTAATAATATAAAATATAATAATCGCTTAATAAGAATAGAAGTAGCTAAAAAATAAGGCTCTTTTTTTCTTGATTAAATATTAAATATTTGATACAATTATGACATAATAAGGAGTTGTTCATGATAAAAAAAGAAGCAAATAAAGAAGACTTACCTAAAGATAATATAATAATTAATATAATATTTATAATTATTACTGTTTTTTTAGTTATTGTTATTATTATAGGAACATCATTAATTAATGCTAATAATAAAGATGATAAAAAAATTGATATTGTGACACCTTCAATATCTAATAATAATGAGTGGATTGATATAAGTTCAAGAACTTCAGAAACAAGGATTAAATTTTATAAAAATATTAATAATAATGAAAATAAAAAATGGTTAATATTATTACAGAATGATAATATTAATTTATCAGATTATTATTTAATAGCTGAATATAAATGTATATCTAATTTCTGTCGTGGAATAATTATGAATCAACAACATGCTGTCGTTAATGATGAAGAAAAAAATTATTTATATGATTTCACAAATCAAAAAATTAAAGAAATAGATTTATCTAATATAAATTTTTCTAACTATTATGTTAATGAATTAATTAGTCTAAATGAAAAAATATATGGTTTTATTTTAAATGATAATAATAAAATGGGTTATTATAGCATTGATAAAAAAAATAGTCCTATTCCAATTGAATATGATAATGTATCATTAAAATATTTAAAAAACAATTATTTAATTTTTTCATCAAAAAATATAAATAATGAATTATCTTGGACATATGTTGATATAACTTCAGAAACAATAAAAATAGTTAATCAAGAAGAATTAGAAATTATTAACAATGATCAAAATATATATTTTTTAAAAAAGACAATTAATGATTCAAATTATTATAATGTTTATAATAATAATGGTGAACTTTTATTAAATGGTCAATCTTTTTTAAAAGATTTAATTTCTATATCAATTGATGGTAATTTAATAATTTATTCAGAAAATTATAGAACTTATAATTTATATAATGATCTTGGTGAAAAAATTAGTCATTAAAAATATTGAAATATTATTGTTAATAATTTTATTTTATTTCTTAATAATAAAACAATAATATATGATATACTTTAGTTGAGTATAATTTATGAAATGGAGAAACTTAAAATGAAAATAGGTAAATTAAAAGAGGTAGATTTAAGAGAAATTTGGAAACATGAACAATATGATTTTTCTGATTAGCTTTCAAATAATGAAAATATTGAAACTTTAAATAATATTTTGGGATTAACATTAACTGATGTATCAAAAGAAGTATATGTTGGTTCATATAGATGTGATTTAGTTGCAATTGATGAATCGTCTGGAATAAAAGTTATTATTGAAAATCAATTAGAAGTATCAAATCATGACCATTTAGGAAAAATAATAACATATGCATCTGGATTGGATGCTCAAGTTATTGTGTGGATTGTTAAACAAGCAAAAGAAGAACATAAAAGTGCTATTGAATGGTTAAATAATAATACAAGCAGTGATATCAATTTTTTCTTAATAGAATTGCATGCATATAAAATAGAAGATTCTTTACCAGCTCCTTATTTTGAAGTTGTTGAAAAACCAAATGATTTTATAAAAAATAATAAGGTTAATGGAAATCAAGGTGATCTTAATAAATCACAATCAGAAAGGCTTGAATTTTGGAATATGTTTAACGAAGTATTAATTAATAGAGGAAAACCATTTAATGTAAGAAAAGCAACTACTAATCATTGGTATGATGTTGCTATAGGAACTAGTAGCGCTCATGTTGGAATTAGTCTAGTTAATAAAGAATCTCTTATATGTTTAGAATTATATATTAGCGATAATAAAGATTTATTTGACAAATTATTTAGTGAAAAAGAAAATATAGAAAATGAATTAGGATTTAAACTTATATGGGATAGATTAGATAATGGCAAAGCAAGTAGAATTAAGTATAATATTTCAGGATTAAACTTTAATGATCATTCTAATTATGAATATTTAATAAATAAAAGCATTGATACTTCTATAAAATTTAGAGATGTATTTAAAAAGTATATATAGTTTAAAATTAAGAAAATATTAGAAATTATAATACAAGAAACGAATTTTATAAAAAGAGTTATAACACAATATTTAATAAATATTAAAAAAATAGTTAACAACTAAAATAAATATTTTATGTGTTAAAAACATATTATTAAATGGTGAATAATATGTTTTTTAAAAATATCCATAAAAGAATTAAGATATTATTGTTAATAGTTTTATTTTGTTTTCTAATAATAATATTTAGAGTATTTTATATTCAAGTTATAGACTATAAAAAATTAAATAAATTAGCAAATTCACTTTGGAGTAGAAATTTACCTATTGAAGCTAGTCGTGGATCTATTATAACAAGTGACAATAAAATAGTTGCTGATAGTATAACCACAACATCATTAGTCCTAATTCCCAATCAAATTAAAAATAAAGAAACGGTTGCTCAGGATTTAGCTAATATTTTAAATGTCAATTATAATGATATGTTAAAACACGTAAGTAAAAAGACATCAATAGAAAGAGTTCATCCTGAAGGAAGAAGATTAAGTTATGATATTGCTGATAAAATAAATAATTTAAAATATGATGGCGTTTATTTGTTGAAAGAATCAAAAAGAAATTATCCTTTTAATAATACTTTGTCACATGTATTAGGATATGTTGGAATAGATAATCAAGGTTTAAGCGGAATTGAAAAACAATATGATTCTTATTTGACTGGTGAAAATGGAACTATAAAATATTATTCAGATGCTAAAGGCGAACGATTGGAATTATCAGAAATATATGTTAAACCTCAAGATGGAATAAATATTGTTCTTACAATTGATTCTAAAATACAAGATGCTATTGAAAGAGAATTGGATAATATTATAACTAAGTATAAACCCGATAATGCTTTAATATTAGCGGTAGATCCTAATAGTGGGAAAATATTAGGGATGGGAAGTAGACCAGATTTTGATCCTAATAATTATCAAAATTATAGTTTGACAGAAATTAATAGGAATCTACCAATATGGGCAACATATGAACCAGGATCAACTTTTAAAATTATAACATTAGCGTCAGCTATTGAAGAAAAAAAAGTTAATTTATTAAAGGATACGTTTTATGATTCAGGATCGGTGACAGTAACCAGTGCTAGAATAAGATGTTGGAAAGCTGGTGGACATGGTCATCAAACATTTTTAGAAGTAGTAGAAAATTCATGTAATC
>CAYVSY010000037.1:0-10785 GCA_964454255.1 uncultured Muribaculaceae bacterium
ATTGAGCAAAGCAAGGTCTACCACAATATCTTAAAACATAACAAACTGCTTTTTTTGAATCGGGAAACTCACTTTTTTTAGCACGAACATAAAAGCCATTGGAAGATTTAGAATATACTTTATTTTTAATAGGTCTAAAAGAAGATTTACCAATGTTTTTCTCAAGTAAATCAAGTAATATTTTTTGAAATCTTTTACGAAGCATATCAAAAGGTATAAAGTCTATTTTCTTTTCAAAATTATTACCTAAAGCAAATTCACTTAATAAACAGTGAATATGGACATTCCATTTATCATCTCTACCAAAAGTATGAAGAGTAAGAACAAAACCAGATTTAAGGTTTAAATATCTATATTTTTCTTTATACCAAGATAAAAGAGTTTTACTAACAGCTTCAAACATAAAATTAAGTCTTTTTCTATCTTCTAAAAATAATGACCATAGAATATCAGAAATAGTAAAAACTAAATGACGATGAGTACCGGCAATAAGTTTAGATTCAATAGATAAAGCTCTTTCTTTAGCGTATTTAATACCACAAGAATTACAAAATCTACTTTTACAAGTATGTGGAACTAATTTTTCATTGCCACAAGTAGGACATTTATATAAAGAGAAACCTAAAGCAGAAGATTTGCATTTAATCATTCTATCAACATCTCTAATAACCACATCTCTTATAATTAGATTTTTAGATTTGGAAAAGTCAAGAAAACTATCCCAATAGTCAGAAAAAATTTCTTTTAAAGACCAGTAAAACTTTTTGGGATAAGTATTAAACAATTCTTTTTCACTATTAAAAACATTTACTATACTCATAATTATATTATAAACTAAAAACAACCAACCATAAAGTGGTTGGCGAATGAAATTTATTTCATTCTTTTTTTAATATAAAAAAACAGAATTAAGATTTTTTAATATTTCTGTCTTTTTTAATGTTAAATACTAATCCGCCTAATAACATTGGAGCATAATAGTTTATAAATCTCCATATTATTAATGCTGGTGATAAATATGTCATTGGTATATATGAATCGAAAAAGCCTACAAAGGCAAATTCCATTCCACCTGTTCCCCCAGGTATTGGTATATATGATCCAACAAAGAATACATATGTAGAAATTAGTATACATATTAATATATTCATGTTTTCAGCATAATTTAATGCTTTAAATATAAATATTGGCATTAAGAACCATATTATTAATGAAAATATTTCTATAGCAATTAATTTTATAAATAATTTTTTATTATTTCGTAGCCTTAAAAAACCTTCATAATATTCGTTGCAGGCATTTTCCCACTTTCCTATTAATTCATCTTTACTTTTTATTATTTTTAGTTTATATAAAAGTTTAATAATTAAAGTAATTATTTTTTTATTAGTGTTTTTGTTTATCGATAATATATATGCTATTGCTAATAATAAAATGTTAAGTGCTAATCCAAGAATAGTTAATGTTGTTAAAAAACCATCGCTTTTTGCAAAATTAAATATTGAGTTAATTATTATTGATATAACTGCCATAATGACTATTGATGTTTGAAATATTATAAAATGTTCCACAATGATAGTCGTTCCACTTGTAACTTTTATACCATCTTTTTTTAATTCATATACTTGTAGGGGTTGTCCACCAGTTGCAAAGGGAGTAATACCATTAAAAAACTTTGTTTCTATTTGTAATCTTATTGATTCATTTAATGTATAATCTTCTTTATATTGATTAACAATTTTTTTAAAAATAAATGCCTCTAAAATAAAATTTATAACATAAGTCATGATAGCTAAAAATATAAAAAATAAATTAGATGTTTTTAATAAGTTAATTGATTCGGTAAAATTATCTTTTAATATATACCACATTAAGAATAATGTTAATATAAATATTATTATACTGTTGCGTTTAAGATTTTTCATGTTTATCACCTTTTTTTATTAAATATAAATATCTTTCAAATATTTTTTTAGTCATTTTTTTGTATGTTTTATAAATGTCCTTATAAGCTTTCTCAACTACATTATCATACAATTGGTTATTTTTCAATATTTCTATTATTTTATTTGCAAATTTTAATGAATTATTTGGGGCAGTAAATCCGTTTATATCATTTGTTACTGTGCTAGCCGTAATTGCACCTTCTAAGAAAATTGTTGGAGTCTTTTGACTGGCTGCTTCAATTTGAACTATTGAAGATGCATCATATAATGATGGAAAGACAAATAATTTGCTGCGTGAATAAATGCTTCTTAATAATTCTCTATCTTTTACTTCACCGCATAAAATTACATTGTTACTTAAATTGTATTCATTTATTTTTTCTTTCAATATGTTTGTATCTGGTCCGTTTCCAACAAATAACATTTTAAAATTAATTTTTTTTCTCTTTAAATGATTTAATACTTCTACAATAAATAAAACATTTTTCAAAATATTAATTCTTCCAACAAATAGTAAGACGGTATCAAATTCGTTTAAATGAAATTTTTTATTTACTAAATTATTGGCTACTATTTTATTTTTTACTGTTTCGAATTCAGTCGCATTATTCATTATTAAAGGGATCTTATTGTAGCCATATTCTTGAAATAATTCAGCAATTTTTTTGTTAACGGCCCAACATTCGTCGCATTGATTGTATACAGTTATAATTATATTAGTTAATATGTTGGCAATTTTTTCTGATTTTGTCCATCTTAAGAAATCTTTTTTAAATTGACTATGCATAGTAGCAACTACAGGAATATTGCAATATTTAGCAATGGCGACACCTAATTTACCAATATTAAATGGAGAATGAATGTGAATTATATCAAATTTTTCCTTTATTAATCTTTGTTTGCATTTAATATCTATTTTTGGTATGGCAAATTGATAATTAATAATTGGGACTCTAATGCTTTTAATTCTTATTATTTTATATGGTTTTATATTTTTTTTATCATTTGTATATCCATAAGATGGCGCAATAACAGTAACATCGGCTATTTTTGATAGTTCTCTTGCATAATTATCCACAACAACAACAACACCATCCACGGTTGGATAATAATTATCTATGAATATACCTATTTTAATTTTTTTTTTGGGTAGCATTCTTTCACCTCAATAATCATATAATAATTATAACATTAATTAGACATTTTGAATTATAAATGATATAATATTTTTTATGTAATTTGGAGGATAATATGTTAAAATTATTACAAGATAAATATAAATTTAATAATAATATTATTTCTAATAGTATTTTTAGAAAAAAATTAAATAAATTAATTAAAAATATGGATATTTCATTGATTAACAATATTCTTAATTCAAGTTTAAATTGTTATAAGGAACTTGAATATAATATTTTGGTTGATAATGGAGAATTAAACAATTTATTTAATTCAAACGAATATGATAATCAATATTATACGAGAGTATTGATTTCTCAACTTGACAATAATTTAAATGAAATTAATGTTTCTATTATTTCTATTGGAAAATTTGTTATTTTAAAAAAAGAACGTATTGATTATATATCTGATGATAAGGTATGTATATATTTATTTTATCTTAATGAAAACAATGAAGTTAAAATGTATAAAGAAAAATGTAATAAAGTTAATAAACCTTTATTGGTAAAATTAAAATCATTAAAAAAAGAAATAGCTTGGATATAGTTATTTCTTTTAATTTGAAATTTTAGAATGAACTGTTGGGCTTTCAATAGTGAGTGGGGCAAAGTTATACCCATTTGCTAATCCATATTCAATTATTGAGCTGACGGCTTTGACACTATTTTGTTTTATATCGTGTTGAAGAATTACATAAGTTTGATTGTTTCCCAAACTTTTAATTACATTGTTGGCAATTTGATTACTGCTTAGTGCTTGTCCGCTAGCATCACCACTGCTTATATTCCAGTCGAAATATCTATATCCGCGAGTTTCAGTTTCTATTGCTAAAGCACTCATTATTCCCCTCATATATTTTTGGCTAACAGTGTTTGAACTTCCCCCAGGGAATCTAAAAATGGTTGGATCGACACCAGTTAATGATTTAATTTTATCTCTTATCTTATTAAAATCGTTAAAATAACCATCTATATTTGAATATATTGTTTTATAATCATGAGTCCAACTATGAATTCCTATGGTATGTCCTTCATTATAAGCTTGAGTAATATATTTATCATATTTGTTGCTTTTATTTACGACAAAAAAGGTGGCCTTGACATTATAATATTTTAATGTATTTAATAATTCTTCAGTGTAGGCACATGGACCATCATCAAATGTTAAATATATTGTTTTACCATTTGGTGTAACGGTATGTATGGTGTTTTTTTGATACACTTTTACTGTTCTGGTAGTTTGAAATGTATTATTTGAACTATCAGCAACAGTATATTTAATGGTATATGTTCCTACTTGATTAGTATTTAAATTTTTATCTATGGTAACTTTATTAGTAATATCACCATCACAATTATCTGTAGCAGAATATCCTGGTTCTTTATAACTATTGTTTAACATGACATATATAATTGAACTTCCTTTTAAACTTATAGTTGGCTTTTCTTCGTCAATATTTTCTATATTAATTGTTGTTTTATTTTTATTGTTACTTGAATCACTTATTTCTAAACTAATTTCGTTATTATTAATAATTTTAATGACTTTATTAGTAATATCACCATCATAATTATCAATGGCTGTGTAAACTAATTTTTTATCAGGATTACTTGTGTTGGGACAAACAGTTATTAGATTATTTCCATCACCTTCTATATTTATAATCGGCGCTTCACTATCTATAATTTTAATTTTTTTAGTTTTTGTTTTTATTTTTCCATTATATTCTATTTTATATGTTATTTCTTGTATGCCTAATTTACTTGTATCAATATTATTATCTGATTGAATATTACCGATTAATTCTTTATTAAAAATGTTTCCGTAATATGCTTCAGCACCTTTATCTATATATTCTGAATTAATACTAATTATTTCGTTTTCTAAATCATTAATGTTAATATATAAATTTTTATGAAGAATCATATATAATGCTATTAATAATAAAAAAAATATTATTATTCCAAAAATTATATACTTTGTATTTTTTAGTTTATTTAATTTATTAAACATTGTAACCACCAAACTTCTATTTTATTATATCACTTTTAAATAAAATTAAAAAGAATAATATTGATTAATTATTCTTTTCTACAACGTTAACTTTTCTACTTTTTGTATATTGTGCTCCGTTATATGTTATTTGATATTCAATTGTCCATGTTCCTGGAACATCTGTTTTAATTATATTTTGTATTGTATTGGAAGGAGTTACACTGGTTGTAATAGTTCCTTGTCTAACAACAGTGGAATAACTTGTTTCTTCAGTGATATCCTCATTATTATAATACATTGTGTATGGTGGAGTAATGTTATTATAGCTACTACCAACTTCTATGTTAATTGGCGATGGCCCATTTAAATTAATAATCAAATTTTCTAGTAAGGCACCACCACCGTTTTTAATAGTAGTTGTGATTTCTTTGCAATCACTAGCATTATTTTTAAATATTGTATATTCTGCTTTAATGCATAGGGATACTTCATTCGTATTAACATCTGTTACGTTGTAAGTATATTCTTTTTCTGTTGTTGTTTTTAATAAAACTAATTCACCATTTTTAGGTTTTTTATATATTTTATATTGAATAGTTCCAATATTATTTTTATTATTATCTAATCTTTCTTGATAATACTTTTCTTTACTTGCTCCATATAAATCGTTTGTGAAATATGACGATAAGAAATTTTCATCAATAAATTTAGGCGTTGTATAGTTCCATGAAATTTTTATTTTATTTGTTGCCTCATCATATGAAGAATCAAGATTATTGACGGTATCTAATTTTGAATATCTTTTGGAAACTTCAGTTGGTTCAGTTCCAACTTTAAATAATTCGCTTGTTATTAAATTGCTTGGTGTATATGGACTAGCTAAAGCAGCAGGCCATGTGTATTTTTCGACATCAACTTTTATGACACCACTTGGGATTTTAAATTCTTCAGTAGTTGAAGGAATAACATTTGCAACAGCAGTTGTTAATAATTTTTTATATTCTCTATTATCAGTGCTGGTGATAAACCATCCTTTTTCGGCATTAATATTTTTATAACCATACCATAAAGCAGCACTATATTGCGGTGTGTAGAGAGCTGTCCACAAGTCACGAGCATAGGCAGTTGAACCTAATTTCTTTTTAGTTTCTTCATCAAAGTTACTGGTTCCTGTTTTAGCAGCCATTACATTAGAACTTTTTTTAATACCACCTATGTTTCCATTGTCAATAGCATATTCTAATATATTGGTAATCATATAAGCTGTTTCTTCACTCATAACTCTTGTTTTAGTTGATTTATATATTTCTTCTTTATTTATTTCACGAAATTCAATTTTAGTAATAGTATATGGTTTTGTATAATATCCACCATTAGCAAAGGCTGCATAAGCAGATGCTAATTGTAGTGGCGACATGCCATTAAATCCACCTATGGCATGGGCTTCGTGAATTTTTCCACTATCTATTTCGGGCGATACGCCTAAACTAGTAACAAAATTTAATATGTTTTGATTATCTAATTTTTGAAAAGCTTTAATAGCTGGAATGTTTCTAGAAGCTGCTAATGCTTCTTTCATAGTTACAATTCCCCAGAATTCTCCATCCCAGTTTTTAACTGATTTTCCATTACTATATGCCCATTCTTCATCAATAAATAATTGATAAGTTGACCAATTGTTATATTCAATACCTGGTGCATAATCAAAGATTGGTTTTGCAGTTGATCCTGGTTGATTTTTAAGCATTGTTGCTAAACTAAATGATCGGGCGCCATTTGAATTCCTGCCGCTAATTACGCCAGCTAATGATCCGTCGTTTACATCGACAACGGCTACGCCAGTTTGAACATCGTCGTTATGCCATTTATATCCATCACCATTAGCAATTTTATTTAAATTATCTTGAATAGTTTTATCCATAGTGGTATATATTTTCATTGATACAATATATGGATCATAGCCAGTTTTTTCAATGACTTCATCAATAACAGTATCAATATATCCTTGATATTCGCTTTCTTCTTCGCCGCTATTGGATGTTAGTAATGATTCAATTGGAATATTATTGGCAATTTCTGCTTCTTCTTCAGTTATATATCCATGTCTAACCATTAAATTTAAAACAATTTTTCTTCTAGATGTTGCTTTTTCGGGATTTTTATAAGGATTATAACCATTTGGTGACTTGTATAAACCAACTATTAGTGAAGCTTCAGCTAAAGTTAAGTTTTTAGCACTTTTTCCAAAATAATATTGTGAAGCTTGTTCGACACCGTAGTTATTTCCGCCCAACAAACTATCATTTAAATAAAATTCTATTATTTCTTTTTTTGTATATTTTTTTTCAATTTGAAAAATGGCTATATAGATATCTTGAAATTTACGAATAATTCCGTCTAATCCTTCTGATTTGGTTGAAGTTAAATTATTTTTACTAACTTGCATTGTTATAGTAGAGGCTCCACCGGCATCACTTTGACCTAGTAACTGTTTAACGCTTGCGACAAAAAATCGAGGGAAGTCAAATCCATTATGTTGAAAAAATCTTGAATCTTCTGTTGCTATTAAAGCGTCTATTAACACTTCGGGCATTTCATCGTATGATATTCGTTCTCTTTTTTTAGTTGATAGAGTAGTTATTTCATTACCATTTTTATCATATACTATTGTTGATTCGATACTAGATAATCTTTGAGGATCAAAATTTTCAGTTGTTAGTGCAATATAAATAAAAAACCCCATTATAGCTATAATTATAAATATGGCAAAGCCTAATATTATAATTATAACTGATTTTAATATAGATTTTTTAGTAGTTCCTTTTTTCATGATTTTTTTCACAATTAATCCTCCTATAATACTTAATCCTAATAATACAATACTAATTATTATTCCTTTTTTAAAACTTAGAAATATAAAACTTAATGAACATATTATTACATATAATGTCACAATAATATAATCTTTTATTTTTAAATTTTTAATAAATTTAAAAATTCTTTCTTTTATTTGATTAAATTTTTCCATAGTTTTCCTCCATATATTTATTTACAATTTTTAAATAATCTAATCTTGGACTGTATTTAATATTAATTAGATATCCTTTTTCTTTTATATAAGAAATAGGAATAGATTTTCTAATGTTATTTTTTATAAAATGAATAATATCTTCTCCGAATAACAAATAATTTTCATTTATTTTAGTTACTCTAATTATTAGAAAAGATATTCCTTTATGTTCTATAACTTTTTTTATGCATTCTATTTGATGATTATGAATATTTGATAAAGGAAAACTAGTTAAACTTTTGCATTCTTTAACATCAAAATCAATGTATTTTCCTTTATATACACCATTATAATCTAAGGTAGATGGTGTTGTGAAGAAAGCTTCTTTAATTTTCGCAGCACTTCTTCGTGGATAATCTACTTTAGTAATAGTGATAGGTGTCGGTTTTTTATATATTAAGGCAATATTGTTATTACGATAATAAGTATTAGTATCGTTAATATCTTGTTCTAAATTCATACCTCGTTTAGAATAATTGACATATTTTTTTATATTTTTTATGTTGTTTGTATAATTCATAACTCCACCTACATATAATTATACTATAAATCTAACTTTTTTTCTATTATTAATAGTAATTTTTAATGTTTGTATTTGTCGTATGAATTTTATACGTCTACTTATTATTTAAGTTAAAATTATTATAGGAGGAAAAAATATGACTGATTATATTTTAGAAGACATTTTTAATGAAATAATTGAAGATGTAAATTATATTAGAATAATTCTTAATTCAAGTTCGAATTTATCAAAAATAGTATAATAATGTGTTTGGTGAAGTAATTATATCTAAATATTGTATATTAAGGCACTAATGTTTGTTTAATATGTGATGCATTTGTTAGAAGGAAATCTTTTTAGTAAAACTACAAAATCTAAAATTGTGATATTTTTTTAAATATTATCTATTTTAATTATTATTGTTTGATATATTATTATTTGTATTTAAAAATTGTTAGGCCATTTTAATTCTTATAAATAATGTAAAAGATGACACTAATAACAACTCTTTTAGTGAATAAGTTTTAAAAATTTGCAAAATAATAAAAAATGTAGTATCATATTTGCTAGGAAGAGAAAAATAGAAAGTGAAGTAGGTAAAAATTATGATAAAAGCGATACAAATAATTTATTATATATTTTTTTGTTTAACATGTGCTTATGGGTTGTATTTTTTGTTTACCGGTTTTTTTGCATTTAAAAAAATAGTTCCTAAAAAACCTAAAGTGAATTATACAAATAAATTTTCAATATTGATTGCGGCAAGAAATGAATCTATGGTTGTTGGTAATTTGGTAAAGAGTATTTTAGTTCAAAATTATAACAAAGATTGTTTTGAAGTTAATGTTATTGCAAATAACTGCACGGATAATACCGCAGAAATTGCTTTGAAAAGTGGAGCTAATGTTATAGAATGCACCATTCCTGTTAAATCAAAAGGTGAAGTTTTGAAATGGACATTTGATAAATTTAAAAATAGAAAAGATATAGATGCATACGTAATATTTGATGCGGATAATATTGTTCATCCTGACTTTTTGAAAAATATGAATATATCTTTAAATACTGGTTATAATGTTGCTCAAGGATTTAGAGATAGTAAAAATATGAAAGATAATTGGTTGAGTGGAAGTTATTCGTTGTTCTATTTTATTCAAAATTTCTTTTTAAACAGATCAAGAAAAGCTATGAATTTATCAGCATCTATTAATGGAACAGGCTTTGTTGTTAAAAAAGACTTAATTGATAGACAAGGTTTTAACACAGTAACTCTTACTGAAGATGTTGAATTTACTGGTATATGTGCAATTAATGGTGAAAAAATAGACTTTGTTGAAAAAGCTATTACCTATGATGAACAACCAATTAAATTTAGAGATTCCTGGAAGCAAAGAAAACGTTGGTCAGTAGGTAATTTGCAATGCTTTAATGTCTATAAAAAGCAATTGTTTAAACATTTCTTTAAAGACAAGAATATGTCTTGTTTAGATATGGCGTTATCTTATATTGCACCACTTGTGCAATGTGTATCGTTTGCTTTATGTGCCTTTTTAATAATATTTAATTATGTTGGTATTAAATTGAATGATATATTTTCGTTTATGTTTTCACAAGGTATACTGTTTTTTGTTTTAACATATGGAATTGGTGTTATTGTATCAGTATTTGTAATTAAATTTTATAAAAAAAATATTATGGATGTAATATCTGGAATATTATTATTTGCGGTTTTCTTCTTAAGTTGGATCCCAATTAATTTTGTTTGCTTAATTAAAAAGAAAATTTCTTGGGACCCTATTAAACATGATCGTGATGTAAGCATTGAGGGATTATTAACAAAATAATATGAATATACGAAAAGACAAGAGACAATTATTGTCTTTTTTTTCATATATTTAAATAGGTGATATTAATGAATAAATATAAATTTTTATTATTAGTTCTTTTATTTTTACTAATATTGGGATTAAATGGTGTCAAAGCATCTGTTCATGATTTACCATTGTTAGGGAAAGTAATTTATGTTGATCCAGGCCACGGAGGCAGAGATCCCGGAGCCATTTATGAATCTGTTTATGAAAAAGATATTA
>CAYVSY010000038.1:0-10667 GCA_964454255.1 uncultured Muribaculaceae bacterium
AATTCTGTTTTAATAACTTTATATGTTGCTTCCGCTACTGCATTATCATATGGACAGCCTTTATTGCTTAATGAACGCTGTATATTAAATGTATTTAATACTTCATCAAGTATTTTGTTTTTAAATTCGTTGCCTCTATCTGTATGAAAAATATTTATTTTATTTAAATTTTGCTTTACTCTTGAAAATGCTTTATATACTAACTCAGCATTTTTATTTTTCCCCGCTGCATATCCAACAATTTCTCTGTTAAATAAATCTATTATCAAACATATATAATTCCATTTCCCCGCAACATTTACATATGTTAAATCACTAACTACAACATCTAATTCTTTTTCTCGATTAAATTCTAGATTTAACACATTATCTACTAGATCGTTATTACAAGTTGCTTTATGAATTTTATATTGTTTAATCGTATAATTTGATACTAGACCATTTAAATTCATAAATTTTCTAATTTTTTTAAGGCTTAATTGATAACCTAGTTTTTGTAATTCCACTTTAATTTTTCTTGAACCATAATTATTTTTGCTCATCTTAAATATTCTAACAATTTCACTTTCTATTTTACAATCTATTCTTTTATTTTTTCTTTTATAATAAATTAATGATCTTGAAATGTTTAAAAATTTGCACATTGCGCTGATACTGTATTTATCTTTGTTTGATAAAATTATTTTTATTTTCGTCCCATTATCAGCGCCGCTTGCTTTAAAATATCCACCTCCATTTCCAACTGCTTATTTCTTTTTTTTAGTCTAATTAATTCATTTTCCTCTGCTGTTCTATTATCAGCTAATTTAAATGAACCACTATTATTATATTGATTAATCCATTTGGCAAATGCTGATGGTGTTAAATCATATTCCTTTATTATTTCACTTCTTGATTTTCCATTATTAAATAAATTAACAACTTGCTTTTTAAATTCATCCGTAAACTCTCGTTTTTTTCTTCTTTCTGACATGTTTTATTCCTCCTAATTTTTACTAACTATATTTTAACATGTCCTTATTAAAGTTGTCTAATTTAGTATAATCTATCCACTAAAGGGTGCATTTCAAAAACTAGTTCTCTTTTTTATTAATATTTTTTAATAAATCATCTATTGTCATCATTCTACTATCAATTTCATCTAAAGATACATCTTTAATAGGTTCATTAATTTCTTCTTTAATTTCTTCCGATTGTTTTTCTTCTTTTTTCTTATCAATTAATTCAGCAACTATAAAAGATTCAGTTGCCTTATCTTTTACAACATAGCTACCATTACTTTGTTTATCCATAATAGATAAATCAGTTAATTTAATAATTGTTATATTATTATCAGTTTTAATACCCAAATTACGTTTAGGATTTAAAACATAAGCTGAAATTATTCTACTTGGATTACTTTTGATTTCCTTCATCAATAAAATACCGCGTGTAGCACGAACCTTTTTATCAATTTCTGATAATCTTAATCTTTTCCCTGTTCCTTTGTCTGTAATTAAAGAAATATATTCATTTGTATCATCAAAAATAATTCCCGCCACAACTTCATCATCCTTTAAATTTATGGCTTTTACTCCAGCCGCTTTTATTCCTACTATTCCTATTTCATTTATATTATACCAAAGACCATAACCTTTTCTAGTAACTACTAAAACATCTTTATAGTTATCAGTTGAAACAGAAATCAATTGATCATTATCTTTTAATTTCATCATTGAAATAGGTTTAGAATAACGTTGAACTTTAAATTCATTTATTTTTGTCCTTTTAACCATTCCATTTTTACTAAAACATGTTACATAAACATCTTCATTAAAATTAGTTGAATAACTAACACCAATAATTTTTTCATTGTCGCTTAAAGGAATAATATTACTAACATGTTTCCCTAATTCTTTCCATTTTAATTCAGGAATTTCATAAACAGGAATATATAAATAATTACCCATATTAGTCCATAACAATAAGGTATCTAATGTATTAATATTAAACAATCCAATAACGTAATCATTATCTTTAACAGCTGTTTCGCCATCATTAGAATTATAACTTCTAAAAGATACTCGTTTTACATATCCTTCTTTAGTAACTACTACTATTACGTCTTCTTTAGGAATCATCATAGTTGTATCTATTTTTATTTCTGATACTTCATCCCTTATTTCAGTAATTCTAGGAAGACCATACTCACGTTTTATTTTTCTTAATTCATCTTTAATAACACCATTTAATTTTTCTTGATCAGCTAAAATATCAGTTAAAGCATTAATAATTTTATTAAGTGTTTCTAACCTTGTTTTTAATTCCATAATATCAGTATTAGATAACTTATATAAATGTAACATAACAATATTTTCTGCTTGTTCAGGAGTAAAAGAAAATTTTATAACTAAATTCTCTTTTGCATCAGCTTTATCTCTACTAGCTCGAATTGTTTTAATTACATCATCCAGAATAGAAATAGCTTTTATTAAACCTTCAACAATATGATATTCTTTCTTAGCCGTAGCTAAATCAAAAATACTTCTTTTTTTAATAACTTCTTTTTGATGTTCAATATAAGCATCTAACATTTCAAGTATACCTAATAATTTAGGACGACGGTTAACTATCGCAATCATATTAAAATTATACGATACTTGAAGTTCAGTTTTTTTTAATAAATAATTTAATACAAATTCCGGATCTGATTCTTTTTTTAAATCAATAGCTATTTGTAGTCCTTCTTTATCGGATTCATCCCTAACTTCAACAATTCCATCTATTTTCTTATCAATTCTAATTTCGTCTATTTTTCGAACTAAATTAGCTTTATTCACTTCATAAGGAATTTCATTTATAATAATTTTATTTTTTTCAAACATGGTTTTACCACGAACAATAACTCGTCCTCTACCTGTCTCGTAAGCACTTTTAATTCCATCTATACCTTCTAATATTCCACCAGTTGGAAAATCAGGGCCCTTTACAATATCCATAATGGTATCTAAACGACAATTAGGATTGTCAATTCGATGAATAGTTGCATCAATTATTTCAATTAAATTATGAGGTGGTATGTTTGTAGCATAACCAGCCGAAATACCTGTTGTTCCATTAACCAATAAATTAGGATATCTAGCTGGCAAAACCGTTGGTTCTAAATGCTTATCATCAAAATTAGGTGCAAATATAATTGTATCTTTATCAATATCTCTAAGTAATTCATTACTAATTTTAGAAAGCCTAGCTTCAGTATAACGATAAGCCGCTGGACTATCACCATCAATACTACCATTATTACCTTGCATATCAATATGAGGACTACGCATTTTCCAATTTTGACTCATTCTAACCATTGCATCATATATTGATGAATCACCATGAGGATGATATTTACCAATAACTTCACCAACCGTTGAAGCACTTTTGTAATAAGGTTTTTCATAAGTATTTTTAGTTTTATACATAGCATAAAGTATTCTTCTTTGAACTGGTTTTAATCCATCGCGAACATCAGGAATAGCTCTATCTTGAATAATATATTTTGAATACCTTCCAAATCTTTGACCCATTATTTCTTCTAAAGAATATTCATGTATTTTTTCTAATATGTCTTTCATATTATCACCAAATAATATTATATCAAAAAAAAAGAATAAACAAAAGTAATTTTGTCTATACTTAACACTATTTAAGATAAATTTTTCCACATTTTAAGAATAGTATTATTTATTTCATCCCTTTTATATATTGCGATTTCTTTCATAGTAGAATCCAAATATAAAACAATGTCTAAATTATTAATATTATTTATTTTTTGACCATTTTTAATTTTAAATAACATTTCTGAATCAACAACTTCAGAATAAATATTTAAAATATCCTTAATTTTTAAAAGTTTATAATTATTATTTTTAATATCTTCCATTGAAACAGCTGAATGAATATCAAAATTACCTTGTTTAATTCTAACTAATTTACTCATACAACTACTTATATTTAAATATTGACCAATATCTCTAATTAAACTTCTAATATATGTTCCTTTAGAAACACGAGTAAATATTGAAAAAATAACTTTATTTTGTTCATATTTAATATCTCCGATAAGCTCTAGTTCATAAATATTAATTTCTCTTATAGGTAAATCAATCTTTTTATTTTCTCTAGCATATTGATATAATTTTTTTCCACCTATCTTAATAGCAGAATAAAGAGGAACTTCTTGTTTAATTAATCCAATAAAATTATTTAAACTTATTTTTATATCTTCTGCTAAAATATGACTTGCGCTTTCTTCTTTCAAAATAGAACCTGTTATATCTAAAGTATCTGTTTCAGTTCCCAAAGTAATTTCAGCAATATATTCTTTATCATAAGAAGTTATCAATTCTGATAATTTAGAATATTTACCAATACACAAAACCAATACGCCTTCAGCCATTGGATCAAGCGTTCCCGTATGTCCCACTTTTTTAGTGCCTATTTTTTTGCTTACAACATTAACAACATCACGACTAGTCCAATTTTTAGGTTTATTTACAATTAAAAATCCATCCATAATTAAAAAGAATAATTACTTATTCTTCCTCCTTAATTTTATCAATTATTGTTTCAATATTTTGACCATAAGAAATAGAATCATCATAAATAAAAGTTAATTCTGGCATTTTTCTTAAATCTATTTTTTCACACAACTTACCACGAATAAATAAACTAGCACGATTTAAAGCTTTTGTAGATTTATCCTTATTATTATCTAACGATGTAAAATAAACTTTTGCATAAGATAAATCACTTGAAACACGAGCACTATTGATGGTAACAAAGCCTATTTCTTCATCCTTAACTTCATCTCTAATTATTTTACTTATTTCTTCGACAAATATATTACTCAATCTATCAGTTCTTCGACTCATATTACACCTACTTCTTTAATACTATTTCATATGCTTCTATAACATCTTTTTCTTTAATATCATTATAATTTTCAATAGTAATACCACATTCTATTCCTTGCTTAACTTCTTTTACAGAATCCTTTTCTCTTTGAATTGAATTAATAGATCCATCATAAATTTGGACACCATCTCTTATTATTCTAGCTTTAGCATCTCTTTTAATAATTCCATCAATAACATAACATCCTGCAATAGTTCCTATTTTAGAAAATTTGAATAATTGACGAACTTCAGCCTGACCTAATATTTTTTCTTCAAATGTTGGGTCTAAAACACCTTTCATAGCCGATTCAATTTCTTCAACTAATTTATATATAATGTTATACAATCTTATATCAACGTTTCTTTCTTTAGCAAAATCCATCATTTTATTATGTGGTCTAACATTAAAACCAATTATTATTGCATTTGATGCTGAAGCTAAAACAATATCACTTTCACTAATAGCACCAATACCACTTCTAATAACATTAATTTTAACGCCTTCAACTGATATCTTTAGCAATGAATTTTTAACAGCTTCTTCACTACCTTTTACATCAGCTTTTAAAACTATATTTATTTCCTTAATACCTTCATTAATTTTAGAAAACAAATCATCTAACGATATATTTTTCTTAAGTGCCTTATTGTTTTTATTTATAGATTTATTTTTTCTTTGCTCAGCAATTAATTTAGCTTTCTTCTCATTATCAAAGACAAAAAATTTATCTCCAGCTGATGGACTTTCGTTTAAACCCGTAATGGTTACCGGTGTTGATGGACCAGCTTCAACCAAATTAATATCTTTATCGTTTTTAAGCGTTCTTATTTTGCCATAAGAATTTCCAACAACAACATTATCACCTAACCTTAAAATCCCATTTTGAATTAAAATCGTAGTGGCAACACCTGTTGTTTTATCAATTTTAGATTCTATTACAGTGCCACTAGCATAACGATTAGGATTAGCCTTATAACATTTGATTTCAGCAATTAATAATATTCTTTCTAACAAATCATCTATTCCAATATTATTTTTGGCTGAAATTTTAACAAACATATAATCACCGCCCCATTCTTCAGGAGTGATATCATGATTTGCCATTTCTGTCATAACTTTTTCTGGATTAGCACCAGGCTTGTCAATTTTGTTTATCGCGACAATAATTGGAACATTAGCTGCCTTAGCATGATCAATTACTTCAATTGTTTGAGGCATAACTCCATCATCAGCCGCTACAATTATAATAATAATATCAGTAATGCTAGCACCTCTAGCACGCATCTCAGTAAAAGCAGCATGTCCAGGAGTATCAATAAAAGTTATCTTTTTTTCATTATACATAATTTGATACGCCGTAATATTTTGAGTTATTCCACCAGCTTCTCCTTCAGCCACGTTAGTCTTTCTAATAGCGTCAAGTAAAGTTGTTTTACCATGATCAACATGACCCATAATTGTAACAACTGGTGGTCTTTCTAATAAATCTTTTTCATCATCTATTATTTCATATTCTTCAAAATTAGTTTCATCTCTTGTTTCTTCTTTTTTTAATTCCTTTTGATAATCAGAAACAACAATTTCACATGTATCAAAATCCAGAGAATTATTTATATTCATCATTATTCCTAAAGTAAATAATTTTTTAATAACTTCCGAAGGAGAAACACATAAAGCATTAGCAAGTTCAGAAACAGTCATATTTTCTTTATATAATATAATATTTTCCGAAACAATTGAATTGCTTTTTAATTTTTCTTTGTTTTTATACATTTCTTTTTTCTTTTGATTGAAATTATTAGTATCAACAATAAGTTTATCTTTTTTAACTGACTTAGTTTTTACTTTCTTAATTTCTTCTTGTAAAACATCTTCAACCAAATTATCATATTCTTCAATCATTTCATCATAATTATCTTCACTTTCAGAACTAAATTCATTATCAAGTAAAATTATAGCTTCATCATCTAAGATATCACTTTCTTTTATTACATTAATATTTAGTTTTGAACATATTCTAAGAACTTCTTTAACCTCTTTATTTGTATCTATTGCATATTCTAATACACTCATCATAGATATCACCTCCATATTTTAATATTATTTACATTTAATTCTAGATTTAATTTTTTTTTTACACTTTACAATACCTTGAGAAACCTTTTCCATATCATAAAGCATTTGCGAATGTTTAGTAGAATCATTATTAGGATAATAAACATCACCATATACTACATCAACCGATTGAAACATTTTATAATCTTCAGTTATATATGTAGGTAAAAGTGGAACATTAGTCTTTCTACTAATAAAAGAAACACCATTTTTAACTTCAGAAGCACTATTTTCAACAGAACCAAAACATCTTGTGCCTTGTGGAAAAACAATCAATTTGGTTAAACTATCTTTCCTCGTTAAAATATTTATTGCATCTCTAACAGCTCTCATGCCACATTTTTTTCTATCTATTGGGAAAACACCATTATCTAACAATATTTTAGCAATAATTTTATTTTCAAACAACTCTTTTTTAGCCATTATTTTTACATTATCATTATTAGCCCACATAATAACGCCATCCATTAATGTTGAATGATTAGGACATATAATTAATTTTTGATCACTATCTAAAATATCACTATTATAAATAGTAACATTAAATAATACATTATTAACAATCCAACGAACTACTTTTTTAATACCATTCATAATCATCCTCCGTTATTTAGTTAATTTTCTAATTTTAATTCCAACTTCCTTAAATAAATCCATTGCCATTTGATCAGAATATTCATTATCAATAATAACTTCTTTTATACCAGCATTTACCAACATTTTCCCGCATATATAACATGGTGAATCAGTTACATAAATCGAAGCGCCATTAATTGAATAACCAAATTTTGCAGCTTGAACAATAGCATTTTGCTCAGCATGAACAGCATTACATATTTCTTGTCTTTGACCACTTGGAATATTTAATTGTTGACGAAGGCATCCTTTTTCATCACAATGTTTAGAGCCAACAACAGCACCATTATAACCAGTTGATAAAATGTGTTTATCACAAACAATGACAGCTCCAACATGTCTCCTTAAACAAGTTGATTGCTGTGAAGTTCTCCTCGCTATATCCATAAAATATTCATCAGAATTAGTTCTTCCCATTAATAATACCTCGCAATTCATCATATATATCTTTTTTAACATCCGTTTCTAGATGCCTGTTTAAAACAGAACCCTTTTCACATTTATTTATAACATCTATATCTCTTTTTAAATAAGCACCACGACCATTAGCTTTAGAAGTTAAATCGACAAATACTTTTCCTTCGTTATTTTTAACAACTCTAATTAAATCTTTTTTGGATAATCTTTCTTTAGTAACAATACAACTACGTAAAGAAATTTTTTTATTATTCATTAATATCACTTTCTTTTTTAACATCTATTTTAAAATGAGTTAAACGAGCAGCTAATTTTACATTTTGTCCTTTTTTACCAATAGCAAGTGAGAAATTATCATCATCAACAAGCGCAATAGCTTCTTTTTTCTTAGCATCAGTAATAGTAACGTTAACATTTTTAGCCGGACTTAAAGCATTTTTTATAAATATAGCTGGATCTTTATCATATAAGATTACATCAATTTTTTCACCATTTAATTCTTTTAAAATACGACCAATTCGACTTCCTCTATCACCAATAATACTACCCAAAGGATCCACATTATTATATTCACTATATACCGCAATTTTACTTCTTAATCCTGCTTCTCTTGCAACACTATATAAAATTATTGTCCCATCAGATAATTCAGGAATTTCAATTTCTAATAGCCTTTTTAAAAAGCCATAATGCGATCTACTTAATAATATAAAAGGTCCTTTTGGTCCGAAATCAATTTTAGATATATAAACTTTTACTTGTGATCCCATTACTAGTTTTTCTTCAGGAATAATTTCTTCCTTTGGTAAAATACCATGCGCTCTTCCTAAATCAACATAATAATTTTTTTCATCTTCTCTAGATAAAACACCAACTATTAATTCATCTTGTTTATCTTTAAATTCTTCCATTGTCCTATTTTTTTCAGCTTCTTTAATCTTTTGAACAACTACTTGTTTCGTCGTAGAAGTGGCTACTCGACCAAAATCTTTTGGTGTAACTTCTTCTTCAATTGTTTCACCAACTTCAATTTCCGGAACAATCTTTTTAGCATCTTTCAATAAAATTTGTGTTTCTTCTGGTTCTTCTTCATTATATTTTTTAACTACTGTTTTAAAAGAAAAAACTTTAATTTCACCCGTTTTTTCATCAATGCTTACTCTAACATTAGTTAAAGAATTAAAATTCTTTTTATAACCAGCTGCAAGAGCTAATTCCATAGCTTCTAGAACATCTTTTTTTTCTATTCCCTTTTCCTTGACAATAAAATCTAGCGCATTTAAAAATTCATTATTATTCATTACTATCACCTATACCTTTACTTGTAACATCTAATATATATGTTTCTTTAATTAAATCATGTTCATCTAATATTGGATTAATTATATTAGTGGCATCAACGCAATCATCAATATCAATTACTCCATTTTTGTCAATTGTAATGCGTAAAACATAATGACCATCTTCTTTAATATATTCGACATCATATAAAATTATATTTTTTTCCGCTAGTTTTGATTCGATAATTTCTCGAATCTTTTTTGTAATATCCATAACTCCTCCATACAATATAAAGAGTGGTTTTGGCCACTCTTTTTCTCAAGCAAATTAATTATATCACACAAAATATATTAATACAATATTTTTTTAATCTTTTATTCGTTCACAATTAACATAATTATCACGAACAAAATTAAATCTTATTTTCAAATTATTATTAAATGTTCCAATAATATTATCATTATCATCAATTTCAAATATAGAACCATTATTTATAATAAAACTTTTTATCATAAGTCTGTAATCAACATCATAGTTACCAATTATATCCATAATTCTTGGTTCAAATTCATGAATAGTAATTGATTGATATACTTCGCTAGGAACATCTAAAATATACATATATATTTTTTCATCACCATTTTCAACAACATAATAATTTATATTGCCTGGATAAAAAGCCGTCCAAATAGTAGCTAAATTAGAACCCTTTTCAATAGTATCATAATTTAAATTATATGTAGTATCAGCTATTTCATTGCATCCAAGATGAATCAATAATTCTCTTGTGTTTTTTTCAATTTCACAATTACCCTTAAATCTTTCATCTTGTTCAGCTAAAGTCCATACGCTATCTTTTTCAACAGCTAAAAAAGAGACTGGAAATTCATAATTTGTAAATTTCAATATACCTTTTTCAACATCTAATTCCAAAACAGTATCATTATTAATAAATTGAATAAATTTTATTTGATTAGAATTTACTTTACCTATTGAAATTGAAAACAAATTCTTAAAATTTTTCTTTCTAACTAAATGAAAAGCTAACGTTTCCATAGTATCACCTCAATTATTCATACACATTATAGCAAATTATAATTAATACATCAAGAAAAAAAGAACATTATCGTTCTTAATTTACACATTGGCGCGCCCGGTAGGAGTCGAACCCACAACCTTTTGATCCGTAGTCAAACGCTCTATCCAGTTGAGCTACGAGCGCACAAATAAATTATAACACAAAAATAATAAATGTCTATATTTTTTTAAAAAAATATAAACTAATATGAATT
>CAYVSY010000039.1:0-10329 GCA_964454255.1 uncultured Muribaculaceae bacterium
TTCCCCTTATAATTATTACTAATCATAGGGGGTAGCAAGTTCCTCATATTTGGTACCGACCAAGGGACTTGAACCCTCACACTATTGCTAGTAGTAGATTTTGAGTCTACCGCGTCTACCATTCCGCCAGGTCGGCATGTTTTACTTGTTTATTATTACATCAGAAATATTGGTGTATAAAATTCTTAATTTTGTTTTATCTTCTGGACTTAAATTAATAAAAGTTAACTTAGTTGGATAACCACAATCCATATATATTATTAAATGAGCTGAAGCTGATTTAAACATAATGGATATAGTTGAAATGGATTTATATGGAATAATATATATTTGTTTATTATTACCTAACCCTAATCGATCATATAAAATTATTTTTTTATTGGTCCACACTCCTGTATCTTTTCTAGTAGCCCAAGCACTTAATATTTTTTCATTTTCTAATATATAATCAGTTACATATTTAGGTAGTGATTTTATATTAAGTTCATTAAAAAATCTAAAACTTCTTGTAATTTCTTTATATTTTTGACATTTTATCACCACGCTGTTATTGTATCATATTAAAGAAAAAAAATAAATATTAATTTGAATAAAATTTTTTGTTATTTTTTTTTATTATTTTATACTTTATTGTTAATTAATTAATGGCCATATTTTAATAAAAACTTTTCCTATTATTTTATTCTTTTCAACAAGTCCAACTGTCAAACTTCTACTATCAGTTGAATAGCTTCTATTATCGCCTAAAACAAAATACATATTTTCTGGTATTACATTATAACCAATATCTTTTAAATCAAAATCATTCATTTGAATATTGTTATCAATAAATTTTTCGTCACTTATTTGATTATTTATATATAATTTATTATCTTTTATTTTAATTGTTTCACCAGGAAGGCCGATAACTCTTTTTACTAAATATTTTGAATCTGTATGTGTAAAGCTAATGATATCATTCCTTTTTATATCATGTATTTTATATGATAATTTACTTAATAATACAATATCATTAGAATTATAACTTCTAAAAGATCACGATAATCATACATAATTATTTTTCCATTTCTATAAAAAATGGCCCAAATTGAGTTTTTTTATTAATTGATGTTCTATTATATTGAAAAGCCTTATAACCAAAGCCAACACATTCTATAGTCGTTCCGTCTTCATATTGATGATCAATATTTTTTAAACAAAATAATGGATCTTTCCCAACTTTTAACATGACAAAATCAATTGTCCATACCATTATTACAGCAATTATTATTATCCAAAATACAATATCTAATATTTTTTTCATTTTTATCTACTCTCCTATTTTATCATTATATTTTTTTAAATATTTTTAATATTTTTCTTTTTAAATACTAAAAATGAGACAATTATCATTATAAATAGATATACTAAACATACTATAACTGATAAAGGAAAATTAACATATTTAAAGTTTGATAATCCACCAAACAAATAAATATTAAAATCCCAATTTAAGGTAACCCAATATTTCATAAAGGAAACATTTTTTGATATTATTAAATAATTAAATAATTCAGCTCCACCTAAACCAACAAATGGAACGGCAATGGCGATGGCAGAATTTCCAAAAATTGTTCCTAAAGAGAATGATAATGTTAATATGAGAATTATTTTGGGTAACATTGATATTGTCATTATTCCAAAATATGTCCATACATTCATAATTGATAATGTTGAACTATTAAAATTATAATTAACTATTGGAATATTTAAACTATTACTACCAAAGAACAAATATCCGGCAATTGTTTGAATCAAAAAAAATGTTAAAATAGATAATACCATTATAATTAAACAAGTTATATATTTTGAACATAGTATTTTAGTTCTCGTATATGGTTTAACAAGTAATAATTTAATAGTTCCTTTATTATATTCTTCACTTACAATTACTCCAGATACGACAATAACAACGGCTAAAATTAAATATAAATATTCATTATAAAATGATTTATACATACTGCGCATATTATTAGTTTCATTAATATTATATCCTGTTTCAATAATATATTTTGAAGTTTCTAAATTGTTTTTAGTATTCTGATAAGTAAGTTTTTCTTCATAAGTTAATTCTTTGTTTTCATATTCATGAATATTTAATTTAGAAGCAATATATTGATTTAAAGCATTATTTAAATAGTCATTCCCATAAGGAATATTTCTATCAAGTCGCATATTTAATAATTCTATATTGGCATTGACATTATAAATTTGATTATTTATTTTAGAAATAGATGGAGAACCTTTAGCTAATTTTAATTCTTCATTTAACTGAGTTAATTCTTCGTTTTTTTTAATTTTTTCCTCTTCAACAAAAATTCGCCAATCATTATTATCAATTTTTTTAATCAGATTATTTAATTTATTTGTATTTTCTTTCAATAAATTTAAATCTTTATTAAAACTATATGTATTATAATTAATTTGATATAAATATTCGGTGTTATTATTAATTACATATGATTGCCATGAATCAAAACCATATTTTTTTTGTAATTCATATTTATCTATTTCCGTTTTATTTGATATATACCAATCAATATTATTCTGATTTGATAAATCGATTTGATCAATTTCTTCTCTCAATACATTAATATTATTTTCATTATTATTACTAATATTTTCTATGGAACTATAAATAATATTAGTTAAAACTATAATAGCTGTAGAAATACCAAATAAAATATAAATTGATTTTTTATGAAAAATTTTGCATAATTCATTTTTAATTAAATTAATCATTTTTAGCACCTCTAACTCTATTTAAGAATGCATCTTCTAATGATATTTGCATTTCTTGAACGGAATAAATCTTAACTTTATTTTCAACTAGTTTTTCTATTAAATCAGGGATTTCTTCTTTATTAATAATTATTTCTATAGTTGATTCATTATATTCTTTGGCATTAGAAATCATTTTTAGGACTTTTTTAACATTATCTATTTCAATATAATATGTATTATGACTAATCTCTTTTTTTATTGATTGAACTTTATTTGTTTCTACAACTTCACCGTTTTTTATGATACATACACTACTACAAAAACTTTCTAATTCACTTAGATTATGACTTGATATCAAAACTGATTTATTCTCTTTATTAGCTAATCTTTTTAATAAATCTCTTAATTCTTTTATTCCTTCTGGATCAAGGCCATTAGTTGGCTCATCTAATATTAGTATTTCAGGATTATGAATCAAAGCTTGAGCAATACCCAATCTTTGTCTCATGCCCAATGAATACTTTGATACTTTATCGTTAATTCGATTTTTTAATCCTACTAATTGGACAACTTCGTCAATTCTGCTTTTAGGAATATCTTTATACATATTACAAACCAATTCTAAGTTTTTTCGACCAGATAAATACATATACATATCGGGATTTTCAACGATTGCACCGACATGTCTAATAGCTTCTTCAAAATTATCAGTAACATCATAACCTTTAATTGTCACTTTTCCAGAATCAATTCTTTGTAATCCTAAAATCATTTTAATAGTAGTCGTTTTACCTGCTCCATTAGGACCAATAAAGCCCAATATATTGCCTTCATATAATTCCAAAGATAAATTTTTTATGATTTGTTTTGAACCAAATTTTTTATATAAGTTTTCACAACTCAATATTTTTTGTTTCACATTTATTCTCCTTTTAATTTTTTATTTTGGATTTATTTTTCTGTAAATGTTGTTTTTATAATTAGCACTATTTTTTTATATCTATATTTATGACATCGTTATGCTTTTTCGCATGTTTAATCATTTCTATTAATACGCTTAAAAAAAGACTCCAAGCTATAAATTATATACTAATACTAATTATTTTAAGGGTCTTTTTTATCACCTCTTATTATTAGATTAATTATATCATAGAAAAAGAAATAAAACTAATTATTTCTTTATTTTTCTATATATACACTTACTTGTTTTTTGCCTTTTCCTAAGCGTTCAAATTTTACATAACCATCCATTGTTGTATATAATGTATCATCTTTTCCTCTCAAAACATTATTTCCAGGATGAATTTTAGTTCCACGTTGACGATATATTATTGAACCACCAGTAACAAATTCTCCATCAGCCGCTTTTGCGCCTAATCTTTTTGATTCAGAATCTCTACCATTAGTCGTAGAACTTTGTCCTTTTTTATGCGCAAATAATTGTATGTTTAAAATCAACTTTTGCATAACTTCCTCCTTATATTATTTTAATATTGTTAGGATATTTTGAAGATAATTCTTTTAATAAATTCAACATATTAGAAATTAATTTTTCACATATTAAATTATTATCTAATATATTTATAATCATTTCATTATTTTTTTCTACAACATTAATATAATTTTCATTAATAGACACAATACCATTTATACTAGTAATTATAATACTGCTTACTGAACTACAAACAATATCTTTTCCATATTCATCATATTTAGCGTGTCCATTTATAATTATTTTTGTAATTTTATTATCTTCTTTTTCTGTCCTTATCTTTATCATTTTCGTCCTTATTTAATTTTTTTTATTTCTACTTTAGTATATGGTTGACGATGTCCTTGTTTTGTTCTAGTAGATCTTTTATTAGGTTTATATCTAAAAATTGTAATTTTCTTTTGCTTTCCTTGTTTTAAGACAACGCCTTCAACAGTAGCACCTTCAACATAAGGATTTCCTGTAACTCCGTTAGCCATTAAAACTTTGTCAAATACAACTTTTGAATCAACTTCTGCATCCAATTTTTCAACGTAAATTACGTCTCCTTCTTGAACATAGTATTGTTTTCCACCAGTTTCTAATATTGCTTTCATTTTTACCTCCTCAAATATTTTTTATAAGACTCGCTTTTAAGGTAAACAATCGTTTTTATAACCTTTTCAATGCGGTTGAGTAATCAACTCGAGGTCTCACAAACGAATTAATTTTATCATAAATACCTTTTTATGTCAAACATATTCTTTAAAAATTCACGTTCTATTTGATATTTTTCCTTATGTTTAATTACATGGCTTCTATCTTTATACATATTTGTCCAGTTTTTAATTATGGCAAACTTACTAAATTGATAATTATATAAATATCTTTCTAATAAAAATTTATTAAAATAATATTTTTTTTCTTTATAAAATTTATATATATTAAATAATAGTATTACTAATATTGTAATATAATTATAATCAATCATTTTTATTTTAAATAATAATATAATAATTGTTAATATAGAAATAATTATACTTATATTATTACATTTATTATAAGGAATGATTTTACATAAAAATAAATTTATTATTTTTGATCCATCTAATGGAATTATTGGTAATAAATTAAAAATAGTTATGCTTATATTATATTCTAAATATAATATATATGTTCCAGTAGAAATTAAATTATATTTATTTAATATAAAAATAAAAATAAAAAAAACGTTTTGAAATATTATTCCCGATATACTTAATAATAAATCATCATTTATTTTTCGATTAATATATTCTTCATATTTAATTATTCCTCCAAATGAATAGAAGGTTATTTTTTTAATATTATATTTTAATATTATAGATATTAATATATGTCCTAATTCATGAAAAAAAAGAAGACTAGAAAATATTAAAAAACTTTTATAATATCCTGTTAATATACAAGTAAAAGCTAAAAAAAGAAAAGAATAATGAAATTCTATTTTATTGTAAATACTCTTCATAATTTAAAAAGTTACCTTCTTTGGTCCAAACAAGATATAATTTATTATCTTTAACTTCACCAAGCAAATTACCTTTTTCAACATAATCATATAATTTAACTTCACTCGTATTTATTGAGCCATACCATATATCTATTCCATCCATTCCTTGAATGATTATAGTATTGCCATATTTTTCTTTTTCACCGACATATACAACTATGCCACTTTCTATTATTGGAATTAAATAATTAGTTTGAACTTCCAATTCAACACCATCCATATATTTTGAAGATGATAAATAAGACAACTGTTCGTTAAATACAGGTGTAATAGGAGTCTTAATAATATTATCTATTGGAATAATTGATCCTAAATACTTATCATATATTTCTTTTACCTTAGTAAATGTCCAGTTTTTTTCATAAAGATTATTATAAATTTTGTTTTTATATATTGGATTTTTTTTACATACTATTGCAATAATAAAAAATAAAATTAAAGATAATAATGTTTTTATTATTATTGGCTTATTTAAAATGTCAAATTTCTTAGTTTCTTTTTTCATATATTTACTAATATCTATTTCATTCATATTATCACCCATTTAATCATATGAAAAAAAATAAGCTATTATGCCTATTTAATTATTTTTAATTTATATTTATTTTCTAATTTATGTAAAACAAAGATTAAAAAACCTGAATATATAATAGTTGAAATAATACTATGGGTTATAACAATAGTGATGGTATTAAAAGAGTTATCAATGTAATTACAAAGCACTAATATTAAATATGTCATGATATTATATAATATAACACTTATAAGAGAAATTATTATATAAGTTAATGGTCCGTTGGAAAAAAATTTGAATAATAATCTAACAATTATTCCTATTAAAATAAATAATAAAGCATTTAATAAAAAGGTATTAGTATAGACAATGTCAACTAAGCATCCTAATATAAGTAAAATAGTAAAATATCGCTTATTATTTTCAATATATGGTGATATTATTGAAATTCCTATTATGGAATACATCGTTAAAAATATGGATAAATTACTTAATATTATAGAACTATGAAATGGTCCAAATCCATCTAACAAGAAAGATACAATTAATATTACTATGTATATAATCATTCTTGAACATCCGTTCTCATCAATACACTTATATAATTAATGTTATCAAAATTAGCAGCTGGCTTAACTCTTAACAATTTTGATAATCCATATTCATCAATATCGGTTTTTTCCACTGTTCCAACCAATATTCCACTAGGAAATATTCCACCTAATCCACTTGTATAAATATAATCACCGACATGAACACTTTCTGTATTACTAATTCCTTCTACTAACAAACAATTATCGTCTTTATCATAGCCATTTATTAATCCGTTTAAATTATATTCGCCATTTGAGATAGATACCGATATTTTATTATTTGTATCAGTGGTTGTGATTAATTTAACAGTTGAAGTAAATATGGATACTGAAGAAACTCTACCAATTAAACCAAAATTATTAACGACAATCATGTTTTCTTTTATACCATTATAATGACCTTTATCAATTGTAATACTATTAAACCAATAACTAGGATTTCTACTTAAAATGGTGCTATTTAGTTTTTTATAATCATTTAATGTATATTCAATTCCTAATTCTTGTTTCAATGCATCAATTTGCTTTTTTAATTCAATATTTTCTGTTTTAAGATAGTTTATACCATCGATACTTTCTTTTAAAGCATCATTTTCAGCCTTAACATTTTTTAAATCTTTATAATTATTTACTAACTTAATTGCAAAATTAAAAGGAGCATAAATAATTTTTTCAGTCCATAATATACCATCTTTAATAATCATTTCAACTTTAGTTAATTGTCTATCTGTTTTTAACGTATATGAAAAAATAGAAAAAAAAGCTATAATAATTATTAAAATTATAAAAACAATATATTTTGTTTCGATTCTATTTTTTCTCATTTAATCACCATTTTCATTATATATCAATTCTATTTGTTTTAAAAGTTAAATTTTATTATTTTCATAAAAACTATAATAATTATTACATCCAATAATAATATGGTCTAATAATTTTATATCATGTATAATACTGAGTTCTTTAATTTTTAAAGTTAAATTTATATCTTCTATACTTGGACTCGAATCACCTGATGGATGATTGTGTATGCAAATTATTTTTGATGAAGATAATAAATAAGCATATTTAAAAATCTCTCTTGGATGAACAATACTCATATTAACTGTTCCTAGAAACAATAATTTATCAGACAAAAGATTATTTTTACTATCCAAATACATTATATGAAATTCTTCTTGTTTGATATCGATAAATTTATTATAAAAATAATTGACAATATCATATACATTGTTAACATTAATTTTTTTAATATTTTTATAACTATATATCCTTTTACCCAATTCTATCGATGATAATAATTCGATGGCCTTAGTTGGACCAATTCCTTTAATACTAATTAAGTCATTATAAGACAGTTTTTTTAATTCTGATATATTTTTAATTTTACTCAGAATCTCTATACTTAATTCTTGAACTGATTTATTTTTAGTTCCTGTTTTTAGAATAATAGATAATATTTCTTCATTATTAATGTTGTTCACTCCGTTTTTTAAAAATCGTTCTCTTGGTTTTTCCTCTTGTGGTATGTTTTTAAAATTTGTCATAATTCTCCTTTTTATAATTTTATCAAGTTTTTTATTTGGTGTCTAATATCTATTTTTAACTTTTTGGGACTAACAGAAAACAAAAAAAGGAAAAATAATATTTCAGTTTTTCCTTTTTTGATGATTTAAATTATTAATATATTATTATCTGCTATTCCAGCTTGCATATTTATATGTTAATTTTGTAAAGATATCACTTGGATTTATTATATAACTATTAAAACTTGAAGCATTATGGCCACTCGCTATACCAAAATGTAAATGGGCCCCGGTTGTGCAAGTATCATATCCACCGTTTTTAGAGGCCGTTGACCTACCACCTGATTTCCCAATCATGGTTGTATCATATACAATATCGCCAACTGATACGTTGATACTAAATAAATGTCCATAATAAGTTGTATAATTTTTACCATTAACCGTATGATAAATATATACTTTATTACCACCACAACTATTATACCAAATAATTCTCGCTACTTTACCAGCTGCGGCTGCATATACTGCTGTTCCTTCAGATGCACCAAAATCGATTCCAGTATGAAAATCACATTTATATTTTCCATTTAGCCAATAACATCTATCTCCATACATACTTGTTACGCTACTACTTACAAGAGGATATTTAAATCCAACAGCATAAGGAATCTTGGCACATTCTGATAATTGTATTGTATCAGAACATTTTAAAGTGTTTTTATAATAATCTATTTCTTTTTTTAAATCTCTTATATCTTCATTAATATCATTTGCTGATTCATCAAATTGTCCTATTTGACTACTTAATTTATATTTTTGTTTACTCAATTCAGAACGCTCTTTTTCTAATTTAGTTGTTTTATTTGCTAAATCTATTTTACTTTGTTCTAATGTTTTAATTAGTTCTTCTAATTCATTCATTATTTTACCATTATATTCAGATAATTGACTAACAATAGAATATCGATAAATAAAATCAGTATAATCTTCAGCATCAAAAATATAATCTAAATAAGCTTCACTTCCTGTTGATGTTTGTAAATATTTTAATAAAGCTTTAGATTCCTCATTTTTTTCAACTATTTTTTCTTTTGATTTAACAATATTTTCTTCAGCTTTGGCTTTTTCTGCAATCGTTGTTTGAATGCTTTTATATATTTTTGTTATATTTTCATCTAAAGCATCAATTTCAGTTTGTGTCATTTTCTTATTATTTTCATTTTCTTTCTTTTGTGCTTCTAATTTAGACAATTCACTATACATATCATTTAATGTTTTGGCTTCTACTCTTGGCATACTAATAAATATTAATGATATTGTTAATATACTAATTATCAAAATTTTCTTCATATTACACCTACTTACTTATATAAACATTATATAATATTTTATTTATTTTTTCAAGAAATATATATTATTTGACATATTATATTTTTTTAACTAATACTTTGATAATTGAAAAAGTAAATTATCGAATTTTTATTTTATTAATTACTTCAAAGTTTTTATTTTATTTTATTTTTTAATTCACTTAGTTTATTTAAAGCATCTAATGGCGTTAATTCTAAAATATTAAGATTTTTTATTTCGGTTTCAATTTCACTCTCTTTATCATTAAAATCAATTGGCAAAGTTGTTTGTATAACTAAATCTCTTTTCTTCTCTTTATTTTCATATACTTTTAATATTTCACTGGCTCTGGCAATAACACTATTAGGTAAATTGGCTAATTTAGCAACATTTATACCATAGCTTTTATCAACTGATCCATCTAAAACTTTATGTAAAAAAGTAATATTTCCATCGGTTTCATCAACAACAACATGTTTGTTTTTTAACATACTTAAAGTTTTATCTAAATCAGTTAATTCATGATAATGAGTTGAGAAAAGTGTTTTTGCTTTAATCTTATG
>CAYVSY010000040.1:0-10322 GCA_964454255.1 uncultured Muribaculaceae bacterium
TTTATCAATTTTATTTTTTATTGTCAATAGTTTTATAGTTAATTATTAATATATATAAAAAAAGATTAAAAATTTTATTTTAATCCATTTATTATTATTGGAACTATTATTATAATTATTATTAAGCTTATATAATATATTAATCTTTTAACTGAATTATTTTGAGTTTTAATACTTATTTTATTTATTAGTGGAACAATCAAGTTCATCATTAAAATTATTATTATTACTTCTTCTGGAACAGGAATAATAAATCTTAATAAAACTGTTAATATTCCTAAAATTATTCCATAGATTGTTTGACCAAATGTAGTAATTGGTGAGGTAACAGGATCAGTTGCAATAAAAACGGCACTAAATATTAATCCCCCAGATAAAATATGTAATAACGGATACCATATTCCCATGTTATTACTAAAACCAAATATAGCTGTTATTATAAAAACAGTTAATATGTAATATATGGTAATACGACATTTTATAACTTTATTAATGGCTAAATAGATAAAACTAATTAAACATAATAATGATGATGTCATTCCTAATAATCCTGGAACAAATCCTAAAAACATATTAAATAATGATCCATATGTATTATTAATAGTATCTAGAGATATAATAAAATTATTATTTTTTAATAAAGTAAGAGGTGTTAATAAATTACTTTCTAAATTATTTGAATATGAAATATCAAAAAATAAAAATATTAATATTATTATAAATGTTCTACTTAGTAAAGCTGGATTAAGCAAATTCGATCCAAATCCACCTAGAATATTTCTACCGATAGTTGCGATTATTCCTCCTATTATTAATAAATATAATGGCGTTTTAAGAGGTAACATTAAGGCTAATAATATACCAGGAATAATTATATAACTTTGAGTATAATAATATTTAAAATTATTCTTTTTTTTCTTAATAATATTTTGCCAAAAATATTCTGTCATAATACAACTAAATATTGATAATAATAACATTAATAATGGTCTTATTAAATCAATAAAATTCATTCCTGTTTTCATATATGGATATAAACCATTTTTAATAAAAGAAAAAATAATAATAGGAATTAATGAAATTATAAAATTATTCATCATTTTAGAAGTTGAATTATTTGATTTAATATAGGTTCCTTCTCTAACATCAAATTCTTTCATTATTTCACTTCCTTTTTGGCAACTTTAACGAATTCTCTAATAGCTATTTTAGATGGACAAATATAAGAACAAAGGCCACATTCTATACATTTATTAACATTTAGTTGTTTCAAAATTTCTGTATTATTAATGTTTTCTTTAGCCATAATTGGAATAATTCCTACAGGACAAACTTTAGCACATTTACCACATTTAATACATGGTGATGCTTCTTTTAATTCATTTTTCATGACGATAACGGCATTTAAATCTTTAGTTACTACTATATCGTCAGTTGGTAGACTTTTACCCATCATCGGACCACCAGCAATAAATAATAAATCATTTATATCTTTATATCCTTCAATATGATTAATTATTTCGGAGATTGAAGCACCTATTTTTACTTTTACATTTTGAGGCTTTTTAATACCAGAACCTGTTATAGTAATAACTCTTTCCGTAAGAGGACGATTATATTTTAACATTTCATAAATAGCATATATAGTTGAAACATTATTAATAATAACACCACATTCGGTTGGATATTTTTTGTATGTTAAATTAGTTATTCCTTCTATTAAATTTCTTTCCCAACCGTTAGGATAAGCATCAAAAACACTAATTAATTTAATATTAGGATATGATCCAATATATTTATTAAATTCTTTAAACATTTTTATATTTGTTTCATTAATAGCAATAAAAGCCTTTTTTAAACTCATTATTTCTAATATAGCATCAATACAATCTAATATTTCTTCACTATGTTCTCCCATTATTGAATAATCTGAGGTAATCATAGGTTCACATTCTACAGCATTAACTATTAAATATTGAGAATTTGAACTTGAATATTTAATATATGTAGGAAAATCACTTCCGCCTAAACCAGTTATTCCTGAATCTCTTAACATACGAACAAATTCAGTTTGACTATATTTATCTATATTTTTTTTGGCTCCTGATTTACTTTCATATTTTTCTTTAAAATCATTTTCAACAACAATGCACTTTATTTTAGAGCCGTTATTCATTACTTTCATAGTTCCTTTTATAACATATCCACTTACTGATGAGTGAATTGGAAAATTAATTTCAGTATTAGTTGCGACTACACTACCTTTATATACATAATCTCCTTCTTTAACATGATGCTTGTATTTAACACCTAATTTACTTTCTAAAGGAATATATATAATCTGAGGTTTAATATACTCAGTAATTTTTTTATTTTTAGTTAATTCTTTATAATTTGGTATAGAAAATACTTTAGACATAATTATTCTCCTTTATTAGTCTCATTATACTATTTTTTTTAATAAAATAAAAGACTTATTTTAGATAATAAATTGAATATTTTTTAAAATGCAGTTAATAATATAATAGGGAGGTCATTTATGACAAAGAAAAAAAATAGATTAGATCATGATTGTTCATGTGGTTGTCAAGATATTAACGAAAGAGTAACTGAAGATGGCGAAGAAATTGATGTGGAAATTGAAAATGATGATGATGAAAAAGAAGAAAATAATTAATTTTACTTTCTTCTTTTTATATAGCTATTTCTTGTAAGACAATAATAATCATAGGACGACGTTCAGTTTCTTTATAAATATATTTATTTAATTCATCACGCATCATTAATTTTATTTTATTGTATTCTATATAATTTGTTTTATTATTATTATTTATTACTGTTTCACAAATTAATCTTAAATTTTTAATTAATTCTTGATTATCTTTCACATAAATAAATCCTCTAGATAATATTTCTGGTCCAGATATTATTTTTTTTGTTTGTTTATTTAGAGTTACTGATACTACTACAATACCATTATCTTTTAGTAATTCTCTATCTTTTAAAACAATTTCGCTAACATCATCACTAAATTCACCATCAATTAAAATAGAACCATTTTCAATATATTCACCATTTTCTATTAATTTTCCATTTTCAAAAGTAACAACTTCACCATTTTGTTTTAAAAGAATATTTCCATCAGGAATACCCATTTTTTTAGCAATATTTCCATTAGCTACTTGAAAACGATATTCACCTTTTATCGGAAAATAATATTTTGGTTGCATTAAGTCTAACATTAAAATTAAATCTTCGCTTGAAGCATGATGTGATAAATATTTTTTATTGGTTAAGGAAACTGTTTCACATCCAATTTTAGCTAAATCATCTAATATTTCAAAATATTGTTTTTCTCTTCCTTCATATAAAGGTATAGCTAAAAAAACTGTATCCGTTTCTTTTAATTTAATGTATTTATCATAACCATTTATTATTTTAATTATATTAGAATATGGTTTTTCTTTTTCATTTGATATAACTATAACAACATTTTCATCATTTATATTAGATAAATCACCAATAATATTTTTATCAATTATTAAATATTTAGAATCAATAGCATTATTAATCATATTTTGTAATTTTTTACCCATTATCACAATTTTTCGTTCGGTTCTTGATACTTCATCAAATAATTCTTGAATACGATATAAATGTGAACTTAAGGTATTAAATATAATTCTACTAGTTGATGTGTTTAAGGTTTCTCTAATTAAAGTTGATATTCGATGATTAGGTGATGTATGTCCTATTTTTTCAGCATATAAAGATTCAGTCATCAAACATAATACACCTTGCTTGCCAATGTATGCTAATTTACCAATATCTGTTCGATAAGACGATTGAACAATTGAATCAAACACAAAATCTGAGGCAAAAAAGATGACTCCGTCATTAGTATATATGGCATAACCATAATTATCTGGTATAGAATGGGTTAAATTAATAGGAAATATTGTTATAATACCTACTTTAAAAGATTTGTGAGGCTTAATTTCAATTAAATTATTTAATTTTAAATTATATTCTTCTAAATCACGTTTTAAAATATCTAAAGTAAATTTTCCAGCATATATATTAACATTATCAAATATATCTATTAAGTCTAATACAGCCCCTATGTTTTCATCATGACCATGTGTTAAAAACAATCCTTTTATTCTTTTTTTATTTTGTTTTAGATATTCAACATTAGGAATTATATAATCAATTCCTAAGGAACTATCTATCGTGTATTTTAATCCGGCTTCAAAAATGTATAAACCATTATCTATGTCCATAACATACATATTTTTTCCATTTTCATTTAAACCGCCTAGACTAAAAATTTTAATTTTACTCATTTTTCTCCTTTCTTAAAGTATCAAGACTTGATAATTATATCAAACTTTTTATTAAATAGCAAATTTTTTTGTTTTAAAGTAATTTCTAGCCATTCTTATTTAAATAATCTACAATCTTATATATTTCAGTATTTGGATTTGCCTCAACCATCCTTATTTTTTTAATTTTTTTTGTTTTTTAATTTTTCAAGTCCAGTTTCAATATTTACTCTTTGAATTAATGATAAGCCAATCATTAATGATAAACAAAATGATCCTCCGTATGATAAAAATGGCAAAGGAACGCCTGTTAATGGTAGCAATCCTAAAACGCCACCTAAATTGATAAATATGTGTAAGGCAGTATAGACTAAGACTCCATATGCAATCATATTGTTTCTAAAATTAGTAGCTGATGTCGCAATTTTATACATTTGATATAATATAATAAAATATATAATTATTATAGCAATACCAACAAATAATCCCCATTCTTCAACAATAATAGGAAATATAAAATCAGTATAACCCTCTGGTAAATATAAATATTTTTGAGTGCTTTTACCTATACCTTGGCCAGTTAATCCTCCATTTTTTAGTGCAATAAAACTATTGCACAATTGATAACCCGATTGTTCTTGATAACGTTCGCATGGATTGAAAAAGTTAAGTCTATCTCTTTGATATTGTTTTAATATGCTACCGTTTGTTACTAACATTAAAACACTTACTAAAACAATTCCTCCTATTAATATTTTACTAACATATTGTTTAAAGGTTTTAGACATAGGGACAGCATAAAATAATACCCCTACTAGTATAGCTAATATAGAAGCTGTTCCTAAATCCGGTTGCATAACTATGATAAAAAAAGTAATCATAGCCATTATAATTGGAAATAAAATAGTCCATTTATTATCTAAATTATCTTTATTTCGTTCATAATATACAGCTAAATATATAATGTATATAATTTTAATGAATTCTGATGGTTGCAGTCTAATTGGTCCTATATTAATCCAACTTTTAGCATTATGAACAGATACTCCAAAAAGAAAGACAGCCGCTAATAAAATAAATGGTGTTACTAAAATAACTTTTTCAAGGCGAGAATATGTTTTAGTAGGAATTTTAATAACAATTAGTGAAGCAATTAATGATGCTGCAATAAATAGTCCTTGTCTTAAAAAATATTCATAAGGACTTTTGTTATATCTAACATATGATTCCATAGATGACGCACTAAGAATCATAAAAAGACCAAAAATAAGTAAACCTAAACTTAAAAATAACAATGGTTTATTCATTAGATTAAAAGTATTAACTTTAATTTTTTTCGGTTTAACATTCATATTATCATCCTCTATTATTAATGATATCATAGTTTAAATAAAAAAAAAAGAGAAAAGCAAATTATTCACTGATAGGAGTGTCAACATTTACTTTTACTGATTTTTGTCCGTTAATATATCCGCTAGCTTGAACAATGGTTCTAATGGCATTAATCATTTTCCCAGATTTACCAATTATTCTTCCCATATCTTCTTCACTAGCACTGATAGTAATAATTATTTCTCCATTGTCTTCTTTTTCTACAACTGATACTTGTTCTTTATTTGAAACTAATTTTTCTACAATAGTTTTAGTTAATAAACTTAAATCCATTATTTATTCCTTTTAAGATTATGAAATTTTTCCATAATACCTTGTTTACTTAAAATATTTTTAACAGTATCAGTTGGAACAGCACCACTTTTTAACCATGATAATGTTTTTTCTTCATCAATAGTAATTTCAGCTGGAATTTTTATTGGATTATATGTTCCTAAATTTTCTAAAAATTTTCCATCTCTAGGACTTCTTGAATCGGCAACAATAATACGATAGAAAGGTGCTTTCTTAGCTCCCATTCTCTTTAATCTAATTTTAACCATATATATTCTCCTCTCATTTCTCTATTATTTTATCATAATTAATATATGCTGTCAACTATTTTTTGTTGACACTTAAAAAAAGATATATTAATTATTATCAATATAATCTTCTTTTATATTTTCATCAATTTCTTTAGAAACATTATCATTGTATTCTTCTTCTATTATAGTATCCCATGGTTCATCATCTTCTTCTACTGATATTTTAAATTTAGTATCTCCTACTATTTCAATTCCTAATTCTTTTTCTACTTCTATTTCTATTTTATTATCTTTAACTATAGCATTAGATACAGATGGTTGTTTGAGACTACGAATAATTATATCTTTGGTATTGGTATCAGTTGTTTCTTTTTGATTAACAGAAACGGTTTCATTATAATCAATTTTTTTATTTAAAACAGTTGTTTTTGTATCATTATCATATGAATACCAAATATTTACATCATAATTACCACTAATATTTATTTTATCATTAATTTCAGTTCCATTAAAATTATGACTCATTGTTTTTAGTGATAACTTTTTGAGTTTTTTTAAACAACCTGTTTCAGTTGTTTAAATTTAAAATATAGGTCTACGGTTTTGCCGCTATGTATTTCTATCTTATCAACTATTTTTAATATTAATTCTCTAGATGGATTCTTTCTGGTTTTTAAATACTCAGTAACAACTCTCCTAGTTTCTAATAATTGATCAATAGAATTATCCTTTTTACAATCTTCAAGATTTTGAGTTAGTTCTTTAATTTCCGTAGACTTACTTAATTTTTGTGCTTCGAATTTCTCAGCTAGTTTTTTATATGTATCAGAAGTGATGATGCCATCTAATCTATCCATATAAAGTTTTTCAATCTTTAAATCAATAGTTTTTATATCTATTTCTAATCTTTCAATCTTTTTTTCTAAATCAGATACATATGTAATTAGTTCTTTCTTTTTATCTTTTATAATATCTTCATAACCAATAAGGTCCATATACTTATTACAAACATTAGTAATAATAGATAATAATTGTTCTTCTAGGTTATTGTAATTCATGGTATGAGGTGTGCATTTATTATACATACTATTCTTTCTATAATAATTACAATAAGTATATACATACTGCTTTTCAATTGATCTTTTATCTCTCTTAGGGTTTCCAACACCAATTTTATGTCCACATTCATGACAATACATTAATCCGCCAAAGATTCTTTCATATGGTTTTGTAGGTTGTCTATAATTTGCATCTAATAAATTTTGTGCTCTTTCAAATACTTCCTTATCAATAATTGGTTCATGTGTTCCTTCAACAACAATCCAGTCTTCTTTTTTATTTTTAATAATTGTTTTTTCTCGGAAACTTTTTTTTGAATGAACATGTTGCACCATATTGCCAATATACATTTCATTTTTTAAAATACATCTTACAGTATGATAATTCCATTCATAAGGATGAATTGATTTAACACCTCTTCTAGAACCTTTATAAACTTCTGGTATTGGCACTTTTTCTTCAAATAATACTTTCATGACAGCACTTTGAGAATGAAGTTGTAAATATAAATCAAATATTTTCTTTACAACAACTGATGCTTCTTCATCAATGATTAATTTGTGTATATCACTCGGGTCTTTTTTGTAACCATATACAGGAATTCCTCCCATATATTCTCCAGCTTGCTGTTTCATATAATATACTCTTTTAATATTTTTTGATAAATCTCTTGAATATTTTTCATTAATAAAATTATTTAAAGCAGCATACTCGTTATTAGAATTCTCATTATTTCCAGTATCTATTTGTTCTTGAATAGCAATATATCTAATATTGTTTTCAGGAAAATAATAATCCAAGAAATAACCACATTCAAAATTGCTTCTTCCAAGTCTTGATAAACTTTTAGTGATAACAACTTTGATTTTGCCTTCTTCCATTTGTTCTTGCAATTGATTCCAACCTGGTCTATCAAAATTTGTTCCACTTACACCATCATCAATAAATTCTTTACATTTTTCACCTACATTACCATTTCGATCAATAAATCCATTCATTAACCTTCTTTGGTTAGTGACACTTTCACTTTCTTCAGCTGATTTACCTGTTTCTTCATCTGCAAGCGATAGTCTAATATATTTGGCTATTTCATCAGTTTTATATATTTTTAATAATTTACCATGAATAGCACAATCATAATTCATTTAATCCTCCTTTATAGAGGATTCATCTACCACTTTTTAGTATAATCAACGGTGTAATTGAATTATAGCATAAAAAACGGTTATTATGAACCCAATTTACTGCTTTAAATTTTTCTTTATATAATCTCTAAAAAAATCTTTAAAATCTTGTTCTAGAATGTCTAATATGGTATTACCCTCTTCTTTATAAAACAAGTTAATATTTAGTGCTTTATTCATTTTTTACCTCTTTATTCTCAATTAAGCTTATGTTTAATATATACTTTTAATTACTTTTTTGAACCATTTTTACTTTATCATATACAAAATACAATTGAACTATTTCTAGAATGCGTATATAAAAAAAGAATAGCATTTGAACTATTCTTCCTACATTATTCTATATTTTTAAAAATCTAAACTATCATAATCTAATAAAAAATCAAATACATTCATAACAATTATTCCATTTTCATCCCTTGTTCTTTTGACATAATCTTTAACAATAATTATTTTTTTGAATGAATCATTAATTTTTAACAAGGATCTTTTTTCCTGTTCTTTCTTTTCTGATGTTGGCATACTAAAAGCAGATTGAATATATATTTTATTATTACCTTTATTCGCAATGAAATCAACTTCTAGTTGTTTATAAAAATCTTTATTTTTTTCTCTACCTTTATACTCTACTAAACCTACATCAACACTATAACCTCTTCTTTTTAATTCATTATAAATTATGTTTTCCATTATATGAGTTTCTTCATCTTGTCTAAAATTTATAAATGAATTTCTAATACCAATATCACTAAAATAATACTTTAATGGAGAATTAATATACTTTTTACCTTTAACATCATATCTATTAGATTTCTCAATAATAAATGCTTCTTCTAAATATTTTAAATATAATGAAATAGTATTATGTGATATGTCAATGTTTTCTTCACTTTTAAATGTATCAGATAATTTTTTAGGATTAGTTAATGAACCAATATTAGAAGAAATAATTTTAACTAATGTTTCTAATTGATTATTTTCTTTTAAATTGTTTCTTTCAATAACATCATTTATATATACATTTCTTTGTTGATCTTGTAAATATTTCATTTTTCTTTCATCAGTATTTAATAAAACGGTTAAAGGTAATCCACCATATGTAACATATTCACTCCAACCTTTTAATTCATTATCATTATAAACTGACATAAATTCATAAAAACTTAAAGGATATACCCTTATTTCTTCGCCTCTACCTCTAAATTCAGTAATAATATCACTTGATAAAAATTTAGAATTGCTTCCTGTTACATATATATCCACATTATTTATTCTTAAAAGACCATTTAATACATATTCAAAACCCTCAACTAATTGTATTTCATCTAAAATTATATAATACAATTTATCATCTACTATTTTACTTCTAATATAGTTACTCAAATTGTTTGAATTTAGCAATTCGGAATTTTTGTCTTCATCTAATGCAATTTTTATGATATGTTGCTCATCAACATTATTTTTTAATAAATAATCATAAAAAATAGTGTTTAAGAGATACGATTTTCCACATCTACGAATACCTGTAACAACCTTTATCAAGTTATCTTCTTTTGTTTCAATAAGTTTTTTTAAATAATAATCTCTTTTGATTTCCATTACTATCTCCTCCAATTATAGTATATACTTTTTTATAAAAAATATCAATAATCAATTGAAAATTTATTCCATTGTCGGAGTTCTTTGTCAGTTTGTATTATATCATATTTTTCTTTTAATCCATAATAAGATGGGTTATACTTGAACGAGGCATTACTTTTCTATTTAGATTGGCACTTTTTCTTCTACTTCTCTTTGTTGATGTATACATTTTTGTTATCACCAACGACCAAGACATG
>CAYVSY010000041.1:0-9898 GCA_964454255.1 uncultured Muribaculaceae bacterium
ATAGTCAACCAGCTGTAGATATTCATGTTTTACAAGGTGAAAGACCAATGGCGGTTGATAATAAGACTTTAGGAAGATTCCAATTAGGAAATATTCCCCCAGCTCCAAGAGGAGTTCCTCAAATTGAAGTTACATTTGATATCGACGCTAATGGAATTGTTAATGTTAAAGCTAAAGATTTAGGAACTAATAAAGAACAATCAATTACTATTACAGCTACTAACACCTTATCAGATGAAGAAATAGATAAAATGATGAAAGAAGCTGAAGCAAATAAAGAAGCTGATCAAAAGAAAAAAGAAGAAGCTGATACAAGAAATGAAGCTGAACAAGTAATTTTTGCTACTGAAAAGGCTATTAAGGATTTAGGTGAAAAGGTAACTGATAAAGAAAAAGAAGAAGCTGAAGCTTCAATTAAAGATTTAAAGGAAGCCTTAGAAAAAGAAGATTTAGAAGATATTAAATCTAAAAAAGATAAATTATTAGAGAAAGCTAATGCTTTAGCAGTAAAAGTATATGAAGAAGCTGCTAAGAAACAACAAGAAGCAAATCCTGAAAATAAAGAAGAAAAGAAAGATGAAAAGAAAGATGATTCTGTTGTAGATGCAGAATTTGAAGAAAAATAATTAATGGAAGACTTTTGTCTTCCTATTAATTATGTGGAGGAATCATGAATAAAAAAGATTATTATGAGGTCTTAGGAATATCTAAAGGGGCCAGTGATCAAGAAATAAAAAGTTCTTTTCGTAAACTAGCCAAAGAGTATCACCCTGATGTAAATAAAAGTCCTGATGCAGAATCAAAATTTAAAGAAATTCAAGAAGCATATGCTGTTTTATCTGATAAAGAAAAAAGAGCAAAATATGATCAATTTGGTCATAGTGCTTTTACTAATCAACAAGGTGGTTTTAGTGGCTTTGAAGGATTTGATTTTGGTGGCATGAATGATATTTTTGATGATATATTATCAGGGTTTGGTTTTGGTGGCTCATCTCGTCGTAAAAATTCTAGTCAAAGAGGATCTGATGTTTTATATCGAATGACTATAAATTTTGATGAGGCTGTTTTTGGATGTGAAAAAGACATAAAAGTAGATGTATCTGAAAAATGTTCCGAATGTGATGGAAAAGGTGGCTTTAATTCTAAAACATGCACTGATTGTCACGGTTCAGGAACAGTTACATCTGAACAAAGAACACTTTTTGGTTCGTTTCTTACGAAAACAACTTGTCCAACATGTAATGGAAAAGGAATTACTTTTGATAAAAAATGCTCTAATTGTCGTGGTTCGGGAATTGTAAGAGAAAACAAAACTATTACCGTCAAAGTTCCAGCAGGTGTAGATAATGAAAATAGATTAAGAATTGCTGGTAAAGGCGAATCGGGAATAAATGGTGGACCTAATGGTGATTTATATATTGAATTTACTGTTAAAGAACATGAAATATTTCAAAGAGTTGATGATGATATTTATTTTGAATTGCCAATTAGTATTACAGATGCTACTTTAGGAATAAAAAAAGATATACCAACGATGTATGGAACTATTTCAATGTCTATTCCTGAAGGAAGTCAAAATAATAATAAATTAAGATTAAAAGGAAAAGGAATAGAAAATGTCATGTCAAAACGAAAAGGTGATATGTATATTGTTTTAAAAATAATTATTCCTGAAAAATTATCTCGTGATCAAAAAGCATTATTTAATTCATTGGCACAAACTGATTTAGAAAGTTCCTTATTATTTAAAAAATATAAAAAATATTTATAATATGTAAGATTATGTCAAATGGGCATAATCTTTTGTTTTTTTTATAAAAATATATTATAATAAAAAAAGAGGTGAGACCATATATGAAAAAAGGGTATGTTATAAAAAAAGATCCTAAGTATCAATTTAGAAGAATTATGTTAGGAATAGCAATCACCGGTTCTATTGCCTTAGGAATGAATTTAATACCTAAAATAATTGAAAAGATTAAATACATGGAAATAAAAAATGAAATGGTTAACGAAGATATAAAAAATGGTTTGGCCATTTATGATAAAGCTAATGGTAAAACGATATATTTTGATCCAAATGATGAACCTACCAAAGAAGATGTTTTAGGAAGAATGACTAAAAATAATAGCCGTTAATAAAGGGGAGTATTATATGAATTATGAACGATATGATGTATTACGAATTGATAATAATAATTATGTTGTTGTTGATGTTATTGATTACGAAAATAATAAATACGTATATTTAATTACTGAAGAATTAAAAGAACCAGAAGAATATATAATTATGAAAGAAATAATAAATAATAATGAACTATACTTTGATGAAGTAAAGGATAAAAAATTATTCAATAAAATAATAAATCAAATAGCAATTAAAAATAAGGATTTATTAATTCAATTGTTTAATAATAATTAAGATATGCAAAGATATTTTTCAAAAGAGAAAATTAATTCAACTCTTGTTTTAAATGATAATGATATACATCATATTAAAAATGTCATGCGTATGAATAAAGATGATAATATTGAAGTAGTATGTGATAAAAAAACATATTTATGTAGTATAAATGATCAATATAATGCTAATATTATTAAAAAAATAGAAGAAAATAATGAATTAGATGTTCAAATTATTTTAGCCATGGCTCTTGTTAAGGAACAAAAACAAGATTTAATTCTTCAAAAAGCAACAGAATTAGGTGTTAGCACTATTATTCCTGTTTCAATGCAAAGATGTGTTATTAAATTAGATAATAAAACTTATAAAAAGAAACAACAAAGATGGCAATCAATATGTAAAGAAGCTAGCGAACAATCAAAAAGAAATATTATTCCTAATATTACAGAAATAATGGCATTAAAAGATTTAGTTAAAGTTGATGCTGATTTAAAATTAGTTTGTAGTATTAGTGAATTAAAAAAATATCTTAATATATCTAGACAAAAAGGTAAGACATGTGATAAAATCATTATAGTAGTAGGACCAGAGGGTGGAATAACAACAGATGAAGAAAACTTTTTAGTTCAAAATAATTTTGAAAAAGTTTCATTAGGTCCAAGAATTTTAAGAGCCGAAACAGCGGCTATTTACGCTTTAAGTATTTTAAATTATAATTTTATGAGGTGAGGATATGAATCCAATTGAATATTTACTAGATTTTTATAAAAAGTTAAATACACCAGGATTAATTTTATTTTGGTCAATAATATTTCTTTTTTTCTTTTTAATATTTTCTGTAATAGCATTGTTAATGAAAAATAATGAACTTAATAAAGCTTTGCAAAAAACTAAAAAAATATCAAATGCATCAAATGATGAAGTTAAAAAATTTGAAAAAGTTATTATCAAAGATGATGAAAAAGCAGAAGAAACTATGCTTGTTGAAGTAGAAGAAGAAAAAAAAAGCACTAAAAGGAATAATGAAATATTAAAAGAGCCTTTAAAGATTGAAAAAGAAGATTTTGTTAAAATCAAGGTTGAAACACCAACAATTGTTCCTTCTCCTCAACCAATTAAAAAAACAGTAGTAGAACAACCTAAAATAGATAATATGGTTAGACCAAATATTTCTTCTGAACCTAATAAATATATAAGAGAAAATAAATTTATTAATGAAGAATTGATTGAAGAAGTTCCTCTTGAAAAAAATATTGTTGAACCAAAAGATGATAATTTTGGTAATACTTTATATCAAAAAAACTTATTAAAAGAATTGGGAACAAAGAATCAAACTTCACCAATTGCGATTGGTAAAAAGGTAGATATTATTAATTTAAATGACATAGGTGAAGAAAAATTAAGACCAGTTAATATTATTAATGATACTGAAGAAGAATATTATAATAATATAAATAATGGATCATCAACTTTTTTAGAAGAAATATCTAAAAAAATAGAAGAAGAATTAGAAGAACCCCAAGCAATTTCATTAACTGATTATGAAAAAGATCAAGAAGATGAAGCAATTATTAGTTATAAAGATTTAGTTAACACTGTTAAAAAAGCGGAAACTAGAGAAGAAAGATACAAATTTGATACAGATAATGATAGTGATTTTTTGCAAGAATTAAAATCATTTAGAAATAATATGTGATATAATAACTGTCAATGACAGTTATTTATTTTGGAGGAATTAAAATGAAAGTAGGAATATGCACTTTAGGATGCAAAGTAAATATATATGAAAGTGAATTTATAACATCTTTATTAAAAAAAAATAATTATGAAATAGTTCCTTTTAATGAATTAGCTGATATATATATAATTAATACATGCACTGTAACCAATACCAGCGATAGTAAAAGTAGAAAAATGGTTCATCACGCTAAAAAAACAAATAAAGATGCTTTAATTATTGTTATGGGGTGTCACATTCAAATTAATCCTAACGATATTGAAGCTGATATTATTATTGGCAACAAAGATAAAAGTAAAATAATAGAACTAATAAATGAATATCAAAACAATAATAAAAAAATCAAAAAAATATATAATTTAGATAATGAAAAGTTTGAATCAATGGAAATTAAAAAATTTAATAATCATACAAGAGCCTTTGTTAAAATTCAAGATGGTTGTAATGCATTCTGTAGTTATTGTATAATTCCATATGCTAGAGGACCAATAAGGAGTAAAGAAAAATCATTAGTTATAAAAGAGGTGACTAATTTAGTTAATTTAGGATATAAAGAAATAATATTAACGGGAATTCATACTGGAAAATATGGTAGTGATATAAATTCATCCTTGGAAGAATTATTAAACGAATTAGTTTTAATAAAAAATTTATATCGTTTACGAATATCATCTATTGAGATAAACGAAGTATCAGATAATATTATAAAATTAATTAAAGAAAATAAATTAATTGCTAGACATTTACATATTCCTCTTCAATCAGGAAGTGATAAAATTCTAAAATTAATGAATCGAAAATACTTAACTGATTTTTATTTTAATAGAATAACTACAATAAGAAAAGAAATTCCTAATATTTCCATCACAACTGATTTAATCGTTGGATTTCCTAATGAATCAGTAGAAGATTTTAATGAAACAATTAACTTTATTAAAAAAACTAAGTTTACAAAAATTCATGTCTTTCCCTATTCAAAAAGAGATAATACTGAAGCTTCACTCATGAAAAATCAAATTCCTGAGAATATTAAAAAGGATAGAGTTAGAGAAATAATAAAATTATCAAATGAATTAGAAAACAATTATTATAAATTAAATATAAATAAATACTTTGAAGTTATTATTGAAAGATATAAAAATTACTATTCATATGGAATGACTAGTAATTATATTCCCATCAAAATAAATAGAGAATATAAATCAAATGATATAGTTAATATAAAAATAAAAGAAATTAAAAATAATATAGGAATTAGTTATTAAATTAAAAATATAATTAAATAAAAGGAGGACTCATGAATAATTTTTTTGAATCTCCTTCTTTTTTTGTTATTTCAGCATTTTCCATTGGTTATATTTTAATGCAAGAATTAGATGGCTTTCAACAAAACGCCATAGGAAACTGGCTTCAACTAGTAGGACAAGTTATTGAAACGAGTTCTACTCTTTTACCAAATAATGCTCCAAATTCTACCCAACCAACATTTGATAAAGAAACATTAAAAAAGGTTAGAGATGCAATTGATAATTATATAAACAAATAAGTGAGCTAATATTTTAAAAAATATTGATAATTTTAAATTGTTTCGATATGTTAAAGGTAGTATAGTAAAAATAATTTTTAATTTTTAAAAAATCAAGTTATGAATGTAAATTAAAAATAAATGCAAAATAAATAAAAAACTAAAAAATAAGTCGAAATTTACTAAATAATAGTGTATAATGAAATTGGTGATTATATGAAAAAACTATTAACAGGATTAAAACCTACAGGTGATTTAACATTAGGAAATTATATTGGTGCAATTATCCCAATGCGAAAAAGACAAGAAGAATATGAATCATATCTTTTTGTTGCCGACCTTCATGCCTTAACAATTCGTCAAGATCCTAAGATATTACAAAAAAGAATTAGAAGTTTTATTGCAATGTATATTGCCTGCGGAATTGATCCAAATAAAAATGTAATTTATATTCAATCAGAAAATGAATATATTCCTTGTATTTCATGGTTAATAGAAAGTTCAACATATTATGGTGAAGCATCTCGTATGATTCAATTTAAAGAAAAAACTAAAAATAATAAAAATTTCAATGTAAGTTTATTAACTTATCCAATGTTGATGGCTGCTGATATTTTATTTGTTGATAGTGATTATGTTCCGGTTGGAATAGATCAAAAACAACATGTAGAATTAGCAAGAGATATTGCTGAAAGATTTAATAATACATATGGAAAAACTTTTGTTTTACCAGAACCTTTAATTACAAAAATAGGAACTAAAATCAAAGATTTAAAAGATCCAACTAAAAAAATGAGTAAATCAGAAGAAAATCCAACTGGTGTTATATCTTTATATGATACCGAAGAACAAATTAGAAAAAAAATTATGGGTGCTACAACTGATTCAGAAAAAATTATTAAATATGATTCAGATAATAAACCAGGAATATCTAATTTAATGAGTATTTATAATTCTTTAACAGGAATAAGCTTTGAAGATATTGAATTAGAATTTAAAGATAAAAATTATGGAGAATTTAAAAAGAAAGTAGCGGATATAGTTGTTCAAGAATTAGGTAAAATTAATAAAAAATATAATGAAATATTAAATAGTCCAGAACTAGATGAAATCTTAAATAAAGGTGCTAAAATAACTAGAAATTTAGCCAAAAATAAATATGAAGAAATGAAAATTAAAATGGGATTAACCAGAAATGGTTAATTTTTTATTAATAAATTACCATTTATATGATATAATTTTTAAGGAAGTGATAACACATGAATTTACCAAATTATATAGATGCAAGAAAAAGAACTAAAGATAAATTTAAAATATTTTATGATGATTATAATATTCCAGATAATATAATAAATAGTTTTAAAGATAAAACTTATTATATTGAAACTTATGGTTGTCAAATGAATGTTCACGATAGTGAAAATATAAGTGCTATTTTAGAAGATTTAGGATTTAAAAAAATTGATAATATGGACAATGCTGATTTAATTTTATTAAATACATGTGCTATTAGAGAAAATGCACATAACAAAGTATTTGGTATGTTGGGTCGAGTTAAACACTTAAAAGAAACTAAAAAAGATATAATAACTTGTTTTTGTGGTTGTATGGCTCAAGAAGAAAATGTCGCTAATGAATTAAAAAATAAATATAAATGGGTTGATATTATTTTTGGAACGCATAATATTCATAAATTACCAATTTATTTAAAAAATTTAATAACTGAAAGAAAACAAAATTTAGAAGTATTTAGTTGTGAAGGAAATATTTTTGAAAATATTCCTGTAAAAAGAGAAAGTTTATATAAAGCATGGGTAAATATAATGCTTGGATGCGATAAATTTTGCACATACTGTATTGTTCCTTATACAAGGGGAAAACAAAGAAGTAGAAAATATGAAGATATTATTGATGAAATTATGGAACTTGTGAATAATGGTTATAAAGAAATAACTTTATTAGGTCAAAATGTTAATGCTTATGGAAAAGATTTATACGATAACTATAATATGGCTAATTTATTAGAAGATGTTGCAAAAACTGGTATAGATCGAGTTAGGTTCGTAACTTCTCATCCGTGGGATTTTAATGATGATATGATTGATGTAATTAAACATTATAATAATATTATGCCATATATTCATTTACCAATTCAATCAGGAAGCTCTAAAATATTAAAATTAATGAATCGTAGTTATACTAAAGAAGAATATATTTCTTTATATAATAAAATTAAAAAAGAAATTCCTAATTGTTCTATCACAACTGATATTATTGTAGGATTTCCTAATGAAACAAAAGAAGATTTTCAAGAAACAATTGATATTTATAATAATTTAGAATTTGATTTAGCTTATACTTTTATTTTTTCTAAAAGAGAAGGAACACCAGCTTGTAAACTGCCAGATAATATTTCTATAGAAGAAAAAGAAAATCGTCTTCAACAATTAAACCAAGTAGTAAATAAATATGCCAATAAAAAAAACCAAATGTATATAAATCAAATAGTTGATGTATTAATTGAAGATCATAGTGACAAAAAGGGTTATTTAAAAGGTTATACTGAGACAATGAAATTAGTTAATGTTAAAGCTGATCAAAAATACTTAGGACAAATAATAAAAGTGAAAATAATTGATGCTAAAACATGGAGCTTAGACGGAGAAATATATAATGGATAATAAAATTGATGAATTATTTGAAACAATTGAAAATAGTTCAGAATACTTAGAATATCAAAATATTAATAAATTATTAAAAAATAATAGAGAAATTAATGATTTAATTGAAAGTATTAAAGAACTTCAAAAAAAATCAACTAAATTAGAATATACTAATAATTTAAAATATAAAGAATTAGATAAAGAAATTAAAAAAAAGATAACAATATTACATCGTTATCCATTATATAATGAATATTTAAATAAAATGAATGAATTAAATGACATTCTTGCTATGTCTAGTAACATGATTGAAAAGTATATTGAAGAAATAATTAATTGATTATTTCTTTTTTAGTGCTTTAACTTTACCATTATAACAATTTATATCTTTTAAAGCCTTATCAACTAAATTATTAATTGATTCATTAGAAATTACTATTGAATCATTAAAGGTTGTTTTTAAACCTAAAATATTTAATGATTTAAGAAAAGAATCTTCTCCATTTTTAGTAAAAAAATTACTTAAAATTTTAATTCCATTTTTATTATCATCAAGATAATAATTAAGAATGTTATTTGCTAGTATTTGACCAATTCCATAATTGAAAATATTATTTAAATCGTTATTTAAAATATCATCAATTAAACTAAAAGCATCTTTTTCATTTTCAATATTCCATATTTTTTGCATATTAGAAAAGGTAAGTTTTTTATTAATCCACATATCATATATAACATAATATTCTAATAAATCATCTAAGCAATCATAATCAAAAGAAATTCTATTATGATAAGAAGATAAACTATCATAAGAAAAAGCAGTATTATAAAATAAAAGTTTTTCACAAAAAATGGAAACAACCTCACCTAACAAATTAATATTTCTAAATGAATACATTGAGTAGTGGTGTTCAACAAAATGTCCGCATTCATGAATAATTGAAGGTAAATCATTATAATTTCTTTCTGCAGGTATGAAAATATTATCATTAATTATATAAGGCTCATTACCTTTAAATTCTTCTGTCCAAAAACTTTTATAATTAAATGCTTCATTAATAGGATATATATTAATTTTACTATCTTTAATCCCTTTTTTTATAATATTATAATAATTTATTGATAATTCTTTAAAAAAATTTAAAGCATCAAATTTACTTTTAATAATAGTTTTATTACTATATTTTTCATTAATATGATTTATATTAAATTGTTTATTACTTTCTTTTAAAATTTCAAAAAGATTTTGATATTCAATAAATAAATATACTAAATCTTCATCTTTTATATATTCAACAATCATGTCATTTAAATTTTTATCTACTTTTTTCATAATATCCCCACTAATAAAATTATAAATGAAATATTTAAAAAGTCAAACATAATTAATAGTAACTATTTGTGCTATTTTAACATAAATTAGAGTGAGGGGTGATATCTTGTCTAGTTATAAAGAAATAGTCACAAAAGCAGTAATTGGTAAAGGTAAAAAATATTATAAAAATACATATACTTTTGATACTGAAATAACACCAAATACAATATTAGGTTGTTGGATAATAAATCAT
>CAYVSY010000042.1:0-8926 GCA_964454255.1 uncultured Muribaculaceae bacterium
TCATTTTTGATTCTGTCAAAATCAATGTCAAATTTCTGGCTTTTGAGGTCTGTCCAACAATCTTCTTTTTTCGCCCACTCACCATATAATGCACCATGATTTTTTTCAGCGGATTTTTTTATAGCACTTTCGACCTGCACCATTAAATCATAAAGTAACGATTTCATATTCTCTGATATACCCTGATTTTTCCATATTTTGTACAAATCAAGTTTACCTTCTGTTTTATAAGTCAGGTAAGAAATGGAATAAGGTACAGTAATATATCTTAAATCGCCAATAGCATTAGGTTTGACACCATAAATTTTTTCAGAAGTCCTGAATAAAATAACTTTGGAAATAATATCCTCAAAATAAATACTATCAGGCTGTTTTACAAGGTTATAGTTAATGAACTGAACATAGTTTTTCTGATTACCTCTTACAACTATATGAGGGCCAATTACAGTTTTTTTACCGTCTAATATTTCCTGGTAAGAATTAACATATTTTGCAAGTTCCTCTTTTGTAAACATTTGACTTTTGGGATTTTTAATATCAAATGCTTTTTGTTTGGCTTTTGTAAAGCCATCTTTCAGCCTTGCATTCTTATACTGTCCTCTTGCACGTTCATAAAACCATTTTGTTTGAGTTGTTTGTCCCGGAACATGTGGGGCAAAAATGCTTCTTGATAATTTTTCAAGTTGAATATGATATGGTCGGTTTGAACTTAAATCAGAAACAGAAACCTTATTCTGTGTATTGGCATATTCAGAAATTCTTGAAACGATTTCACTGAAATTTTCCTTGTTCTTTACTACAGAAAGCTTTAACTGAACAAAAATTCCGGAAATTTCAGCTTTATCTTTTTTTAATGTATGATAAATTGATGCCGTTGTCTGACCGCCGTTTACTATCTGAAAATCGTTAACGCTTTTAACAACAAAACCTCCATTATCTGATTTCCCGATTTCAATTTCTTCCGCAGTAGCTGCAAGTCCGTTATTAAAAGCGAGAAACATATGAGGCTCTTTAAGGATTGTGTTTCTTATTCCTTTATTAATTTTCCCTGTAAATTGCAAAAATGAACGCACATTTTGTTCAAGTAATCTGGAACCATATTTTTCGTAAATAGCTGCCAGAGCTAAACCCGGAATAATAGCCAGATAAGATTGATATTCATCATTTTCAGAAGGAGATATAATACACGGGACTTCAAAACCTTCCCTTTCAAAATCAATTGCTATCGGGATATGCGATTTTTCAGTTATATTGAAAATATAATTTATATCTACAACCCTGTAAAAAAGCGGATAACCAGAAATAGTCTGATTTGCAGGAAAATCTCCCGGATAGAAACCATCCGTTAAAATTATTGCATTAATCCTTACCAGATTTTCCTTTAGGTCTGATGAATTACTTAATGTGTGGGCAAAATCAAAAATTGGCGCCGATTCTTCTATCTCATTTACATAGTCTTTGTATATTCCTTTTCTGAAAAAGTTAGTAATACGTTTTGCGGCGGTATCAATTTCATCTTTTGAAATTCGTTCAGGCTTATCAGTACCTTTAAAAATGGTAATAAAAAGGTCAATAGTTTCATAATTATCAGCAATTGAATATGCGTTGATTTTATGCTGGTTTTTTGTTCCCAGGCCTTTCTCGTCATGGGCTGTACGGGCATTTTCAGTTTCACCGGCATCAGCTAATAAATCCACGGCGTATTGGGTGAAAATCTGTTCAAGAATTCCCCCTTCTTCTTCAGATAACTGTTCTGATTTTAAATCCTGAATAAGTGAATTGTAAAATTTATCCAGTTCATTATTCTCTGTTAAGCTGCTCATTGAAATATAACATTTTGAAAAACCTGTTCTTCTGATTTAGAATATTCGGAGCATTGAGAAATAATAATTGAATATTTAACGTCACCAACGCCATTTCTTATATCATGCTCCTCAATCCTTGGAAAGCCTTTTTCAACCTCATAAAAAGCTTCGTTTCTAATGACGTAGCCGGCATCGGAGTAATTGTTTCTATGACTTTCAAAATATCCGGCTTCAAGAAGTTTGTTATTAAACCTGTTTAATTCAGCAAAATCATTTTCAATTAGCAATCTGATTGAATCAGCCAAAGAATTTAAAGTTTCACCTGAATTCAGACGGGATTCCAATGAAAGATGAAAAAGAAAAAGATGCTCAATATTAGTTGTATCTAATTGGCGTTCACTGCTTATATGAATTTTCTGATGATTATTGCCATGAGTTGTTTTTACTTCAACACTCCAGTTATTATATTGAAAATCCCGTACTTGTTTTTCAACACCTACCCATGAGGACAAAACAAGATTCGTGTCACGACCTGAAATTAGTAGCTTCTTCAAAAAAGTTAATTCACCGAATAAGCCTCTTTGCTCCTCTGGTGTTAATCCTTGCGAGGATGCCTTATCAAATAAGGACTTCCATTTTTCAAAACGGTTAAGTAACTCTTTAAATAATTTATCTTCATTTTTCAGTGGTGCAACACTTAAAATTAAATCCTCGCATAAAACCGAAAAAATATCTTTATGCCCTGCATTAAGTAGTTTAAAAATCAGGTAATTCCTGTTTGGTTTCTGGTCATCAGGAATTACTTCCACAGATATATCCCTCAAATTTGAAAATGAAGATAAATTAAGATTTAGTGTGTCTGGTAATGAAGCAGCAATACATCGGAAACCTTCAGGTGATTTCTTTGCAACAAAAATATCAGGTAAGACTTCGCCAGAGTACCTTCTGATAAGTAAACCATGAGAAAATGAATTATCATTTTCAAGCTCAGTCCATATTTTTTCAATCTTCGTCATTGTCATCTTCTTCCGGTTCGTATATATCTTCAATGTCAAAATTCCGCAGCAATTGACTATGTACAGCATAGGTTACCGCATCATCATGCTCAGTACCAGGAAAACTAATGGCAAAACCAACGAAAGGTGTTGATATTGATTCCAGGTCTGCTCCCGAAGGATGTAAAAAGTATAGTAACAGCAATACTTTATCTGGTTTTCTTATTTCATTCCTAACCCACTCTCCGCTTAGCCTCTTAGGTTCTCCTTCTTTTCCTTTTTCCCGCCATAAACGTAAAGTGGCTTCATATGCAGCTTCTCTTTCGCTTTGTGTCAGGTCAATAAATTCATCATCAGGACTTATAATATGTGATTTCCTGATGTAGTACAATTCGGAATCTGACTTATCATCCTGTGTTCTTTCGATAAGATTTACCCGGATATTTTCATTGATGGGGAACTCAGTTCCTTTACGTTTGGTAATTATACCAACATTCCATGATTGTAGTTCATTGTTACGGTATTTAAAATCAATGAACTTAATCAGGTTTTGCGGAGATGCTGATTTTAGATTATCATATACTTCGAAACCATTAAGAAACTGCCTGATATTTTCAAAAGAGATACCCTGCCATAAAAAATAATTTTGACCTGTTGTGAAATTGTCTCCAAGGGAATTTACAAAGCCAATTGTTGTATCAAGGTTTCTTTGAATTGTTCCTGTTTTTTTGCTTAATTCATAAGTTTCTATTAAACGGCCAGACCACGAAACTCTTATGTTCTCAGCCCTACGTATTTTATTGGAAGCAGAAATCTGTAAAACGCCAGGATGTGTACGCACCTTTAAGGCATATTGTTCAGGTGTGCTACCTGCGACATCTGCCATATAATCAAATTCATCCCTGAGTTCCTCGCTTGCCAGGGCAATATGGCTGAACCATTCATTTAGTTCTCTGCTGGTGAATAGTCTGCATAAATCAACATACCCAGGTCTGTATCCAAACCATCTGCCCATCTGCATCAGTGTATCATACATCCTTGATGCTCTCAGGTAATAACTTACTGAAAGACCTTCAAGTGTTAAACCTCTTGATAATTTATCGCCGCCAATAGCTATTACAGAAAGTCCGTTTTTATGGTCAAAGTAATTAAGAATATCGGCTGAACCTCCATTAATTTCTCTCACCTGAATCCTTGTTGCAGCTTCGTTCAAATATGGTAAAACATCGTTCCATTCATGTACCTGTATGTGAGGGTCAATTCCAGAGAGGTTGGAGTTGAGAATAAGTTGTGAAGTTGTCCGGTATGATTTATAGAAGTTATTATCTACCTCAAAAGTCTGACGGATTTCCTCAATAACAGCAGGGATGTTCATTTCAATTCCCCGACGGTAAAAACCAAAAACATTCTGAACTATATCTTTAATATGTCGCTGCCAGTTTACAAATCTGCTGGTATGTACCAGCATTGAATTATGCATATTGCCCTGTCCTCTTAACCTTCGGATAGCGCAGGTTATAATAAAGCATCTGATTGCAAGCAATAATGACTGAGGAGCATTTTCAGGTAAGGCATCCCTGCTGCTATGTCTGTTGGGAACAAAATTATGATAATCGTCAATTCTTGTAACTATTGGCAAAACTGTATCTGATATTTCATCATCTTCAACCAATCTGAAACCGAATATCTTATCAGGCCCGATGTAGTTTGAAGGAGCGGGCAGATTTATAATAAAATCCCTGGGAAACAGTTCATCTTCTTCGATTGGGATGAAAATATTCGCAAATGGTGTGGCTGTATAGCCTACGTATCCGCTTTTATCAAATAAACGGATAATATCACGGATTAGCCCATTAATTCTTGTTGTTCCGTCATTTTCGGGACGTGTATTTATTGATGCATTATCAGCCTCATCGTCAATTAATAACAATGATTTATTCCGAATAACCCTTCTACCTTCAATTTCGATAGCTTGTGCAGAAAGCCATTGTAAAAGTCTTTCAAGTATTCGTCCATTTTTTTTAACTACCGCAATTATCGGTTCATTGGTATTAAAATTAATACCAATAGCATTTGCTGCTCCAACATTAAAATCGGATAAACTTGACGTAAGTGAGTGAACAATACTATTTTGGTCAATGCGACCAACTCCAATCCAAAGATTATTTTCCCTGAAAGCTCTTTCATGTTGAGTATCAAAACCTAAAAAGCCTTCATCAAGTCTTAACTGAGTCTGGCTTCTTAAATTATTATGAACACCTGCCAGAACGATAATAAGTTTATAACCAGCATCAGCGGCTTTACAAATCAAGCCTGTATAATTTGCAGTTTTACCTGACTGAACCTGACCTACAACCAATCCCTTTTTATCAATTGCTGCGTTTATTGTCGGGTCAAAAAGACCATCAAGTGTTCTGTCTGTTAAGCGGTCAAGTTGATTAATAACAGCATCAGCAAAATTTTTCTCTATAGATAGATAGTCCCGGTATCTCTGCCAGAAATTCCATTGCAAGGAACTTTTTTTATCATTAATCCAGGGTCTTCTTCTTTCGGATGATTCAATTACACGAAAATCATCAATATGTATGTTGTAAATTGATTGTACTTCGCGAATAATAGTGTCTTTGTTGATTCCCGAATATTGAGGAATTAAAAGAGCTGTATTTACCGCATCTTCAATTTGCTTAACCGAGACACTACCTGTTGTTGGCAATAATGTTCTTATGGTTCTTAATGCTTGCTGAATCATATAATTAGTTAATAAATTCAAGAAAATGAGGAAATAAATTAAAGGGGTCTATGTTGAAAATTATTGATTTTGCCTGTTCGTCTGTTTTTCCTTCATTAACCAGCTTATCGTACATCTGTTTCATTGCTTTTCGGATAGGCTCCTGGTCAATTCCTTCAAAGGGCTTGCCGATTGCATCTTCATCTGATGCTTCCTTAATGTAAATAGACTTAGAAGGTACTGTTTCTTCAATAAACCTGATTAAGCTTTCAATTGCTTTTTGAGGTTCTGTTTCAGCCTGATTTATTGATTTTTCAATCAAAGGATGCTCCCTGTTAATCTTGTAAAACCATTTATCACCTCGTTTATGGTCAATCCAAAGAGGAACAAATTTCTGTCCTGGTAATTGCTTTACCGTGCGTCCTTTGTGCCGATAGACTTCCACGGCCTGTGCTCTTACTTTAGATGAGTATGCTTTTAATTGTTCACGTAAAACAATTGGCGGTCTTGCAATTGATTTTTTAATATCTATCTGCCATTCAGAATCAAGGGTATTGGGTAAGTCAATCTGAATCCTGGCTAATTTATAATGTTCCTCTTTTCTGTATATCCCTAACCAATCACCAGAAAGCAATAATCTCTCATTTCTATAAACATAAAAACCTTGCTGCTCGCCCCAACCTTTTGGGCCTTCTGCCTCTTTGTATGTTTCTTCTGATATTTTTGATTTATGAGGAAGTACAAAACCTTTTACGATTACTTTCCCACTATGTAAATATTCGTCAGGGAATACCTGGATTGCGGATTCAGAAGTTAAAAAGGGATTCCATGCTTTGATTGGGCGCTCCTGAAACCATATTTTTATTCCCCCATTTTCAATAAACCGATGAAAAACCATTGCAAGATGCTTTTTCACCTGTTCCATAATCAATAAAAATTTATCTAAAGCTTTTGCATCATCTGAATGAAAATTCTTTACAAGTCTGTCTATATCATTCCAGACTACAACTGTTCCGGATTTTAAATTATCAATTTCAGTTTCAATATTTGTATCAGGTAAAAACTTTAAAAGTTCCCACCTCCCTGATTCTTTTACATAATCTAAATCCCATGTCCAGTATGACTGTTGATGTGCCTCTCTTTTGCTAAGTACAGTCAATTTTCTACATTGTGAAAATGAAGCAGTTTTAAGTCCTAAGCCAAATCTTCCTAAATCCTTGTTGCTTCTGTCATCAAGTGGGTTTTTACTCCCTGGTTTCATGGCCTGAATAAGTTCTTCATTATTCATTCCATAACCATCGTCTTTAATTGAAATCCATGTTTCTGAACCTTTCCAGTCAAAATTTATCCAGATATTCTTTGCTTCTGCTGATACGGAATTGTCAACAACATCTGCAATAGCGGCTTCGATACTATATCCAATAGCACGAAGGGTTTCAATCATTGAAGATGCTTCAGGAATTGCCGGGGTTGTTTGGTATTTGGAATAGTCAATCATCTTAGTAATTCAGAAATTTTATTAGCAATGGCTTTGGCCATTAATGGGGGTACAGCATTTCCAATTTGCTTGAATGCTGCCGTTCTTCCTCCTTCAAAATAATAATCATCAGGAAACGACTGTATTCTTGCCGCTTCACGTACCGAAATTGAACGTACCTGGTTTAAATCAGGATAGATATAGTAATGCCCGTCTTTTGAAATATGAGCTACCATTGTGTGTGAATGTCCTACGGGGTCAACCACTTTAAAACGGTCTAGAAATGCTTCTGTATTGTTATGTGTTTGTAATCTGGCAGGTAAATCCGAATATTTTAACCTTGTTTTACTATTGACCCATTTGTCTATTGCAATTGAATATATTTCAAGGTCTCTTTTGTTGTGATGTCTTGTTATATGTTGCGTTACAATATCAATTCCATTCCGGATTTCAGTGCAGTTCAGATATTCATTAATCGGTTTTGTATATTTTGTAATCTGGAATTCGTCACCAGGGTTTAAAAAGGGTAAATCGTAAAATAAGTCCTTTTTAATTTGCCATTTGTTTTCAACTTTTTCTAATTCAGGAAATTCAAATTTTCGTTTTCCCCTTTGCCCCATTATAATAACCCTTCTTCTTTTCTGCAATACACCATATTCCTCAGCATTTAACACTGTTGGTTCTGCAACGGAATATCCAATATATTCAAACAATTGAATCATTTCATTCAGATATTTTTTGTTTCCCGCAGTTAAAAGACCCAATACATTCTCGAAAACAAAATATTTAGGCTTGTAACGTTTAAGAAACTCAGCATAATACCTAAACAGGAAATTTCGTTTATCTCCTTTCATCCGGTTTGGGTCTCTGCTTCTGCCGACAAGTGAATAAGCCTGACAAGGTGGGCCACCAATTATCAAATCAACTTTATAACTTTGCAATTGCTTGTCTATTTTATGGAATATGCTGCCAATTGTATTATTTGAAATTTCTTCATTAATAACAGATTCCATAATTGAAGCAGGAATCTGACCCCATAAATTCTCACGGGAAATTTCATTCTTCAGATATGCCTTATAGGTGTCAAAACTATTGTTTTCTAATAAGTAATGATATGCAAGCCTGGTTCTAAGAGTATCACATGCATCTTTGTCCATTTCAACATGGGCAACAGCGTGAAATCCTTTTCTTGAAAAACCTTCTGAAAGGCCACCGGCTCCGGCAAATAAATCAATATATTTTATTGATGAGTTCATTTAAAGTTTGCTCCCTTTTATTCTTTTTTAACTCACATTCAAAAATAGTTAAAACTTTCCAACCTAAATCCTGTAAAACCTGAAAGTTATCACAATCCAACTGTTTATTTCTTTCAATTTTTTGTACCCACCACTCTGTTCTTGTTTTTGGAATTACGTAATATTTACATTTCTCATGTCCATGCCAAAAACAACCATGAACAAAAATGACTGTTTTATACTTTGGTAATACTATATCGGGTTTCCCTGGTAATTTTTTATCATAAAGTCTATATCTGAACCCTTTTGAAAATAAAAATTTACGAATCAGAATTTCGGGTTTTGTATCCTTACCCTTTATTTGACTCATATTGTAACTTCTTGTCTTTTTATCGTGTACATCTGCCATGTTGTAAAATACAGATAAATATCTCAAATCAGCTCAGAGTGTGTCGGCAAAATTGCAGCTCTTCCCGCAAACTTTGGTTGTAGCGTTAGCCTTGTGGGGTTTGCGGGATGTGCTGCAATGCGGGTTGGGTTTCTTCTTTTTTGCAGGGGAGGAAAGAAAAAAAAAAAAATCATCCAAATTTGCACAAACCTGTCAAAGAGCTAAATTCAATATTTCAATTTCCTGTCAAATTGCACGTAATCGTCTGTCGAGCGGTTTTCTACACTTGCATACAACG
>CAYVSY010000043.1:0-7958 GCA_964454255.1 uncultured Muribaculaceae bacterium
AAATGGGCTTGTAGCTCAGGTGGTTAGAGCGCACGCCTGATAAGCGTGAGGTCGATGGTTCAAGTCCATCCAGGCCCACCATTTTATGATTAATATGGCCCGTTGGTGAAGTGGTTCAACACACATGCCTTTCACGCATGCATTCATGGGTTCAAATCCCGTACGGGTCACCAATATTGTTTATTACTGTTAAGTTTATTATATTGACTTTGATGAGGACACAATTATATATTGAATAGTGTAGAGAATTAGTGGCTGGTGTAAACTAATGTATTTGATATATGATTACTACCTCGGAGTTATGCTTGAAAGAGTTATCGGCGATGCCGTTATCAAAAATGAGTTAATGGTAGGATGGTACCGTGTTAAAAACACTCCTTGAAGGGTGTTTTTTTGTTGTGAAGGAGAAGTATTTATGAAAGATACAGTTATTTATTTTTATGGTTATCAAAATGGAGTTATGGAAAAACTATATGTTGATTTAGGAAATGCTACATTAGCTGATTTAATTTCTATTAAAAATAGTTTTAAAAGTAATTTTTCGGAAACATCGCTTATTTTAGAAAATATTATATTAAATTCTATTAATCCACATTATGAAAAAATGAACAATAAAATAAAGAGAAGAAAGAAAAATTGTCGTCGTTTTAGACAAAAAATGGAGGGAAATAATGATAAATATTAAAGAAAGTAAAAAATTAAGTATTATGAATCATTCTTGTGCTCATTTGCTTGCACAAGCTGTAAAGCATTTATATCCTAATGCTAAATTTTGGGTTGGACCAGTTATTGAAGAAGGTTTTTATTATGATATTGATTTAGGTTTAGATGTTATAAAAGAAGAAGATCTAGAACGAATTGAAAAAGAAATGAAAAAAATTTCTAAAGATGGAAAGAGAATAATTCGTCAAGAATTATCTAAAAAAGAAGCATTGGAAAAGTTTAGAGATGATCCTTATAAAATTGATTTAATATCAAGAATGGATGATTCAGAACAAATTATTTCGTGTTATACACAAGGTGATTGGACTGATCTTTGTCGTGGACCTCATGTTGATACAGTTAAAGAATTAAAATATTTTAAATTATTAAAAGTTAGTGGTGCTTATTGGAAAGGTGACGCTAATAATAAAATGTTAAAAAGAGTATATGGAATTTGTTTTGATAATGAAAAAGATTTAATTGAACATTTAACTATGATGGAAGAAGCTAAAAGAAGAGATCATCGTAAATTAGGTAAAGAATTAGGTTTGTTTATGATGAGTGAATATGGTCCGGGTTTTCCTTTTTGGTTACCTAATGGTATGATTTTAAGAAAACAATTAGAAAATTTTTGGTATAATGTTCATACTAAAGAAGGATATAAGTTTATTCAAACGCCTATTATGCTAAATCAACAATTATGGGAAGTTTCAGGTCATTGGTTTAATTATAAAGAAAACATGTATACGAGTGAAATTGATGATAAATTATTTGCGGTAAAACCAATGAATTGTCCAGGTGGAATGTTAGTATATGGTAATGAAATTCATTCTTATAAAGATTTTCCTTTAAAATTAGGTGAATTAGGACTTGTTCATCGTCATGAAGCAAGTGGAGCTTTATCTGGTTTATTTAGAGTTCGAACTTTTACACAAGATGATGCACATATATTTATGACAGAAAATCAAATTGAAGAAGAAATTGGAAAATTAATTGATTTATATGATTATGTTTATAGTGTTTTTGGATTAAAATACAATATTGAATTATCTACTCGTCCACTTGATAAATATATTGGAAGTGTTGAGACATGGGATAGAGCTGAAAAGGCTCTTCATGATGCCATGAAAAAGAAAAATATTGAATATAAAGTTAATCCTGGTGATGGGGCTTTTTATGGACCTAAATTAGATTTTAAACTAAGAGATTCAATGAATAGAGTATGGCAATGTGGAACTATTCAATTAGATATGAATTTACCAGAAAGATTTGATTTAACATATATTGATTCTGATGGAATGAAAAAAAGACCGGTTATGTTACATAGAGCTTTATTTGGATCAATTGAAAGATTTATTGGGATTTTAATTGAACATTATGCTGGAGCTTTTCCTTTATGGCTTGCGCCAGTCCAAATTAATATTATTCCTGTTAATAATGAATATCATTTGGAATATTCTAATGAAATAATGAAATTATTAATTAAAAATAATATTAGAGTAGAATTAGATAAAAGGGAAGAAAAACTTAGCTATCGAATGAGAGAAAGCCAAGTTAAAAAAATCCCGTATTCTATAATAATAGGTGATAAAGAAAAAGAGTGTCAATCTATTAGTTATAGAAAATATGGTGAAAATGAAACAAAGAATTTATCACAAGAAGAATTTATTCAAATGCTTAATAAAGAAATTATAGAGCATATATCTTAAAATAACAAAATAGAAATAGATATGATAAAGAAATCATCTCGTCTGTTTCTATTTTATTTTTAATTTTCTAGAAAATTATTTATTATAATAATTATTTCTTTTAAATTAGTTAAAAAAGGGAAGTGATTAGCATTTTTAATAACTATTAATCCAGAATCATTTATTTTTTCATTCATTATTTTTCCATCACTTAATGGGGTATCAAAATCTAATTCACCCCATAGTAATAAGATTGAAGCTTCAATTTTATTTAATGAATTAGTATAATCTTCATGAATAATTTTTACTAATATATCTTTCATTATTCCTTTTGACATTTTATAATCAAGTGATCCATATTTTTCTTTTAAATCGTCTATTAAATAATTCGCTTTTTTTTCATTATATATTTTTTTTATTATTTTAGAATATAATTTAAACATATATGTTTTGTATTTTTTTAGAATATTTTTTTTCTTTTTTATTCCGGCACTATCTATTAATATGGCTTTATTGATTTTTTTATTATATGTGCTAAGTAAATCAATTATTATTTTCCCACCAAAAGAGTGTCCTATTAATATGGGAGAATCAATATTAAGTTTTTTTATAAATATATTAATAATATTAGCATATTCATGCGTGCCATAAATTGTTTGGGGAATATCACTTTGACCAAAACCAGGTAAATCAATTAACCATATTTTATATTTTTTTTTCAAAATATTGGCTATAGAATTGAAATCATCTTTATTTCTTCCCCATCCATGCAAAAAAATTATATTTTTTCCGTTTCCATAGGTTGTATAATTAATATTTAGACCGCTTACTTTTATATTCATTTTATCACCTAATTAATAATATTCTTATTCCGGTTAAAAATGTTTGACTTTTTTAATTATTTAATATAAAATTAATGAGTAGGCAAGTGGAGTAGTACTCAAGAGGCTGAAGAGGCGCCCCTGCTAAGGGTGTAGACCGGGAAACTGGTGCGAGAGTTCAAATCTCTCCTACTCCGCCATTTATGTTTATTAACCCCTAAGGGGTTTATTTTTATATCGGGAGTGTGAAATATTATGGAAAGAATTCAAAAAATTATTGCTAATATAGGTTATTGTTCAAGGAGAAAAGCGGAAGAACTAATTCAAGATGGTAAAGTAAAAGTTAATGGTCATTTAGTAAAAGAACTTGGATTGAAAATTAGTTCGTCTGATACTATTGAAATTGAAAATGTTATTTTAGATAATAATAAAAATTATGAATATTATATTTTAAATAAACCATCAGGTGTTTTATCTAGTTCCAGTGATGATAGGGGAAGAAAAACGGTTGTTGAACTAATTAATACTAATGAACGAATATATCCAGTTGGTAGACTTGATTATGATACAACCGGTTTATTAATATTGACGAATGATGGAGAACTTACTAATAAATTAACGCATCCATCTAATAAAATAGATAAGCAATATATGGCTAAAATAGACGGAATTTTGGATGGATATTCCATAAAGAGATTACGCGAAGGTGTTTTAATTAATGGGATTAAATCAATGCCGGCTCGCGTAAAAGTTAAAAAAATAGATAAGAAAAAGAACACTTGTATGGTTGAAATAATTATTTATGAAGGAAAGAATCATGAAATTAAAAATATGATTGAAAGTGTTGGATATCATGTTTTAAAATTAAAAAGAGAAAAATATGCATTTTTAGATTTAAAAGATATAAAACTTGGCGAATATCGTCGTTTAACAATAAAAGAAGTAAAAAAATTGTATAGTTTATTTTCCAATAAATAGAGGTGATTTTATGAAAGTATGCGTTTTACAGAGTTCTAGTTCAGGTAATATGACTTATATTGAATCATTAAATCATAAAATTGTTATTGATGTTGGTAAAACATATCGGGATTTTATTGCTAGTTTAGAAAATATTAATGTTGATCCTCATGATATTGATTCTATTTTGATTACTCATTCTCATAATGATCATACCGGATGTTTAGGAAGTGTGAAAAGGAAATTAAATCCTAATATTTATATGAATGAAGAGGTATATAATAAATGGAATAAAGAAGTTATTAATTATATTAATTTTAATGACAAATTTTGGATTGATAATATTTCAATTGTTCCAATTGCTTTATCACATGATGTTCCATGTTATGGTTTCCTAATTGATGATGGGGAGTGTAGTTTGGTATATATTACTGATACTGGTTACATTAATCAAAAATATTTTAAATTATTAACTAATAAAAATATTTATATTATGGAAAGTAATCATGATGTTGAATTGGAAATGAATGGTTTTAAAGATTATCAAACTAAAATAAGGAATATTGGTGATACTGGTCATTTATCTAATGAACAATGTGGCATATATTTAAAAAAACTAATTGGTTCTAATACTAAAAATATTATTTTAGCCCATATTAGTGAAGATGATAATGATTATGATTTAGCTTATAAAACAGTTGCTAATTTAATTGAAACAAAGGCTGAAATAATAGTTAGTTTAAAAAAAGATAATATTAAAGTGGTGGAATATTCTTTAAAAGAGGTGAGTTAAATATGAAAGAAAAATTTAAAAACATTATTTTTTATATAAATATTGTGGTTGATATTATTGTTATTGTGGTTGTTTTGTATTTTTTAATAAATATTATTGTTAATAAAATTAAGACTTTGTGAAGTATTTTTGATGTTGATTCAATAAATAATAAAATTAAGGATTATGGTTCAATTAGAAGGATAAAGTGTGATGAACTTCAAATAAATAAAATAATGTATTTAACTTATGATTATGTTGTTTTTGAAAATGGTGAAATGTATTCTTTATTAAACGATGAAGAAAAATTATATAGTAATAATCAACAATGCAAAAAGATTGATTTATCGTTTAGTATTAAAAAAATTACAGATTCTTTTGTTGTTGATGAAAATAATAACATTTATCGAATTGATTATAGTTATAATAGTGATGTTCAAATAGAATTAAATGAGGATAATACTTATGATGTTAGAAATATGCTACTTAAAAATAATACAATTAAAAGTGGAAGTATCTATTTTAATGATGGATTTAATAATGGAGAACAAAAATACATTGTTTTAAAAGATGACGGTAATATTTATGAACAATTATATAATTATAATTATGATGACTTTGGAAATATAAAAATATCATTAATTAACGAAAAAGTATTTCTATCTAGTGAAAACTATGGAAAAATCGAATTTTTTGAATTAAATGACAGTGGTGAGATAAATAGGCTTAATACTTCTAATGGCGTATATATATTAAAAGAAATAGGTGATAATTGTAAAAAGTATCAAGATATAAAATGTGATAAAGAATTAGTTTTAAGTGAAGTTTATAAAAAATATGCTAATGAAATTACATATATTGGATTAAATTCGCTTACTAAGGATAATGTTATTTTTTCTTTGGAAGTATTTGATAAATAAAATTGATAAATAACTATCAATTTTTTTTTATTATTGCATATAATTACAATGTCAAAGAAAGGAATGATAAAATTATGGAAACACTAAAAGTTTCATCAAAATCTAATCCAAATTCAGTAGCGGGAGCACTTGCCAATGTCTTTAGAGAAAAAGGTAGTGTGGAAATTCAAGCTATTGGAGCTGGAGCATTAAATCAAGCTATTAAAGCAATTGCAATTGCGAGAGGATTTGTGGCGCCTAGCGGGAAAAATTTAGTATGTATTCCAGCGTTTACTGATATTGTAATTGAAGGGGAAGAAAGAACAGCAATAAAGTTAATTGTAGAGGCTAGATAGTCTCTTTTTTTGTATATAAAAGGCAATTAACTTTGTTTAACTTGTATAAGCGTTAAATAAATGATATAATTTTATTTGAAAGTAGGTCGGACAATGTCAGATTTAAAAATAAATATTGAAGAATTGGAATCATTAGGAGTGGCAGATACATATTTTTCTTTATTAACTTTTATTAACGGATTTGTGAATAAAAATTTTCCTTTAACTAGAGATGATATGATTGCGATAACTAATGATAAAATAACAAATAATTTAATAGACAGAAATTTTACAAAAAAAATTATGCAAGAAAGAATGATTAAAATAATAGAATCTGAAATTGTAAATAATCAAAGATTTGTAAATGATTTATTTGAAAAAAAAGATATTAAAGTTATAAACAATGAAGAATGGAATAAAAAAATTTTTGATTATAAACAAAATATTTTAGAATATTTATGGAATTATAATCATCATAATGGGATAAAAAAAAGATAAATAATAAAATATAATATAATGAAAGGGATTAATCTATATTTGATTATAAATAATGATATGAAAGAAGATATTAGTAGTGAAATTGATTTAATAGTTCAGAATTTGCCAAATAATTTAACAGAAATTGAAAAAATAAGATGGTTATATGTAAAATTAGGTTATGTTTTTTCATATAATTTAGATATTTTAAAAGATGATAATGCATATATTATAGATGTAGACTATAAATTAGGAGGAGATACTCCAATTTGTAGATTTCAAACATGTCATCAAATTTCTTATTTATTAGTTCAAATTTTTAATTTATTGAATATTAATTCAAAAGTTGTGGTAAGAGATATACCACGAAGAAATTATTCTGTTGATCATGAAGCCGTGGGAGTGTTTTTAGAAACGGGTGAGAAATTTTTATTAGATTTAACATTGGATTTATATTTAATTCAATCTGGTTGTCAAACTAAAGAATTTGGACATTCTTCTGATAGTGAATCTACATATGATATTTTATCTTTAAAAGAAGTTGCTAAGATAGATAGCAAACTTAATCTTATTCCTAAAAATGGGTATTTAAATGATGAAATAGAAAATTTTAAAAAGCATATTAGTTTTTTTGAAATTAATGAAGAAAATTTTGATATCATTATAAATGATGTGATAAATAAATTTAACTTTTTGTTTAAAGGTGAACAAGAAGGTAAACAATTTATTAATAAAATATGGAATGACATTTTCCCATCAAATATTATTAATTCTATGAAAGAATATAATATTAATCATCGCGATGAAAATGATGATATTCAAGTTGTAGCGGTTTATTTATTTAGAACTGATGATTTTAACAAATGTTATTTATATGATAATAATATTGGATTGTTTATTACTGAACCCGAAAAAATCATTGAAATGTTGGATAATGGGTGGAAAACAAATAGTATATCTTTGGAAGATGATCTTTTTGAAGTGATAGATTATAAAAAAGGTAAAAAGATGTAATATTTTGATTGACATATTTATTTTGAAGTGATATATTATTAATGTTCATATATTTTGAGTTTTGTCGTGGGTGGCAAAACTTATATTTTGAAAATAAATGAAACACCAGGATATGTGTAAGAAAGGAGGGTTATAATGCCTACAATTAATCAATTAATTAAAAACAGAAGAACGAAAAAAAATAGAAAAAGTAAATCACCAGTATTAGGTGTTGGTGTAAATACTTTAAAGAGAAAAGCTACATCATTGAATTCTCCTCAAAAACGTGGAGTATGTACTCGTGTTGGAACTAA
>CAYVSY010000044.1:0-7791 GCA_964454255.1 uncultured Muribaculaceae bacterium
TACAAGAAGGTTTTATTGATTATATAGCTAAACCATTTAATAAAAGTCAAATAACAGAAAAATTAGATGAAATATTTAAATAAGTTAAAAAAATTAACTTATTTTTTTTTATTTTGAAGTAATTTATCAAAAAAAGTCTAATAATAATAATATAAGATATTTATGTCGATTAAATAATATAACTAGTTTTGTCGAAGATGTATAGTTATTAAAAAAAGTATGCTAAATTTATATGGAAGAGGTGATTAAACTGGAAAAAACAAATATTGAATTTAAAAAAGGATATTTATTTGTCCGAGTAAATGGTTCATTAAATAATTCAGAATATCAATTAAATAAAATAGATATATCAAATATAATAAAAAAAATTGGAATAAAATATTTAGTTTTACATTTTAATAAAGTATCTTTATACAATACTAAATTAATTATTAATAATTATAAAGAAATAAAATTATTTGGAAAATTAATTGTTTGTGGTCCAACAGATAAAAAAATATTTAATAATAAAGAAATATTAAAAATAAATAAAGAAATAGATGTTTATAAATTAGGATTAATATAGGAGAAAAAATGACAAAATTAGAATTAGATAACTTTATATATGAGAATGGATCTTTTATATATAAAATTATAAATAAATATAAAAATTATTATGATATTGAAGATTTATATCAAGTAGCTGTTTTAGGAATCATTAAAGCTTATAAAAATTATATTGATAACAATGAGACAAAATTCTCTACTTATTGCTATAAATATATAATAGGAGAAATTATAAAATATATTAATGATGCTAAAACAATTAAATTAAATAGAGAATATAATAAACTATTTAATTCTATTAATAATGCTAAAAATATTTTATCTCAAAAGATAATGAGGGAACCAACTTTAATAGAATTATCATTATTTTTAGAAATAGATGAAAAAATTATTAATGATTGTTTATTATTAAATAGTCCAATTGATAGTTTGGATAGAAATATCAATGATGAATATTCTGATTGCATATATAATACAATTGTTGATAAAAAAAATAATTATAATATAGATGATATAGTTTTAAAAAGCGCTATTGATGAATTAACAAGTTTTGAAAAAAAAATAATTGAAAAAAGATATTATAATGATTTATCGCAAAATGAAACAGCTGGATTATTAGGTGTTAATCAAGTAGCCATATCTAGAATTGAAAAAAAAATTCTTCAAAAATTAAAAGGAAAAATATGTTAAAAAGTAAATGATTGGTTTACATAAAAATAAATAAATATATGAGACAATAAAAATAGAAGGTGAAGGCTTATGAATAAGAAGGGTGATAAGTTAGATACAAGCATATATGAAATAATTACAACCAACATAAAAAAATATCGAAACTTAAAAGGATTAACACAAGCACAATTAGCTGAAAAAGTTGATTTATCTCATGAATTTATTAGACGTATTGAATCAAAAAAAGGTAAAAAGTATTTTTCTATTGATACAATATATCGTATTTCACGAGCATTAGATATATCAATTAAAAACTTATTCGATAATATTGATTGAGAAATCAATATTTTTTTTGTATAAAAATAATAATAATATTAATAATAATAAAGGGTGATAATGTGAATGAAAAACTATATAAAAATATAATAACTAAAAATAGTCCTAAAGAAAATTGCTTATCTAATACTATTATGGTTTTTTTTGTAGGTGGTGTATTTGGAGCCTTAAGTGAATTATTATTAAATATATATTGTTCAATTCTTAGTATTCCTAGAAAAGAGGGTGGAATAATTGTCATAATAACTTTAATTGTTATTGCATCATTTTTAACAGGATTAGGTGTATTTGATGTTTTAGTATCAAAATTTAAATGTGCTTTAATAATTCCTATTACTGGATTTGCACATTCAATATGTAGTGCAGCATTAGATTATAAAAACGAAGGATTAATATACGGAATAGGATCAAATATATTTAAACTTGCAGGGAATGTTATATTATATGGTATTGTATCAGTTTATGTATTTGGAATTATTAGATTATTTATAATTGGAGGATAAAATATGACCCAAAAATATAATAATGTATATGTATCTGGCACTTGGACAATTGCAGGTGTATATGAAAAAAATGGACCAATTGCTAATTATTTTGATGAAATATATTCAAAAGATTTTTATTATAATGAAAAAAGTTTTGAAAAAGCAGAGTCAAAAATGTTAGAAAATTCTATTAAAAATTTAATTAAAAAAGATAATATTTCTGAAGAAAAAATTGATTTATTAATATTAGGTGATTTATTAAATCAAATATCTGCTTCTAATTATGCTGCTAGAGAGTTTAATATTCCATATTTAGGTGTGTATAATGCTTGTGCTACTAGTGGTGAAGAAATAATTATTGGATCTACTTTTATTGATAGTAAAAAAGCAAATAATATTATATGTGGCGTAAGCTCTAATAACATGTCAGCTGAAAAACAATTTAGAAATCCAACTGAATATGGTGCACCTAAGAAAAAAACAGTTACATGGACTGTAACTGGCGGGACATCGATTCATTTAAGTTCTACTAAAAGTCCAATTAGAGTAGAATCATCGACGATTGGTTCAGCCATTGATATTGGACTCACTGATGTAAATAATATGGGGGCTATTATGGCTATTGCTGCAAGTAAAACATTATATAATCATTTAAGTAATTTAAACAGAGATGCCAAATATTATGATTTAATTGTGACAGGTGATTTGGGTGAATATGGTAAAAAAATATTAATTGATTATATGAAACAGGAATATAATATTGATATTTCAACAAATTATAATGATTGTGGAACAATGATATATGATACAAAAAAACAAAATGTATTTGCGGGAGGAAGTGGGCCAGCCTGTAGTTCGTTAGTAATGTATTCGTATATATATAAAGAAATGTTAAATAAAAAATATAAGAAAGTTTTATATATTCCAACTGGAGCTATTTTTTCACCAACTTTTGTTTATCAAAAAAATAGTATTCCATCAATAGCTCATGCGGTAAGTTTTGAGGTGTGTCAATGACATATATATATGCTTTTTTGTTTTGTGGATTAGTTTGTATGATTGCTCAAATTATTTTAGATAACACTAAATTAACACCTGGTCACATAACAACCTTGTTTGTTGTTATAGGAGCCTTTTTAGATATATTTGGTATATATGATAAAATAGTTTTATATGCTGGAGCGGGAGCTATTATTCCAATTACATCTTTTGGACATTTACTTGTTCATGGAGCTATGGATATGGCCGGAAACATTGGAATATTAGGACTTACCATGGGATTATTTGATTTAACCGCCGCTGGTATTAGTATTGCCTTAATATGTGGCTTTATATTTGCCATAATTTTTAAACCAAAACATTAAAAAAACTAATGTTTTTTTTAATTAGTCCAACGTAAACTTTGATTTGATATATTAAATATTATTCCTAATAAAATCATATAACACAATAACGAAGATCCACCATAACTGATAAAAGGAAGAGCGTTACCCATAATTGGAAGTAATCCTATAGTCATTCCAATACTTTGAATTTGTTGAAATACTAACATAGTTATTATTCCACCAATGACATATTTATCTGATAAATCATTTGTTTTATTGGCTGATGATATTAAACTAATATCAAAAAAGACAATTAACATAATTAACGAAATACTGCCTATAAATCCAACATTAGAAGAAATAACACCAAATATAAAATCAGTTTGAAGTTCTGGAAAATATAAAGGCGTATTAAATATTCCATGACCAAACAATCCTCCTGAACCAATCGCAATCATTGAATTTGATAACTGCATTCCACTAGTATTTTGCCAATTAATAATTCTATCCATTCTGTAAAAGAAATTAGTTCCCAATATATTAATAAATATATCTTCTTTAAAAAAGAATAAAAGAAAGAAAATTCCACCGCATATAATGGCTATAGAGAGTAAAATTATAAACCATCTTTTTCTAAGACCACCAATAAATAACATTGCTAGAGTAATTAATAAATAAATAATGACAGCTCCTGTATCTGGTTCAATAAAAGTTAAAATTGATGGAATAGCTACAACCGCTAAAACTTTTAAAATAAATATGAATTCTTTTTCAACTGATGGATTAGAATATCGTGTATTAAAATCATTTATCATTCTACCTAAAGTAATAATTAATGTTCCTTTCATAAACTCGGATGGTTGAATACTACCAATACCAGGTATTTGATACCAACAAACAGCATTATTAACATAATTTCCAAAGAAAAATAATCCAAGTAAAGCTAAAATATTAATTATATAAAATATCCAAGCATTATTATATAAAAATTTATTACCAATTTTCATAATTAATAAAGCAATTCCACCACCAATTAAATACCAAATGATTTGTTTAATCCAAATATTATCCATATAACTAGGTAATAATTCTTTAGCACTATAAATTGATAAAACACTTATTATCATAAATAGTCCAAGAGGAATTAATATTTGAAGTTCAATTTTGTATTTTGATATATTTTTCATTGTCTCACATCTTTCTTTATTTATTATACCAAAAAATCAACTATTGATATCATTTTTTTAATTATTTATCATAAATTATAATAGGCGGTGGGTTAATGAATAATAAATTAAATAAAATATATCAAAATAATTTAATAGGTCCATTAAAAAATAGTAAAGTAGTTTATTCATCATTAAATAAAAACGAATCAAATATTAAAAAAAATTATGACATAGAAAATAAAGTAGATAGTCATTGGACAATAAAACAAAAAATATCTAATATTTTTAATTCTAATAATTATATATATAAGGCTGATGTTACAATTATAACCAATAGTAAAACGATGAAAAAAAGAATCGTTGGACGCAACAATAATTATTTATTTACCATGGATAATGAATATATAAAAATATCTGATATAATTGATATATATTAAAAATAATGATTTAATTATTTTATTAGATTAATAAATAAAACATTTTGTCAATGGTTTGAAAAAACACTTCAATTTGAAGTGTTTTTTATAAACAGTCTACATATGTATCATCTAGACACCTAAGAACGCATAAACAGCCTAAATTCATTGTGAAAAACGAATTAGTAGCTGCGTATGGATAAAGTGAACTTGTATCAGAATTTTGTTGTAGAACTCTAAAAGTTGCACAACATCCATCAAGTTTTTCTATTCTAAATACATTTGATGTTGTCGTAATTGTAGGATCTTTAGAAATAGGCATTGACCAAGCTACACCATTACCACAGCAAGTATATAACATTGTTGGACGAGTATTACAAACTGTTCCACAACTTTGACCTAAGTAACCTTTATCACAAGATTCTAAACAACTATCATTTGAACAAATACTTTGTTGAAGAATATATATAACTTTTAATATATCTGCAATACAATTTTCACAAGTTTTGTTGGTATTATCACACATAGATTTCACCCCTTCTTTATATTCATTATAATTTATGATGAATATAAAAAAAAATGTCAACTATAACCTATATGTGATTAAATATACTAATATTTCTATATTATTTTCATATAAAAAAAAGATAATTATAAAATTATCTAATTAATGATCCTAACACCCCATAAGATAGAATGCTCATTATAATACCAGCAACTAATACACCAAAAATAATAGCTATAAAAGATTTTTTCTTATCAAGTCCAAGAAGTATAGCGATTAAAGCACCTGTCCAAGCACCTGTCCCTGGTAAAGGAACAGCCACAAAAATAAATAAACCCATGTATTTAAATCTTTGTATTTTTTCACTTTTAGCCATTGATTTCATTTCTAATTTATTAATAGTTTTTCTAACTTTAGGAAATCTTTTAAACCAATTCAATATTTTTTCAATAAAAAGTAATATAAAAGGAATAGGTAATAGATTACCAAAAAAACAAATAATAAAGGAACTATAAAAACTTAAGTTCAATAAACTAGCCGCAATTAAGCCACCTCTAAGTTCTAATATTGGCATTAAAGAAATAATAAATATAATAATGTTTTTATCTAAACCGTTAAAAAGATTAACAAAAAAGTCTACTAAATCTGTTGTCATATTTCACACCTCTCAATAATTTTACCAAAAAAAAAGAAGTATGTCTATAAAAAAAGTTTGAAAACATCAGCGTTTTAAAACATATTTTTTATTATCATGAATTGTTTCTTTATCAATAATAACTTCTTTAATAGAATTATCTGATTGAACATCAATTAATGCATTTTTAATTGCTAAATTAAAAATTAGATTTAAACCTCTTGCTCCTTTTCCAGAATTCTTAGCAATAGTTGCTATTTCTAATATAGCATCGTTTACAATTGTTAATTTAGTATTATAACTATCAAATAAAAGAGTATTTTTGATAATAGGGTTATTAACAGATTTATTTAAAATTGCTATTAAATTTTCTAATGATAAAGAATTTAAATATTCCATAATATTTATTCTTCCCATAAATTCAGGTTTAATACCATAATCATTAAAACGATCTAATTCAGTTGTTTTAGAAGAAGAGTGATTTGAACAAAAACCAACTACTTTTTCTATATATTCTTTTTCAAGACCAGAAAAGGCACCAGCAAAACCAAAAGTTATATGAGTTGTATCAAAAGTAATTAAATCGTGTTTATATTTAAAAATAACTGGATCACCATCAAGAGGTTTTAATAACGAATCTAAAACAGCTGATGTAGCAATACCTTCACCATCTTTTTTAGCCGCTTTTTTATCAATTTCATCAACAAATATAATTCCATATTGTGCTTTTTCAATATCACCATCAGCAACATTAATTAAATCGGTAAACATATCTTCGATTGAACGCCCAACAAATCCAGCTGAAGTATATTGGGTGGAATCTTCTGTTACAAAAGGACATTTAATTTCTTTAGCAATAGATCTAAAAATTTCTGTTTTTCCACATCCTGTTGGTCCAACTAATAAAATATTTCTTTTAATAGAACGATCTATAATATGATGATTAGCATTTATAGAACTAACAACTGATTTAACTGCTTCATCTTGACCAATTACACAATTACATACTTTTTCAATAACATTTTTAGTATTAAAATCATTTTTTTCTATTTCTATATTTGAAAAAGATATTGCTAAATCATCATCTTCATCAATATCAAGTTCTAATTCACGACGAAGAAAATCACTATCAATACTATCTAAATATGTTAAATTATTTTCTTCAATACGACGGCAATAATATGTTTCTATATAATTAGAATCAGGAAGGTATTTTTGATAAAAATAATACAAATTAATACAGTCTAAATATTCTAAAAAAGCTTCTCGTATAAATGGTTCTTTAATATCATCAACTAATAGAGAACCATCACTATAAAACTTATTATCTTTAGTATAAGAAAGTTTAGAATAATTACTATCACCAGAATATAATCTAATATATTCACTTATATTAAAAGGATAACCATATACAAAAGTATCATTTAGTGACTCAAAATCATCGCCACATTTTAATTTTTCACCACTAGAACTAATAAAATTTTTTTTTCCATTTGTATCTTTTATCTCACCAAAAATAATATCAACAGGTTTTAAAGGTAATTCATTATTTTTTTTTGGTTTTAATCTTTTAAAAACAGTAACAAATTGTGTATTCATATTTTCTCCCATATATTGATATTATAACATGCTTATAATATATTTTTTTAAAAACTATAAAACTATTGACAATAAAAAATAAAATTGATAAAATTAAGATGTAAAAT
>CAYVSY010000045.1:0-7408 GCA_964454255.1 uncultured Muribaculaceae bacterium
GATTGTTAATGGAAAAGAGTTGGAAACAAAAAATTTTCCATTTAAATTAAAAGATGAAGAAAAAGGAGCATATTTTCCTATTAAATATATATTAAATTACTTAGATGTAGATGTTCTTGAAAATGATAATAAAACAATATTAGTTACTAAAATTAATAATAATATATTGAGAGTTAGTGCAGAACAAGGAGAAATGGTTTATGGCAAGACAACACTTCAAGCAATTGATGAAAGTGTTAAGACAATATTAGTAGATAATGTTTTATATGTTCCTAGTTTTTTCTTTATGAAATTTACTAATAACACTATAGTAGATTTTAGTTCCGATTATACATCAGCAACATTAATTACAGATTTAGTTATTGATCCTTCAATTTCATGGATAACCGAGGTAGCTTTGACAGACACAATAAAAGAGAACTTAGATGGAAATACAAACAAAACTCATATTTGTTCAAAATGTAGTGGTGCTGGAGGTTATAATGAATCATATTATAATCAATATTTGGTTAATGGACAATATATGCAACAAAAACAATATCGATGGATAACATGCTCACTTTGCGGTGGAACTGGACATGTTCATAATTAGGAGGCAAAATGAAAATATTATAATATATATTAATTATTACGGGATTTATTATACTTTTTTTAAACGGTGCTCCATCTCAATGGGGTAAATTAAAATCAGATATGCCAATATGGAAACATTTAGTAATTGATTTTGTTGGATTTATTTTTATTGGATTAGGTTTATTCTTAAAAAATTGATAAAATAACAATTTATATTGTAGATTAAATATTAAGTAAAATATATTTTTACACTTTTGAATTGTTAAAAATAAAATGGAGGTTATTGTGGATTTAATAAAGAATAATTGGAATAAAAAAGATATAGTGGAGTTTCAAAATTACTTAAAATCATTTGAAAATATTGAAAAAAAAGAATGGGCAACTAACTTATTACAGACTAATTTACCTATTTTATGTATAAAAACAGATGTTATAAAATATATTGTTAATAAAATAGCAAAAGGTAATTTTATTGAATTTTTGAATTTTATGATATGGGATTATTATGAAAATACTGCTATTAATGGTTATTTAATTGTTAAAATTAAAGATTTTGAAGTTCAAAAAAAATATTTAGATATATATAGTAATAGAGCTGATAATTGGGCAACTTGTGATTTATTATCCTTTAATATTAAAGGTAATGAAGAAAAATACTTTAATATAGTTTTGGAATATATTAAAAGTGAGAAATCATTTGTTAGAAGAATAGGTATGTCAATTCTTTTTAATTTTATTGATAAAAGTGATTATATTGATAAAATATTTGATTTGTTGGATATGTTTTTTAATGAAGAACATTATTATGTTAATATGATGAATGCTTGGTTATTGTGTGAATGCTTTATTAAACAAAGAGAAAAAACTTTAAAATATTTAAATAATAATAAATTAAATAAATGGACAATTAATAAAGCTATTCAAAAATGTCGAGAAAGCCGACGAGTTAGTATTGAAGATAAAGAGATGTTATTAAAATATAAAGTTAATTAAAAAATACTTAAATAAAAGTGATTTATTTTTCATATATTTATTTTGAAAGGATACTTTTATGAACAATGAAATAAAAAAAATTAATAGTTTTATAAACAAAATCAAAAAAAATATTGAAGTTATAGATGGAAAAGGTTATATAGAAACAAATATTGGTTATATAAAATACATTAAAAATAATTTTATAAAAAGTGTTGAAATATTTAATTTTGATGGAGACTTATATGGAATTACTGTTCATAATGATTATATAGAAGAATATTTATTACATCGTATTTGTAATAGGGAAACATTTAAAAAAACATTTTTACTTTCTCAAAAATGTATTATTATAGAATCTGAACATAATAAATTATTTGTGACAGATGATCTTTCTTCATTAATTGTTAATGGGAAATTTGCTGTATTATTTGATGAAAGAGGTAAAATAATAAATATAAATAGAAAAATTATTGATGATAGAACATCTAGCAAATTAAGAGAATCTATGTTATTTTCAAGTAATTACTTTTTAACTAATATGATAGATAATGAGATGGAAATTTTAGCTAATCATAAAAAACAATTAAAAAAAGTTAAAGCACAATAGTGCTTTTTTAATTTATATGTTATAATGTTATTGTTAGGATTGATAATATGGATATAAAAGAACTTAAGAAATTATATGAAAATTTAAATAATAAAATAACTATTTTATGGAGGTCTCTTTGACTTAGATAGTAAAAAAGAAAGATATGAATTATTATCTAAAGAAATGAATGAATCTTCTTTTTGGGATAATAAAGAAAGAGCTGATAAAGTTATTAATGAAGTAAGTGATGCAAAAAAAATATTGGAAAAAGTAGAAGAAATAAAGAATAAAGTAAAAATGAGTTTAGAAACTATAGAATTGCTTATAATAGAAAAAGATGATGAACTAATTAATTTAATTAATAATGACTATAATAATTTGTTTTTGGAATTATCTAATTTAGAGATGGAACTATATTTAAATGGGCCATATGATGAAAATAATTGTTTATTGGAAATACATCCAGGTGCTGGTGGAACTGAATCACAGGACTGGGCTATGATGTTATATAGTATGTATACAAGGTTTTTTAAGAAAAAAAATTGGAAATATGAAGAAATATACATTCAAGAAGAAGATGTTGGAATAAAAAGTGCTATGATTTTAGTTAAAGCTAAAAATGCTTATGGTTTTTTAAAGGGAGAACGAGGTGTTCATAGATTAGTTAGAATATCACCATTTGATAGTAATTCTAGGCGACATACATCTTTTGCTTCAGTTGATATAATTCCTGAAATAGATAATAGTATTGAAATAGAATTATTAGATAAAGATTTAAAAATAGATGTTTATCGTAGTAGTGGAGCTGGTGGTCAAAGTGTAAATACTACTGATAGTGCAGTTAGAATTACGCATATACCTAGTAATATAGTAGTTACTGTTCAAAATGAACGCAGTCAAATACAAAATAAAGAAAAAGCTTTGGAAATATTGAAAAGTAAATTATATGCTTTAGAGCAAGAAAAAAAAGAAAAAGAATTAGGTAATATGAAAAGTAACATTAGTATTAATTTTGGTTCACAAAAAAGGAGCTATGTTATGTGCCCATATACATTGGTAAAGGATAATGATACCGATTATGAAAAAGTTGATGTTAATAGTGTTTTAGATGGTAATTTGGATGACTTTATTAATGCTTATTTAAGAAAAGGGGAATAGTATGTTTTTATTTAAGAAAAAAAAAGAAGATTATAATGTTGATGAAGTTTTACAAAAAGTGAATAAAAAAGATTTAATTTATAGAATAATAATATTAGTAGTTGGATGTTTCATAACAGCGGCGGCATTTAATTTGTTTTTTCTTCAATATGGGATAGTATGCTTTGGAATTAGTGGATTGTCTATTGTTTTAAATCAATATGGTGTTAATCCTTCTATATTTATATTTATAATGTCTATTTTGTTACTTATTATTTCATATTTTTTGTTGGGTTGGAAAATTACAAAAAATTCAATAATAGGATCGTTAATCTTTCCGATATGTGTCTATTTAACGGAAGGAGTTACATCGTTAATTAATATTAATGGGACGGAAATGATATTAGTTGCCGTGTTTGGAGCTGCTATTTCTGGACTTGGTTATGGACTTATTTTTAAAACGGGATGGACAACAGGTGGAACGGATATAATTAATCAAATTTTGGCTAAGTATTTTAAAATTAGTATTGGAAAAGCCATGATTATAGTAGATGGTTTAGTTGTTTTAAGTGGTAAGTTAGTATTTGGATGGGATATATTAATGTACGGTTTAATCGTTTTATATATAATTAGTATGATAACGGATAAAGTAATTCTTGGAATATCTCAGGCTAAAGCTTTTTATATAATAACTAGCAAAGAAGATGAAACGAAAGATTTTTTAATTAAATTAGTCGATTCTGGTCTTACAATTATTGAAGCTAGAGGAGGATATTTGAATTCTAAACAATCCTTGTTATTGTGCGTCATTCCTACTAAAAAATATTTTATTGTAAAAGAGGGATTAAAAGAAGTGGATAAAGATGCTTTCTTTTTAGTAACAGATTCTTATGAAGTATTTGGAAAGAAGGTGTAGTATGTTTTTTTTAAAAAAAAAAGTTAATTTAGATGAAGTTGAAAAAAAAGTTCAATCAAAAAATTTCTTTTCTAGATATTGTTTTATGATAGCGGGTATTTTTTTATCAGCGTTATCGTTTAATTTGTTTTTTGAACCATATAATATAGTAACAGGTGGAACAACAGGGATTGCTTTAATTGTTAGATCATATTTTGATATTGATCCAGCTACATTTGTTTTTATGACATCAATGTTTTTGATTTTAATGAGTTTTATCTTTTTAGGTTTTAAACAAACTATGAGAACTTTAGTTGGTGTCTTATTATTACCTTTTTTTATGAAAACAACGGCATATTTAATTAATTATATTGATTTATCTAATAGTTCAATGTTATTATTGTCTATATATGGTGGGGTGTTAGGTGGATTTGCATCTGGAATAACGTATAAAAATGGTTTTTCAACAGGCGGAATGCAGATAGTAAATCAAATTTTAAATAAGTATGCTAAAATTTCGATAGGATCGGCAACTTTAATAACAAATATTTTAATAATAATTGTGTCTGCGTTTGTTTTTGGAGTTCCAAAAGCATTATATGGTATTTTGGCTTTATATATTTCAAGTGTGGTAACAGATAGAGTGATTTTAGGTATATCTGATAAGAAAGCATTTTACATTGTGACAAGAAATGTTGATGAAATTAAAAAATATATTATTAAAAATTTATCACATAGTGTTACAATATTAGATGTAAAAGGTGGATATTCAGAGGAAAAGAAAAAAATGATTATTTGTGTAATACCTACTAGACAATATTTTAGTGTTAAACAAGTAGTTTTAGAATTAGATAAAGATGCTTTCTTTTTAATAACTGATACTTATGAAGTTTCAGGAGGAGCATAGGAAGTGGTGAAGTATGGAATTAATTAAAGTTAGAAATGTTCAAAAAACATATAAAAATGGTGTTGTAGCACTATATGATTTTAATGTATCAATAGAAAAAGGAGAATTTGTTTTTGTTATTGGTAAAACGGCATCTGGTAAATCAACGTTTATTAAAATGTTGTATCGAGAAGAAAAACCTGACAAAGGTGAAATTAAGATTGGTGGTATAAATGTTGCGACATTAAAAAATAGAAAAGTTTATAAATTAAGAAGAAAATTAGGAGTGGTTTTTCAGGATTTTAAATTATTACCTAGATTAACTGTATTTGAAAATGTGGCTTTTGCTTTGGAAGTGTTTGCTTTAGAAAATAAAGTTATATATAAAAAAGTTATGAAGGTATTAGAATTAGTTGGATTGCAAGCTAAATCGAGACAATATCCTAATCAACTTTCTGGTGGTGAACAACAAAGAGTTGCGATTGCGAGAGCTATTGTTAATGATCCTAAATTATTAATATGTGATGAACCAACGGGTAACTTAGATCCAGCAACTAGTATGGAAATTATGAAAGTTTTAGAAACAATTAATAATTTAGGAACAACCGTTGTTATGGCAACTCATGATAGAGAAATAGTAGATAAACTAAAGAAAAGAGTTATATTAATTGAAGATGGTAAACTAACAAGGGATTATATGAAAGGAACGTATTATAATGAAGGCATTAAGAAGATTAAGTAGAAGTATAAGAGATGCTTTCAAAAGCGTTGTAAGAAATTTTAGTTTATCACTTGCTTCTATTTCATGTATTACAATTACTTTAATAGTTGTATCATTGTCAATAATTGTTACTTATACTATAGAAAATTCAGCCATGGAATTAAAGAAAACAGTTGGGATTGTAATATTTTTAGATTCAGATGTTACAATTGAAAAAACAGAAGAAATAAAAGAAAAAATTATGGCAACTAATAACGTTAATACAATTGAATATAAATCTAAGGATACAGCTGCAAAGGAATATGCTGAAAAAGATCCAGCTTTTCAAATTATTATTGAAGGATGGAATAGTAATCCATTATTAGATAGTTATGTAATTAAAATGAATGATATTAATACAATTGCTAATGATGTTGAAACAATAAAAGCGATAGATGGCGTTAATTCTGTAAATTATAGTGAAAATGTTGTCGCACAATTAATTGTTATATATAATGTTGTGGAAAAAGTATCATTAATAGCAGTTGTGGCTTTAATTTTAGTTGCGGCCTTCTTAATATCAAATACAATTAAACTAACAATATTTTCTAGAAAAACGGAAATTGAAATTATGCGCTTAGTTGGAGCATCCAACTTTGCTATTAAATTTCCATTCTTAATTGAAGGATTATTTTTAGGAATAATGGGATCAATTATTCCAATTGTGTTAACTATATACGGATATGGTGTTATTTATGATTTCTTTGGGGGAAGATTATTTAATTCAGCTTTTGCTAATATGATTAAACCATATCCATTTGTATGGACAACATCTGCATTACTTTTATTAATTGGTGTTTTAGTCGGTATGTTTGGTAGTTATAGAGCTTCACGAAAATATTTAAAAATATAATTTTATTGGAAATGAAAGTTTCCTTTTTTTGTTGAAAAATTAATTATATTTTGTTATACTAGTTATAATATAGGTGATTGATATGAAAGATAAGAAAAAAAATTTAACTATTTTAACTTCAATTTTAGGTATTTTTATTGTTATCGGGTTTACATATGCTTGGTGGAGTTGGCAAGGATCAACAAGCACAACTGCTAATGTAACAATAGGTAATTTAGATATTACGTATACTGATAATAATAGTGTTATTGCTGGCTCATTAACACCAACATTAGATATGATAAATAATAATATAAATAAAACAATTACTATTAAAACAACTAAATCGAATATTTATGTTAATTTTTTATTAGAAATTTTAATTTTACCAAACGAATTAAAAGATGCAAGTTTTAAATGGGTAATGTATAAAAATGGTGTGGCTACTACAGGTGGAAATTTTAGTTCAGCAGTAATTGGAAGTAATATTACAATTTTATCTAATCAGTTTATTACAACTAATGAAACGCCAGATACATATGTATTTTATGTATGGATAGATGGAAATATGGATAATTCATCTAATATGGGTAATAAGGAATTTTCATTTAATTTGAAGGCTAAAGCAACTAATCAAATGATTTCTACAATATCAACACCTGTTTTAGCAAGTGGAATGATTCCCGTAAAATATAATGGAACAACGTTAGTAAAAGCAGATGTAACAAATAATGATAATAGTTGGTATAATTATGATAATA
>CAYVSY010000046.1:0-7064 GCA_964454255.1 uncultured Muribaculaceae bacterium
GATCTTACATTAAATTTGATGATAATGCATGCGTTATTATTAAAGATGATAAAACTCCAGTTGGAACTCGTGTATTAGGTCCAGTAGCACGTGAACTTAGAGATAAAGATTTTATGAAAATCGTCAGTCTTGCTAAAGATGTGCTTTAGGATATAAGGAGGAATTAACGTGAAAATTAAAACAGGTGATAAAGTTAGAATCCTTGCTGGTGCCAGTAAAGGCAAAGAAGGAAAAATTAATAAAATATTAGGTGATAAAGTTATTGTTGAAGGAATTAATATTGTTAAAAAACATTTAAAACCAAAAAATAATAATGGAACTGGTGAAATAATTGAAACAGAAGCACCTATTCACGTATCTAATGTTAAATTAATTGATTCTAAAAAAGAAACTAAGAAAGTTGTAAAGAAGGAAACTTCAAAAAAAACTACTAAAACAAAGAAAGAAAATAACTAATTTGGAAGGAGGGTATTTATGAACCGCCTAAAAGAAAAATACAATAAAGAAATTGTTCCAAGTTTAATGAATAAACATGGTTATAAAACGGTTATGTTAGTACCAAAAATAGAAAAAATTGTTGTTAATATGGGTGTTGGTGATGCGCTTACTAATAGTAAGTTATTAGAAGCAGCTATGGCTGACATGGAAGCTATTACAGGATTAAAACCGGTTTCTACAAAAGCTACTAAATCAATTTCAACATTTAAGTTGAGAGAAGGTAATAAAATTGGATGTAAAGTTACTCTAAGAGGTGAAAAAATGTATAATTTCTTAGATAAATTAATTTCAATTGGTCTTCCTCGTGTTCGTGATTTTAGAGGATTATCTCCAAAAGCTTTTGATGGAAGAGGTAATTATACTATTGGTATAAAAGAACAATTAATATTTTCTGAAATAGAATTTGATAATGTTGTAAAAGTTCGTGGTATGGATATTGTTATTGTTACTACAGCTAATACAAATGAAGAAGCTTATGATTTATTAAGCGAACTTGGAATTCCATTTAGGAAATAACCTTATAAAGAGGAGGAAAAAATGGCTAAAAAAAGTATAATAGTAAGGTCACAAAGAGAACCAAAATTTAAAGTTAGAAAATATACTCGTTGCTCTATTTGTGGAAGACCACATGCTATAATGAGCAAATTTGGAATATGTCGTATTTGTTTTAGAGAACTTGCTTATAAAGGACAAATACCAGGCATAAAGAAATCAAGTTGGTAAAATAAAAGGAGGGATCAGATATGTATGTTACAGACCCAATAGCTGATATGTTAACAAGAATTCGTAATGCCATAACAATGCATCATAAATCAGTTGATATTCCAGCATCTAAATTAAAAGTAGAAATTGCCAAAATCTTAAAAGATGAAGGTTTTATTGAAGAATATAAAATAGAAAAAAATAGTATAGTATTAACTTTAAAATATGGACACAACAAAGAAAAAGTAATTACAGGTTTAAAACGTATTTCTAAACCAGGATTACGTGTTTATGCAAAAGTAAATGAAATTCCTAAAGTTTTAAATGGATTGGGAATTGCCATTATTTCTACACCAAAAGGTATTTTGACGGATAAAAAAGCTCGTCAAGAACAAGTCGGTGGAGAAGTATTAGCTTATATTTGGTAGTAAAATAAACATAAGGAGGTGCAAAAATGAGTCGTATTGGTAAAAGAATTTTAACAATACCAGAAAATGTTAGTATCGAAAATAACAATGGTGTTTTAATTGTTAAAGGACCAAAAGGTGATCTTTCATTAAATATTGTCGATGGTTTAGATATTAAGATTGAAAATAAAACATTAACAGTAGAAAAAACAAAAGAAACCAGTTTTATAAATGCAATGCATGGCACAACTAATTCTAATATTCAAAATATGATAATCGGTGTGACGGATGGTTATAAAAAGGATATGGAAATAATTGGTGTTGGTTATCGTTTTAATCCAAAAGGAACAGTATTAACAGTAAGTGCTGGATATTCACATCCTGTTGACATTGATGTTCCAAATGGCTTAACTGTTACAGGAATTAGTCCTACTGAAATATCAATTACAGGTATTGATAAACAAGCTGTAGGAGAATTTGCTGCTATTGTAAGAAAAGTTAGAAAGCCTGAACCATATAAGGGTAAAGGTATTCGTTATAAAGATGAAAAAATCCGTCGTAAGGAAGGAAAAAAAGCATCTAAATAATATGTAAAGGAGAGTATGCTTATGATTAAAAAAACATCTAGAAATGAAATGCGTTTAGTTAGACATGCCCGTATTAGAAAAACATTATCAGGAACGACAGATATGCCTAGATTAAATGTATTCAGATCTAATGCAAATATTTCTGCTCAAATAATTGATGATGTTAAAGGAATAACACTTGCTCATGCATCATCACTTGAAAAAGAATTAAAATTAACTAACGGTGGCAATGTCGAAGCAGCTAAAGTAATTGGCGCTGAAATTGCTAAACGTGCTAAAAAAGTAAAAATTACAAAAGTTGTATTTGATAGAGGTGGATATCTTTATCATGGACGTGTTCAAGCATTGGCTGAAGCCGCACGTGAAAATGGCTTGGAATTCTAATAAGGAGGAAAACTTATGCAAGAAAAAGTTGTAGAAACACCTAAAGATAATAAAAAAACACGTAGTCCTAGAAATAATAAATCCTTTGAAAGACGTGAAGTTAAAAAGATTTATGATGAAAAGGTTATAGATATTAATCGTGTTACAAAAGTTGTTAAAGGTGGTCGCCAATTCCGTTTTTCTGCTACAGTAGTAGTTGGAAATAGGAAAGGTAAAGTTGGGCTTGGAACTGGTAAAGCAAAAGAAATGCCAGATGCAGTTAAGAAAGCAACACAAGCTGCAACAAAAAATATTATAAATGTTTCTTTAATTGATAATAGAACTATTCCACATGAAATAACAGTTAAACAAGGTGCCGCTAAGGTTATGTTAAGACCAGCTACAGAAGGAACCGGAGTAAAAGCTGGAGGCCCAGTTAGAGATGTTCTTGAACTTGCTGGTGTTCGTGATATTTTATCTAAATCACTAGGATCTAGCACGAAAATTAATATGGCAAGGGCTACATTAAATGCATTGAAAAGTCAAAGAACAATTGAACAAATTGCGGCTTTAAGAGGCAAAACAGTAGAGGAGGTTTTAAGATAATGAAATTACATGAATTAAAACCAAATGAAGGTTCAGTTCAAACAAAAAAGAGAGTTGGACGTGGTCCAGGAAGTGGATTGGGAAAAACAAGTGGAAAAGGTGAAAAAGGACAAAATGCTAGAAGTGGCGGTGGTGTAAGACCTGGATTTGAAGGTGGACAATTACCATTATTCAGAAGATTACCTAAACGTGGATTTAGTAATGCAATGTTTAAAATCCGATATGCAGTTGTAAATATTGATGATTTAAACTCATTTGATGATAACGCTGTTGTTACAATAGAAGCATTAAAAGAAAAAGGATTAGTTAAAAATGAATTAGACGGGGTTAAAATTTTAGGTAATGGAACATTAACTAAAAAACTTACTGTAAAAGCTAATAAATTTTCTAATCCAGCTAAGATTCAAATAGAAAAATTAGGTGGAAATATTGAGGTGATTTAATATGTTTAAAAACCTTAAACAAATTTTTAATCCTAAAAATAAAGATATAAGAAGTAGAATATTATATACATTGTTAGCACTATTAATTTTTGAAATTGGAAATACAATTGTTGTTCCTGGTGCTAAAGGTATAATTTCTGATTTGGGTTCTTTAGAAATATTAAATGCAATTACTGGTGGTGGCTTAAAGAAGTTTTCTATATTTGGTCTTGGGGTAATGCCCTATATTTCAGCTTCAATTTTTATTAGTTTAATTCAAATGGTTGATATAATCCCATATTTTACAGAATTAAAAGAAAGTGGAGAAATTGGTCGACAAAAATTAAATCAAATTACCAGATATATTGGTATTGGTCTTGGTTTTGTTCAAGGATTTTTCTTAGCTTTTGCTTTTCTTGGGGATGGAGCTACGACAATTGATTATTTGAAATCAGCTTTAATAATGACAGCTGGCACATCATTCTTGTTATGGCTTGGTGATAGAATAACTAAATATGGATTAGGAAATGGCATGTCCTTAATAATAATGGCTGGTATCATTTCAACTGTTCCTAAAATGTTTATAGATGCCTATGGATCATTAGTAGGAACACAATCAAGTTTATTTATTGGTATTGTTTCATACACATTGTTTATTTTAGTATATTTAATAATTATAGTTGGAATAATTTTTGTTGAACAATCGGAAAGACGTATTCCAATTCAATATGCTAACCAAACAACAAGTGCTTATGGAAAAAAACAAACTTATATACCTTTTAAATTAAATTCATCAGGTGTAATGCCAGTTATATTTGCATCAACATTAATGTCTATACCATCTTTTATTGCTAAAATAATAGAAAAAGATGGTGGTAATTTTACATTATTTGTTGAAAAGTATCTAACTTATACAACGCCAATTGGATTTTTAGTGTATATGCTATTAATATTTGGTTTTGGATACTTTTATGTATTTTTACAAATTAATCCAGATGAATTATCAAAAAATTTAGGAAGAAATGCTGGATATATTCCAGGGATTAGACCAGGTAAGGAAACTGGTGATTACATTAAAAAAGTATTATCAAGATTAACTTTAATTGGATCAATATTTTTAATGATTATTGCTGGTATGCCAATAATATTTAGTAATATTGGATCTTTACCAAGTAGTGTTACACTAGGCGGAACAGGGATGTTAATTGTTATTGGTGTGGCATTAGAAACATACAAACAATTAGAAAGTAGTTTAGTAAATAGAACCTATAAAGGCGGAAAATAATGAAGAATATTATATTTATTGCTCCACCGGCTGCCGGGAAAGGAACACAAGCTAAATTATTAAGCGAAGAATATAGTATTCCTCATATATCAACAGGCGATTTACTTAGGGAAATGGCTATGTTGGATAATGAATTAGGTAATTTTATAAAAGATGAACTTTCTAAAGGTAATTTTATAAAAGATGAAATAATTACAAAACTTCTTAGTGATAGATTGCAAAAAGAAGATTGTGTTAATGGTTATATTTTGGATGGTTATCCAAGAAATGTTGAACAAGCTATAAATTATGAAGAATTATTAAAAAAATTAAATTATGATATTGGATTAGTTATATTCTTGGATATTGATAAACAAACGGCTATTGATAGAATAAAAAATCGCATTGTATGTCCAAAATGTGGATCATCATATAATACTAATGTTAATCAATTAACACCAAAACAAAACGGAATTTGTGATAAATGTCATTCTATATTAATTAAAAGAGATGATGATACAGAAGAGGTTATGAATTCTCGCTTTGAAACTTATATGGAAAAAACATCTTCATTGATAAATTATTATAGAGATAAAAAAGTTTTATTAAGTATTAAAATTAATAACTCAACGACTGTTATTGATGTATTTAATGAAATAAAACATTTATTATCTGAAATGAAGGCATAAAAATTATGATAAAAATCAAAAGTGATTATGAAATAAATTTATTAAAAGAAGCAGGAAGAATAGTTTATTTAACTCATCAGCATTTAAAACCATTTATAAAACCAGGAATTACAACGAATGAATTAGATAAAATAGCTAATGAATTTATAGTTAGTATGAATGCTACTCCTTCTTTTAAAGATTATAATGGTTATCCAAAGAGTATCTGCACATCAATTAATGATGAAGTGGTTCATGGAATACCTAGTTCAAAAAAATTAAAAAATGGTGATATTATTTCAATTGATATTGGTGCTTGTTATAAAGGTTATCATGGTGATTCAGCATGGAGTTATCCTGTTGGTCATGTTAGTCCAGAAATAAAGAATTTATTAAAATGGACGGAAGAATCTTTATACGCTGGTATTGATGAAGTTAAACCGGGAAATTATATTTCTGATATATCAAGAGCTATTCAAAAAATAGCTGATAAATATAATTTAGGAATTGTTCGTGAATTAGTCGGTCATGGTGTAGGTAGTAGCTTACATGAAGATCCTGATGTTCCTAATTATTTTACTGGTAATGGAGGACCAATGCTAAAAGAAGGTATGGTTATTGCTATTGAACCAATGTTAAATTTAGGAACAGCAGAAATATTTATGTTAGATGATGATTGGACAATAGTAACTGGTGATGGTAAACCATCGGCACATTTTGAACACACACTCGTAGTTACAAAAAATGGCTACGAAATTACAACGAAAGGGTGATAATATGAGTAAAGATGATGTTTTAGAAGTAGAAGGTAAAATATTAGAAATTTTACCAGGTGGAAAATTTAAAGCGCAACTTGTCAATGGTCATATAATAGAAGCTCACGTTTCTGGTAAAATACGAGTAAATAATATTCGCATCTTACCAGGTGATACCGTTACAATTGAATTATCACCATATGATTTAACACGTGGGCGTATAATCTATAGAAAGTAAATGGAGGGATTATAATGAAAGTAAAAGCGTCAGTAAAACCTATTTGTGAAAAATGCAAAATTATTAAACGTAATGGCAAAGTAATGGTTATTTGTGAAAATCCAAAACACAAACAAAAACAAGGTTAATAGGAGGGAAAATTATGGCACGTATTAAAGGTATTGACTTACCTAATGACAAAAGAGTTGAAGTAGCACTTACATACATATATGGTATTGGAAGACAACTATCTAAAACAATTTGTCAAAATGCTAATGTAAATTTAGATACAAAAGCAAAAGACCTAACTGAAGAAGAAATAGTAAAATTAAGAGATGAGATTTCTAAACATTCAGTTGAAGGTGATTTAAGAAGAGAAGTAAATATGAATATTAAAACAAAAATGGAAATCAATTCATATCAAGGAACTCGTCATAAAAAGGGATTACCTGTAAGAGGACAAAGAACATCAACTAATGCTAAAACAAGAAAAGGCAAAGGGAAAACCGTTGCTAATAAAAAGAAGTAATACTTAAGGAGGTTACAATATGGCTTATAAACAAAGAAAAAGAAAA
>CAYVSY010000047.1:0-6856 GCA_964454255.1 uncultured Muribaculaceae bacterium
ATTTTATCAATTTTATTTTTTATTGTCAATAGTTTTATAGTTAATTATTAATATACCATGCTTTTGCAATATTACAATTACTACTTGATGGTTCTGGATTTGGTTTATTCATTAATACACATATAGGAACTTTAAAAGCATTTCCAAATATCATACATATTCCTGGACTTAAGGCTTTTAATCTGTTCACAAAACTTTCGTTAGTGTGTAATAAAATTGATTTTACAAATTCTATATCACGAGGATGAAACATTCTAAATACTAAAAAATTACTACATTGGCTTATAGCTGTTTCTGATATTTCGGATGGTCTTTGGGAAATAAGGCCTAATAATATTCCATATTTTCTTCCTTCCTTGGTAATTCTATCAAAAATGTTATAACCGAATATCTCTGTGTCATTATCATTTTGAATATAACGATGTGCTTCTTCTAATATTATATGAAATGGAAAAGATGCTCTATTTTTTATTGTGCTTATATAATTAAATATTATTTTTGAAAATATTTTAACAATAGTTTTTGCTAATAAATCATCAATATAACTTATATTAAAATTAATAATTTGAGCTTTTTTACCATCATTAGTTAATAATAAGCTTTTTATATATTCTTCATAAGTAATAAATTTAGGATATGAAAAATAGATAGCACTCGGACTATTTAATAATGTATTTAATCTTATTTTTAAGATATTAGCATAATCATATACTTTTTCACTATTAAATATTCCTTCACTAATAAGTGCAAATTCTAAGGCATCATAGAATTCACTTAATCCATATTGAAAGCTACCATCTGGTAATTGTAGTTCAAAACCATCATAAATATTTTCTTCTAAAAAAGATATAACTAATTCAATATCAGAAAATTTACCTGATTTTTCTATACATAAACATTGTTTTAAAGTTCTTGTCCATCCCGGTTGTGTTAATTTAGCTTCCAAATTTAAAGTTGATGTGTGAAATTTTGATAAAACGGAAACAACTTTATTTCTTATATCAATTGGACTATTGCCATTTAAAATTATTTCTAATAAGCATCGTGATATAATGTCATTTTTTTGTTTAATAACACTTTCTTCTTCTTTAGAAAAATAACTTACTAATTTTAAAGCTTTTTCTATAACTTGAAGTTGAATAGGTGTTGTTACATTAAGGAGTAATCCAATATCATCCGTTTTTAATAACCAAAAAGGAATTTTAACTCTTTCATGTTCTTTTGTTTTTAAATCTGTTGTATATACTTTGTAATTTATATTAGAATCATTATAACCAATATTTTTTAATGCTTCTTGGTATTCACCATAAGCATCAAAAAGAAAAATATTTGTTTTATATGGCATATGATTAGGATCATTAAATAATTCTTGAAGTATTTTAGTTACGGAATAACTTTTTCCACTTCCGGTATTGCCTAGTATGGCAAAGTGATTAGAAAAAAATTTATTAATATCTAATCTAATGGGATAATCTTCATAAACAAATGATTTACCAATTTCAATACTATTTTTTTCATCATTTTGAAGAATAATATCTATTTCATTTTTAGTAATCAATCTGACAGTAGCATTTAATGATGGTTTACTCATATCACCGTAAATAAATTCATTTTCTTTTATTTCACCAATTAAAACAATCGTTAATAATTCACTACTTACTTCAACAATTTCGCCAACTAAAGTTTTAGTATCTTTAAATATGACGTCTTTATTAATTAAATTACCTAAATCTAATATTGAACAATCTAATTTTAATGTTATTATATTATCTTTTAAATTAATTATATGACCTAACATAAACTCAACTCCTATATTTCATTTATATATTCTAGTAATTTTATAAACATTTTAATAAATTTAGGTTCTAATCCTACTTTTTTTAGTTTTCGAACTTCAATTCTTTTTTTCTTTATGGTTAATGAACTAAATATTATTTTATCAATTTTTTCTTTTAAGCTTGTTTCTATTTCTAAATCACTAATAATATCCATTATTTCTTCGTTAATTAATCGAACAGCATCTATTTCAATGTCATTTCCTTTACAGTTTACGGTAAGCTGTCCAATAGTTGGAACATCATTAATTTCTATAACAAAATCATTATTATCGATGTATGAGTTATAGTCTTTCTTTCTATCATCAACATAAATAATAACATCATTTGATTGTTTAGTATTTCTAAAACGAATTTTATAATTTCTTATTTCAGGAACAATGGCTGTTTTACCTTCTAATGGTCTAATAATAACAGTATAATTATTACTTCGATAATTATAATCAATAGACGTTAACAAATAATAACCTTCTTTATATAAATTGGTTTCACCATCATCTTCATATAATTTATAAGTGTTACTTTGTCCTGGAAAAATATGAATTTCCATATTTTTAGGTGGAGCTACATTATTGACATCGTTAGATAAACAAACGATGCCACCTGCTTTACAAAAAACAGGATAATTTTCATCTTTATAGAAGCTTACATAATAATTACCACCAGGGAATTTTTTCCCAGTTTTAAATTCATACCACATGCCATTAGGAATAAACAATTTTTGAACAACTCTATTCATTATTTTATCTTTTTTCTTAGTAATAGGACAAACTAATAATTGTGTTCCAAAATAATATTCATTTTTATATATTGGTTCATCATATATTTTAGGATATCTGTAATACAATGGTTGAATTAAAGGTGAACCAGTTTTATGATAAATATAACTTTCTGAATATAAATATGGAATAAGACGATGACGTAATATCATATAATCTTCTACTATTCTTTGAAGTTGAATATTCCATTTCCATGGTTCTCTTTTATAATATTTTCCGCCCTCACTAGAAAGCATTAAAATAGGACTATATACACCAAATTGAATATATCGCATATATAATTCATTATCTTCGGTTCCGCCATAATATCCACCAATAGGGTGAGCCCACCATGATACTCCTACATTTGAAGCAGACAAATTATAATATGGTAAATCATATAATGTTTCCCAATTAACTTTTGTTTTCCCAGAATACAAAATAGGATAACGATGAGGAGCAATTTTACTGTTTCGAGATAATAAAACTCCCCTTTTATTTTCAAAACGATTATTATCTTCAATATGATAATGGTTTAATAACCATAAATTATATAAATCATTAGGATTATTATAATCAATTCCAAAAAAATCAACACCCATTTCTTCTAATGGCCTAACAAATAAATTAAAATAGGCATCCAAACTAAAACTATTAAGAGGTAAAACTGATAATTCGTTTGAGTCTTCTTTTTTCAAAGCTGTTTGAAGTTGATTATATTTATTATCTTTTTCAGTTATTTTTAATTCAGGATTTAAGGTTACACCTAATTTTATATTATTATTGTGTAAATATTTTATAGTGTCTTTAGGATAAGGAAATAAATTACGATTAAAATCCATAACGTTTTCATTGTCATGCCATTTGTTTTTTAGTAAGATAACTGATAATGGAATAGAACATTCTTTAAAATTATCAATTAGTTTTTTTAATTCATAATCGTTATATTCTTCATTTTTACTCCACCAATTACCTAAAACATATCTTGGAATCAAAGTAGGTTTTCCAGTTAATAAAAAATAATCTTTTAAACAAAGTCCAAAATCTTTTCGATACATAAAAAGATAAATATCAATACTATTATGATCTTTTGGAACAAATTCTAACATATCATTTAAAACATATGAATGGGAATCATTAATAGATACAAAACCATCAGTTGAAAATAAACCTTTATCTAAATTTAATTTTTTATCGTATTCATCTAGTGAATAATTAGTTCCACCAAAATTTCTAATTTCAGGGTGATTATAATACCAAATTTTTTCACTATTATTTAACCAAACTTTTAAATTTTCTGTAGGATTAAATAAACTCCCTTTAAATGGTTTTTCTTTATTATATGTTAAAGTAAAATATTTAGTTTTAATTTCACAACTATTATTTCCTTTTTCATTATATGTCCAAACAGGAACATCAAAATTTCTAAAATTAACTAACGAAGTAGCTCTATCTTCAAAAACACCATCTTCACTATATTCTAATCTTATTAAGCGTTCTGTTAAAATGGTAATACGATATTTTTGTCCTTGTAAGATACAATTGTTTTTTGATTTTAAATCACTATCTTTTTTGACATAGTTGTTTATATTACTAGCCATATTATCACCCTTTATTCTAAACTAATTATATAGTATTATGTATAAAAATACAATACTATTTATCACATATTTTCCCATATTTTTTTTATAATTTAACTATAGTTTATTTGTAAACTATTATTGTCTTGGAGGTGATAGATGCCAAAATAAAATTAAAAAATGTGATATACTATAGATGGTGGTGGTATTATGTATAACATTGTTTTAGTTGAAGATGAAAAAGATTTAAATAATTTAATTAAAACATATCTAGAAAAAGAAGGATATAATGTAATATCTTGGACAAATGGAAACGATGCCATTTCAAATGTAGATGGTGATTACCACTTGTGGATATTAGATATTATGTTAGGTGATGATATTAGTGGTTATGATATTATTAAAAAAATAAGAGAAACTAATTCGATTGTTCCCGTTATTTTCACTTCAGCTCGAGATAAAGATCTCGATAGAATTATTGGTTTAGAATTAGGTAGTGATGATTATATTACAAAACCTTATTCCCCTAAAGAGCTTGTTTTAAGAGTTAATAATATGATCAAAAGAGTTTATAAAAACGATAACGAGCATGAAAAATATGAAAAATATTTGATTGATATTAATAAGCGATTAGTTTTTAATAGTGACATAGAAATTACACTAACGGCATTAGAATTTGATTTGTTATTATTATTTATTAAAAATAAAAACAAAACATTTTCAAGAGATGAAATTTTAAATAAAGTTTGGGGAGAAAACTATTTTGGAACTGATCGAGTTGTGGATGATTTAATTAGAAGACTCAGAAAAAAAATGCCACTTTTAAATATCAATACTGTTTATGGATATGGATATAGGTTATCATGATTAAAAAACAATCTTTAAAAAATCAATTATGGACAATTATTATCATAATAATAACCGCTATCGCAATATCATTGGGAGTTTTACTTCCTAAAAGTTTACTTCCTATATACGAGCAAAATATTTATAATTATTTAAAAGAACCACTTCAATATATTAAACAGGATATAAATGAAAATATAATAGATACTGAAATTGCCTATATATACATTTCGGACAAAGATAAAATTAGTATATCTGATAATCTATATGATATTATTCCTGATTTAAATATTAATGATTTATTAAATAATATTCAAAAAACACAAGATAAAATTAAATATAAAAATAAAACTTATTATTATACGACAATGAAAACGCCATTTGTAAAGAAAATTGCGATTACAAATGATAACTATATTAAAACAATGCGAGCTGAAATATTTAAAACATTATTTTTAACAGTCGGAATTACTTATATAGTTGTCACTCTTCTCCTACTTTATTGGTCTAATAATCTTATTAATAAAATTCAAAAACTTAATGATAAAGTTAAAAATATTGATAATGATAATTATGATCACAACATTACAATGAAAGAAAATGATGAATTATATTCTTTAGCCCTATCACTTGAAAATATGAGAAAATATTTGAAAGAACAAGAAGAATATAAAAATCAATTATACCAAAGCATATCTCATGACTTAAAAACTCCTATTACAGTATTAAAATCTTATACTGAAGCTTTGGAAGATGGTATTAAAACAAAAGAGACTATCCTACCAATTATAAAAGAACAAATTTCTAGACTGGAACTTAAAGTTCATTCTTTACTTACATTGAATAAATTGAATTATATGATTGACAAAAATGATAATTTAAACACACAATGTGATATTGCACCGATTGTGATTGCGGCAGTTGATAAGTTTAAAGTATCGCGACCTGATGTTTCATTTGATGTTTCATTTAACAAAAAAGGAACTACTTTCCGTGGAACAAATGAAATGTGGGAAACTATTATTGACAATATTTTAGAAAATTTTATAAGATATGCAAATAAAGAAATTAGTGTTAATATTAAAAATAAAAAAATTGTTTTATTTAATGATGGACCTAACATTGATGAAAATGTTCTAAATAATATTTGGACACCATATGAAAAAGGTGTAAAAGGTGTTTTTGGATTAGGATTATCTATTGTTCATAAATCTTTACGATATTTAAATTATAATATAAATATAACTAATGAAAAAAATGGTGTTAAATTTGTGATTAATTAAGGGATAAACTTCCCTTTTTTAATTGACAAAATAATTTATATTATGTATAATTAGCACGTTAAGTCAAACTTAATATGGGGTCGACTTGGTTTCGACAAAAATATCGGAGTTTAAATGGCAAGTCGTTGGTGAACGTAAACACAACAAAAAATAACTGGAAACAGAAATCAAAACGCTTTTGCATTTGCCTAATTTAAGGTAGCAAGAGACTTCTTTATTCCTTTTCTTGTGAGGAATAACTGAGGTTAATAAAGCAAGATATATTATGTCATTTGTTTGGATGATATAATGAAATTTTCAAACTAGTAAATATTTGGGCTGTTAGTCACTAACAAATGTTTATGAAACATAAATGATTAACTAAACTTGTAGAGGTTTAAATAGCCATATTTTTGGACAGGGGTTCAATTCCCCTCGACTCCACCACTTGCTGAAATAGCTCAATTGGTAGAGCAACTGAATCGTAATCAGTAGGTTGGGGGTTCAATTCCTCTTTTCAGCACCAGATTGATAAATACTTGAACTTTTATAGTTTCGAGAGTAATAAATTACTA
>CAYVSY010000048.1:0-6834 GCA_964454255.1 uncultured Muribaculaceae bacterium
AACGTAGTTTCCAAATTTATACCAATGCGAGCAGTTGTAATAACCAAATTGTCTTGATTTAAATTTTTATCAGTAATACGTTTGGCTAATTTTTCAATGCTATTTTTGTATTTTAATTCAGCTTGTTTTAGTTCTTTTTCTATATAACTATTTTTACCAATTCTATGTAAATATTCAATTTCATGCTTTATATTTGAATATTCTTTTGATTCTTTTGTATTATAGAAACCATTCGGAAAAGATAAGAATTCACAACTGACATGACCTTGGTTTGCAATTCTGGGTGTTAAACCAAAATATTTGCACCATTTGGATTCTGTCCATTTTCTTTTTTCCATCATATTATCAAAATATCTATCAGCCCAATCTTTAGTTTTTTCTAAATATTGAATTCTTAAAGAATCTGTTTGATTTTTAAGATTATCAATTAATGATATTGATTTTTCAGATTTCATTTTTTTTTACAAAGATACAAAAAATTTGCATTTTAGCAAACGAACTGACCAATTTTAATATATAAAAATAAAAATAAAAATAAAAAATGAAAAGGGAAATATTTGATATTGCAGCAGGTATAGTTGAAAGAATAGATAAACTTGAAAAAACAATATTTAAAATTCAAGAAATATCACATAAAAAGAATTTTGAAATTCGTGGGTTTAACAGTATGGTAGATAATGATGTAAATTTGAATGAATCAATATTTTTAAATGATGGTGATTTAGCAACAGAAATATTTATAGAAAATTTCTTTGAATTCTATATTAATAATCTAAATTTAGAATTGGATGAATTGCGTAAATCATTAGAAGAACTTCATTAATTTAATTATAATTAAGTTTTTTGATATTTTTGATAAATCAAATAGTAAAGGGAAAACATTCAACAGGTTGACCAAAAATTTATGGAAAAGAAATAAATTTATAGAGTTCATTTATAGGAAATTGCATGTATGAATTAGTCGATCCTGTAAATTCAAGTATGGAAATTGCCCGTAGGGGTTATGAAATTATAATCAATAAATCAAAGAAATTTTATCCAACAGTCTGGTTAAAACAATCATTAATACACCAATGGAAGGAAACGGTTAATGATATACCTGATAATTGGAAAGAATTATTTGATTTAATAAAAAATTCGAAACTGAGTTATCGAGTTTCATTAAAAGAAATCAATGATTTTAATGTTTTTAGGAAAAAAGTTAGAATGTGTGACATCAATTGATGTCATTTTTTTCTATATTTTTTATAACTCTTTCATAGTTTATTATAATATTAATTTTTAGATAAAGATCACCTCTTATCTTATCATTTTTTAATAATCCATGATCTTTTAATTTAATTATATCACCATTTTTTGTTTTTTCAGGTAATTTAATTTTTATATTTGTATCATCTATGTGATTGTAATATATTTCATTTCCATCAATTGCATCTTGAAAGTGTATATCTATTGTTTTTGATAAATCATACATATTTTCTATGATATAATCATCATTTCTATCTATTTTTATATTTAATATTAACTTACCAACCTTATCCCTATAATATTTAGATTGATGACCATAACCGTTATAAACACCTTTATTATGGTTTCTTAATTGTGATATATTTTGAATATTTATATCGGCTTCAAATAATACAACTTTTTCACCATTGCATTTGTCACATTTTCCACTATAAATTTTGCCTGTTCCTAAACAATATTCACAAATTTTACCATTATGTTTTCCTGTACCATCACAAACATCACAAATGTCAGATTTGCTTTCAGTATCAAAACCAGTTCCATTACATTTATCACAACGAATAAATTTATTGTATTTTATTTTCAATATTTCATTTAAATATATTTGTTTAAGATTTATTTTTGTATTAATATTTATATCTAAATTTTCTCTAAATTCTTCATTTTGGAATGGATTAAATCCACCAAAAAATGAATTAAATAAATCATCAAATTGAAAATTTCCACCAAATCCACCAAATCTAAATCCACCAAAACTATTACTGAATGGTGTATATGAATTACCATGTGGGCTATGTGTATCATATTCTTGTTTTAGATTAGAATCAGATAATACAGAATATGCTGAATTAATTTCTTTAAACTTATCATCACTACCAGTTTCATTTATATCTGGATGATGTATCTTTGATAATCGTCTATATGCTTTTTTTATTTCATCATCAGATGCATTTTTATTAACACCTAATGTGTCATAATAATTTTTATTGTAATCCATTTTTATTTATTTTTTTATCTACCTATTGATATATATTTAAATCCATAAGTTTCCATTTCTTTTGGATCATATATATTTCTACCATCAATAATTATTGGTGTTTTTAATAATGATTTAACTAGTTCTAAATCAAGTTGCCTAAATTCATCCCATTCTGTTACAATTACTAATGCATCACAATCTTTAATTGTATTATACGGATTATTACCATATTCAATATTTTTTAATATCTTCTTTGCATTATTTTCAGCTATTGGATCAAATGCTTTTATATTTGCACCTAATTTTTGTAATTCTCCAATAATTTTAATTGAAGGTGCTTCTCGCATATCATCTGTTTTCGGTTTAAATGCTAATCCCCAAATAGCAATAGTTTTACCTTTTAAATTTCCTAAAACAGATTTAATTTTTGGTATGATACATTTTTTTTGTAATTCATTTATATTTTCAACAGCATTTAATAAATCAGCATTACAATTATTTTCTTCAAGTGTTTTTATTAATGCTTTGATATCTTTTGGAAAGCATGAACCACCATATCCAACACCTGCTTGTAAAAATCTCGGTCCAATTCTTGAATCAAGTCCTAAACCTTTAGAAACTTCTTTTATATTAGCATTTACTTTTTCACATAATGGTGCTAACATATTCATAAAAGATATTCTGGTAGCCAACATAGCATTTGATGCATATTTAATTAATTCTGCACTTTTTATATCTGTATACATAATTGGTTTTCCTGTTCTTTCTATTCCAGAATATATTTTTTCCATAATTTTTCTGGATTTTTCTGTTTCATATCCGATTACAATTCTATCTGGATTCATAAAATCTTTGATAGCTTCACCTTCTCTTAAAAATTCAGGATTTGATATAAGATCATATTCGATATCTATTTTTTGGTTTTCTTTTATAATTTTTTTAACTATGTCAGAAGTTCCAACAGGAACAGTACTTTTATCAACAATAACAGTATATTTGTTCATATATTTTCCTATATTTTTAGCAACATCACATACAAATGATAAATCAGCATTTCCTTTATCATCACTTGGTGTTCCTACTGCAATAAATATAACATCAGATTCTTTAATACCATATTGTATATTTGTCGTAAAAGATATTCGTTTTTCTTTAATATTAGTTTCAATCAAATCTTTTAAACCTGGTTCGTATATTGGAATTATATCATCATTTAGTTTGTTTATTTTGTTTTCATCAATGTCAACACATATAACATCATTCCCAAGTCCAGCTAAACAAGTTCCAGTAACAAGCCCAACATAACCAGTTCCGATCATTGTTATTTTCATAATATGATTTTTTTTAATAAATATATAAGAAATTTTTATAAATGTTTAGAAAAATATGTTTTGATATAATCTAGTTCTGACTTTATCAATAACTATTTCATTTTGTAGTGACCATCCCCATTCGTTTTTGATAATAGGTCTTTTATGCGGTGATATTATTAATAATTGATTGCTTATTTGTGTTAATTTGTAAAGAAATATTGGTAATTTTGATTCTTCTAATAAGTGAAGCGCAAAACAGCATATAATTGTGTCATATTTTTTATTGTCTAATTCACCATTAATTATATCATCGAATGATATATTTTTACATTTTCTGTTTGTTTCTTTTTGATAATATTCACATGAATAAGCATCACAAGCATCAATATTGTTATATCCCAATTTTATTAAACAATTTGTGATTATTCCTGTACCACAAGCCAAATCTAAAGTTTTATTTAAATCAATATTCCAATTATCGTTTACATATTTTATTGATTTTTTGATAATTGGTTCATGTGGATTTTTGTATTGATCGAAATTAAATTGGTAAAAATTTTTAACACCATATTTTTGATATTTAGAACGAATGCTATCCATTAGATGTTATATTTTTTTGCTTTATTATTTAATTTTTCTTTTTTGAATTTTTCAATTTCACTTTTTGTGAATGGTTTAATATTGTTAAATATAACGTAGCCTTGTTCAACTAAATCTTTTGTAAAATCTTTAATTGCATAATCATTATATATCCAAATAATAGAATCTTTTAATAATATATAATCACCGTTACCATTAAAATCAAATCCATTAATTATAATAGGTGCTTCTGTCATCATTCCTAAGTAACTAGCATCACTAAAATATCTATATTCAGAATTACCTTGAATATCTTCAAAATAATCGTAAAATTTGTTTTCATCAATACCACGATCTTCTACTTCTTCTTTACCATCATCATTTAAAATAATTTTTAAATTTCCGTTTTCTAATAATTCAAAATTTAAATATTGAAAAGATTGATAAATACTAATGTAGTTAAAGATATTTTCATTTAAAAAGGAATTATAAGATTTTATATACATTTTATTTATTTTCATACATTTGAATTTTTTTTAATGCATCAATGGAATTTTCTTCATAATGATTTTCATCTTCTTCATCATCATAATTATCATAATATCTTGCGGTGAAGTTGTCAATATTTTCGTTTTTTCTAAAAATTTCTAAATTTTTATTATACAATAATCGTTCTTCTTCTTTTTGTTTTTCTAATTTTTGTTTTTCGATGAATAAATTTTTATCAATTTTATTAAACGCAATATCAGCATCTTTGATATATTCCAATCTTGTTTTTATTTTAATATCATTATCAATGTTATCAGATAATTGTAAATATTTATTTCTCCATGATAGATTATTTAATCTGTTTGGTTCTATCAATATACCACTACTTTCATCATTTTCTGAATGGTTATAAAACAATGCACCAGATGGTGATTTTGATAATTTATTTTGTGGTAAATTATCATTGAATTGCATATTTATTTCACGATCAATATTCTTTATTTGTTTATTTAATTCTAATATATTATTATTATAATTAGTCCAAATTGACATTTCATGTTTTTTGCGATTGTATAATTTTTCTTCTTCAATTTCTTTATTTTTGTATATATCACTATTTTCAAAAATATATTTTATTTTGTCAACAGTTTCTTTTTGGTTTAATTTTTTATCTGATGATATTTTATCAATTTCTTTTTTATTACTAATGTAAATATCAAAATAATAATCTTCATCCCAAGAATAAAATATAGTTTTATTACCATATTTGCTAGTGTGATGCCATTCATTATTATTAATATAACCAGCATCAATTAAAGAGTTTAATGAATTATCAGTTATATGATATTCTTTTTTAAAATCAGTTTTTGGGTATTTCCCATCATTTCTAGCATCTTTTGCTCTTTTGCTCATAGAATATCCAACATAACCAGAATTCCCCCCAAAATATTTTTCAAATGTTTGAATTTTTTTGACTTTTTTCTTTTTCTTTTTTAATTGTAGTTGTGGTTTAGTATATGCTGTTCCTAATCCTTGACCTATATCACCTGATCCAGGAATTGATCCATTAGTGTCTCCTGGTGTTGCTGATGGTTGAGCTGATACCACAGCACCCATTCCACCAGTATTTCCCATAGTTGCACATGCATCTTCATTTATAAAATCTTCGAATTTTTTTATTTTTTTCATTTTTTTCAAATTCTTTTTTGAATGTTTCATATTTTTATATGATTTTAATCTTGGTTCTTCACTTGGTGTAAATTGAATACCCATAGCACCATTATTTCCAGATTGAAAATACCCTTTTCCAAATGGAATTGAACCTACACCAGCAATACCTGATGCACTACCTATTGATATTTCAGCACTTTCATTTTTTTTCATATTTGTTATATATTAATATTTTTTTATAAAATGTATGTGATATTATTTTATATATACCAATAAAATAATTGATAATTATGAAATTAAAATTATATGAAGAATATGTCAAATCACTTATAAAAGAAAATGTTAATGACTATGAATCTGTAGATAATAAAATTTTGGATGAATTTGAAGAATTAAAATCTCAAATTATTCGATGGTTTACTGAAGGATCGTTGGCAGCACAAGGCTGTGAATTGGTTAAAAAAGGAAATTCTGGTGATGATGATGAAGATTATGATTTTTATATTTCAAATAATCCAATGACAAAAATTTTAGGATTCAAATTTATTGAAAAAAATGATAGACTGGAACCATTATTTGAATATCGAGTAACATTTACTGTTAAATTAGGAACAATGAATCAACCAGCACAAGAATCACTAAAAATTATAAAAGAAGCTGATGATCCAACAGCACAACCAGCACAAGGACAAGCACAACCAGCAGTACAACCAGCAGCACAAGGACAAGCACAACCAGCAGCACAACCAGCACAAGGACAAGCACAACCAGCAGCACAACCAGCACAAGGACAACCAAGTGCAGAAGCACCACAAGAATCACCATTTGAAATAAATAAAGTTTTTTTGAAAATTTTACAGTTTGATGAAAATTATAGAAAAAAGGGTGAATTATTAGAAGAAGTTGATATCACAGAAATTAAAGAAGATTTTTTAATTGATAAATTGGGTCAATTAAAAGATAAATCTGATGATACTGGTGTAGATAAAAATGATTTAAAAGACGATATTTATACAAAATGATAGTAGTAGCAAACACATATATGTTAAACATATT
>CAYVSY010000049.1:0-6542 GCA_964454255.1 uncultured Muribaculaceae bacterium
AACAACCAACCATAAAGTGGTTGGCGAATGAAATTTATTTCATTCTTTTTTTATATTATATGGTATTTTGTGATTTTTTATTTTTTAGTATTTTTTAAAAGCGATACTTAAGAGAAAAATAATAGACTTTTCTCTTATTTTTTAGTAAAATATATATGGAGGATGATATGGGATTATTTGATAAAATAAAAAATAAATTATTCTTTAATGAAAAAAATATAGAAAAGTATGATATGGGATTAAAAAAAACAAGGAAAGAATTTATTTCAAAATTAAATACTTTATCTAATAAGTATAAAAATATTAATGAAAATTATTTTGAAGAATTAGAAGAAATTCTTATAATGGCTGATATGGGTGTTGAAACAGTTGTTGAACTTGTCAATAAATTAAAAAAACGTGTTTCGCATGAAAATATAACTGATGCTAATGATTTGAAAGAAATATTAGTTGATGAACTTTTTATTATATATGTTAATGAAGGAATTGTTGATACAAAAATTAATATTAATCCTAATGGTCCAACTGTTATTTTGTTTGTTGGTGTGAATGGGGTTGGAAAAACGACATCTATTGGTAAACTAGCTTATAAATATAAACATGAAAATAAAAAAGTTTTACTTATTGCGGGCGATACGTTTAGAGCTGGTGCCATTGAACAATTAGATGAATGGGCTAAAAGGAATGATGTTCCTATAATACTGCCAACATGTTCTGATCCTTCTAGTGTTATATTTGAAGGTTTAACACTTGCAAAAAATGAAAATTATGATATAGTGTTAATAGATACAGCTGGTCGACTTCAAAATAAAGTTAATTTAATGAATGAACTTTCTAAAATTAATAAAGTTATTAATAAAGTTGTTCCAGGTGGACCACATGAAACATTACTTGTGATTGATGCAATTACTGGTCAAAATGGTATTTCTCAAGCCAAGTCATTTATGGAAGTCACAAATGTAACGGGTGTTATTCTTACTAAATTGGATGGAACAGCTAAGGGTGGAATTATTCTTGCTATTAAAGCACAGACAGGATTAATTGTTAAATATGTTGGTTTGGGTGAAAAAATAGATGATTTGGAAGTATTTGATATAGAAAAATATATATATGGTTTATTTAAAGAATTAATATAAAGGGAATGATAATATGGATAAAAAGGAAAGAAAAGAAAATCTTAATAAGGAAGAAATAATTTGTATAATTGCGATAGTTGGTGCTTTCTTTTTGGCATTACTTTCGTTTAAGTATTTTTACATTATTCCTTCGGCATGTATAATGTGTGCTTTAGTTATGTTTTATGTCAGTTATATTTGGACAAATGAATATAAAAAATCCAAAGTAAAATACTTTTATTATATTGGTGGGATATTATTAATTGGTTATGCTGTATATTATATTATTACTAGAATGAGGTAATATGGAAAAGATTGATGAACTTATTATATTATTTGATTATTATGGTGAATTGTTTACTGATAAACAAAAGATGATATTTAATTATTATTATTTTGATAATTTATCTTTAATGGAAATTTCAGAGAATTTGAGAATTAGTCGAAATGCTGTTCATAAGACATTAAAGATAGTAGAAAAAAAACTTTATGATTATGAATGTAAACTTAAATTATTTTGTAAAAGAAAAAAAATAATTAATATAATAGACAATATAGAAGACAAAAATATTAAAAATAGAATAATTGATAATGTTTAAAACAATAGTTTTGTTAGGAGAAATGAGACAATGAATAATGAATTAAAAGAAGATTCGATTTTAAGAAGATATGCTGATAATTTGACAGAAGCAGAGTATATTACTGATCCGGCTATTGCTCGTGAAGATGAAATGAAAAAATTAATGCTAGTTTTATTGACACCTGAAAAATCGGCTGTTTTAGTTGGTAAAGCTGGTATTGGTAAAACGGCTATTGTTGAAGGATTAGCTTATAGGATGCAAAAAAATGAAGTCCCTAATTTATTAAAGGGATATCGTATTTTTAGAGTTAATACAACTGCTATTCTTGGTAATGACAATGGTGAAAATAGAGTTTTAAAATTAGTTCAAGAATTAAAAACACAGGAAAAGGTAATATTATTTATAGATGAAGTTCATACTTTAATTGGTTCTGACGCTCAAGGTGCATTGGATTTAGCTAATATGTTTAAGGAAGGTTTAAGTAGAGGAACAATTAAAATGATTGGTGCCACGACTACATATGAATACGAAACATATATTTTGAAAGATAAGGCTTTTGTGCGAAGATTTGAAAAAATAGATGTTGAGGAACCTACACAGGAAATGTGTGTTAAAATATTGATGAGAACACTGCCTAAATTAGAAAAGCAAACTGGTGCCAAATTAGAATATACTGAATTTGTTAAAGAAAATATAATGAAATTTATTGTTAATATGACATCAGAATATAAGCGAATATTTGAAATATCTTCTCGATATCCTGATATTTGTTTAGTCATATTAAGACAAGCTTTTTCAAATGCTTTGTTTGATAATTTGAATTCAGTTAAGTTTAAACATATATATGATGCTATTAGATTTTCAAAAGCTGTTTATCCAGATGTAATAAAGAAAGAATTAGTCCTTTTTAAAGAAAAATTTAAAGATTTGTTAAAAGAGGAGCATGTTATTGTAGATGAGAATAACTATTTGAATTAATAGACAAAATTTTAAAATATGATATAATTAATGTTGTGGAAGAGATGTGAAAATAATGATAGGTTTTTATGACTATACAGTAATACTTACATATATGGGATTTGGATGTGGAATATTTGGCATATATAACGCGTTATTTGGAAATTCATTTGTTGCTGTTATATGTTTATTAGTATGTGGGTTATGTGATTTATTTGATGGAAAAATTGCTAGAACAAAAAAAAGAACGGATGATGAAAAATCATTTGGTATTCAAATTGATTCTTTAAGTGATTTGGTTTGTTTTGGAATATTACCGATTGCAATAGGATATTCAATTGGATTAAATTCAGTTTTATATGTTCCTTATTTTATTTTATATGGATTATGCGGATTAATAAGATTGGCTTATTTTAATGTATTAGAATTAAAAAAAGATACGTTGTTTAACAAAAAGAAACCTGAATATATCGGCTTGCCAATAACGTCGGCTGTTCTTATATTTCCACTAGTATATGTTTTTAAAAGAGTATCTGGTGTTATATTCCCATATATATATTTAGCTGTTATGATTATTGTAGCTATTCTTTTTGTTGTTAAATTTAAGATTAAAAAGCCAGGATTAAAGTTTTCATTCTTTTTAATTGGAATTGGTTTGGTTGAGTTACTACTTATTTTAGGAGTTATATTTAAGTGGTTTTAAAATATAAAATGCGAAACAGTGAAAAAGAGTTTATTGTTAATGAAAGTTCAGTTTTAACTTTTTTTTATGAAACTATTTTTGGAAGAATAATACTAACTATTTTAACTAAACCATTTATATCTCAAGTTGTTGGAACATTTATGAATTCTTTTTTATCTTGTTTTTTAATTAATAAAACGATAAAAAAACACAATATTAATTTAAATGAATATGAAGATGTTGAATATAATTCATATAATAGTTTTTTTACTAGAAAAATAAAAGAAAATTTAAGAAAAATAGATAAAAAGAAAAAGGCTTTTATAAGTCCGTGTGATTCAAAATTGTTAGTATATAAGATAAATAGGGATAGTTTGTTTAAAATTAAATCTTCCTATTATTATTTATCTGATTTATTACAAGATGATATTTATAAAGATTATAAAAATGGTTATTGTTTAATTTTTAGATTAGAAGTTAACGATTATCATCGATATTGTTATATTGACGATGGTGTTATAAAATATAATTGTTATATTCCGGGAAAATTACATACGGTTAGACCAATTGCGAATAGGAATTATAATATTTATAAAGAAAATTGTCGTGAATGGACATTGATTAAGACTAAAAATTTTGACGATGTTATAATGGTTGAGGTTGGTGCCATGCTAATTGGTAAAATAGTAAACAATCATAATCATGAAACTGTTTTTAAAGGTTCGGAAAAGGGACATTTTGAATTTGGCGGTTCGACGATTGTTGTTTTAGTTAAGAATAATGTTCTAGATATAGATGAAGATATTTTAATTAATAGTTCTAATTCTATAGAGACAGTTGTTAAGATGGGTGAAAAAATTGCTCAAAAAAAAACAAATGATTAATCTATTCTTTGTTTTAATTTGTTATAAATTTTAGTTTTATTAACAATTCCCCATATTGAAACGCTTATTATTATGGCTCCTATAACATCATATATTACATGTTGTTTTACAAATATAGTTGATAATATTATTGAAACAAATGAAATAAATAGTCCTACTTTATAAATTGGTTTTATATTTTTTATTTCACTTAGTCCAAAAATAAAGTAAAAACAAAGAATACAATGACCGCTAGGAAAACAATTTAATGGTGGATTATCTATTTTATAAATAATATTAGTGAGAATAGTTGAGAAATTACTATTTTCTATCATTGGTCTACTAACTGTGCTTGGAAATAAAAAATATATTATTCCGCAAAATATAATGGTTAAAATAAGTGAAGTTAAATATTTATAAAATGTATCCTTATTTTTTTTGTAAAATAAGAATGGGATTATAAATATTAAAATATACCATAATATATAAAAATATATAAATTGACTAATAAGAGGAATAGTATTATCTATACTTGATTCTAACAAAGTTACATTAAATGGTGAAAATTTAACTAAAAAATATATTGAAGTTTCAAAAATAATTGCTAAGCATATGACAATAAATATCTTGCAATCTTGTTTTTTCATAAAATCACCTGTAACGATTATATCATATAATTATAAAAAAAAGATTATTTTAGTAAAATAATGTCAATTATTGTTTTAAAAACAATTAAATTATGTTATACTTTATTAGCATAATAATGGAGGTAGTAAGAGATGAAGTTTGATGATAATTTTAAAGGAGAAAGTTGGAAAAAAGATATAGATTTAGAAGATTTTATAGTTAATAATTATTCTGAATATACTGGATCAGAAGATTTTTTGGAAAGTTCGACTTCTAGAACAAAAATGGTATGGCAAAAATGTCAGAAATTATTAGATAAAGAATTGGAAGATGGAATTATTGATATTGAAACGAATATAATATCTGGTATTGATAATTTTCAACCAGGCTATATTGATAAAAAAGAAGAAGTTATTTTTGGTCTTCAAACTGATCAACCATTAAAAAGAATAATTAATCCTTATGGTGGAATAAAAATGGTTCAAAATGCTTTAGAAGGTTATCATTATAATTTAGATAAAGATATTGAAAAACATTTTACACAATTTCACAAAACACATAATCAAGGAGTTTTTGATGCATACACCAATGATATTAGAAAAGCTAGATCTAATTGGTTATTAACAGGATTACCAGATGCTTATGGACGAGGTCGTATAATTGGTGATTATCGACGAATTGCTTTATATGGTATAGATTATTTGATTTATAAAAAAACTGAAGATTTAGATAAATTGGTTGGAGAAATTAATTCTAATGTGATTTGTTTAAGAGAAGAACTTGCTGAACAAATAAAAGCTTTAAATGAAATAAAAACAATGGCTTTAAAATATGGAATTGATATTTCAAAGCCAGCTACTAATTCAAAAGAAGCAACACAATGGTTATATTTTGGATATTTAGCGGCTGTTAAAGAGAATAATGGCGCTGCAATGAGTTTGGGTAGAGTATCTACATTCTTGGATATTTATTTTGAAAATGATTTGAAAAAAGGATTAATTACTGAAAGTGATGCTCAAGAAATAATAGATCAATTTATTATTAAATTACGACTTGTCCGTCATTTGAGAACACCTGAATATAATGAATTATTTGCTGGTGATCCTAATTGGATTACGGAAGTTCTTGGTGGAATGCTTAATGATGAAAAGAGTTTAGTTACTAAAACATCATATAGATTTTTACATACATTAACTAATTTAGGTCCTGCTCCTGAGCCTAATTTAACTATTTTATGGTCACAAAAATTACCTTTAAATTTTAAAAGATATTGTGCTAAAATGTCTATACTGACTGATTCTATTCAATACGAAAATGATGATTTAATGAGACCAATATATGGATCTGATTATGGAATTGCTTGCTGTGTATCAGCTATGACATTAGGTAAACAAATGCAATTTTTTGGTGCACGTTGTAATTTAGCTAAATCTTTATTATATGCTATAAATGGCGGTAGAGATGAAATTTCTGGAAAACAAATTTCTCCAAAATTTGTTCCTATAACTTCAGAATATTTAGATTATGATGAAGTGATGGAAAAATTTGAAAATATAATGGAATGGGTTGCTCGTGTATATGTTAATGCATTAAACATAATTCACTATATGCATGATAAATATAGCTATGAAAGCTTAGAAATGGCTTTACATGACAAAGACATTTTAAGAACAATGGCTTGTGGAATAGCTGGTTTATCTGTTGTTGCTGATTCTTT
>CAYVSY010000050.1:0-6133 GCA_964454255.1 uncultured Muribaculaceae bacterium
TTTGCTTCTTTAAAAGCATTTATAATTTTTTCATCATTCATGTTTTTCACTCCTTTTTATATTATTTAGCATATTACTATCGATAAAATCCACTATTTTCTTGCACATTTTTTGCATATTGACTATCAATAAAACTTTTCATATCCATTATTAATTGAATTTGTGCGGAATTTAAATTACCAAATTCAATTATTCTGTCACCATTCATATTTTGCATTGTAATAGTTTTTTCTTTTTCAAAATCGATTGTTGGAACTCCTCCTGCCAATTGATTATATAATGATGGCAAAGTTTCCATCGAAAATTTCCCATCGAAATTGACTATTGTTTCTTGAATTTTTCTTCTTTCGCCTGTAGTTTTATCAATAGAGGTTAATTCGTATTTACATTTTGATGGATCTTCTTGTATTGCGCCCACTGATATAAATGTAGTTTTACTAAGATCTTTGATTGTCTCTTTATATGTTTCTAATATTTGTGGCTCTTGCAAAATACTAGATTGTTTATCTTGAATTTGAGCTACTGCCTCTTGTTCCAATATAGGTTTGTTAACAATTTTTATCATAGTCATAGGAATTGGATTTTTACTACCAGATGATTTCATGTGCCTAATACTTGGATCCAGTGCCATACCACTTCCATTGTCCAAAGTAGGAGTAAAGTATCTTTTGTCTGCAGGACATTCTAATATCACTTCGCCTTTACCATATTTTGGATCAACTCCACCCAAATACCAATCTACACCTAAATTATTTTGTCCTGCAATGAATTCATCGTTGTCACCAAATCCAACTACATATCCTGCTTTTTTATATGCTTCATATGCTTCGTTACTAATTGCCCTATATGCATAATTTGGTTTAAAATCATAACCATATAGAGTTTTTACAGGATGATCTCTGCCTGCCAACAATTTATCACCGGTTGTAAGTTCTTCACCATTTATAATTTTTTCTTGAACTTGCCTTAATCGCGGATCATTTGATAAGGGCATTTGGGTAGCATCATATAATTCAACCTTCTCATCTTGCTGTATTTCAGTAGTTGCAGTTAATATTTGTTCTTTTTGTGGAGGATAAAATTGATATTCACCATCAACATATTTGCAAATCCAATTAACATAGTGTGGATCTGCATGAAATTGTGCTACTGCATCTAGATTTTTAAAAGCTACATATCCGTTTTTAGCAACCAATTCTGCAGTTCTTTCCCTTCCTGCTTCTTTGCCATTAGCCATAACATTTAATCCTTGTTGTATATCTTGAGCGGTTTGGTTATGCTCCATATAATCACCTCGATTATTTACATTTTTCCTATGTTATTTATATCTTCTCTTGAAAAATTCCACTTAATATCATAAACGTATATTGAGTCATAAATATTATCTGATTATTTCAAAAAAATAAAACTGTCGTTATATACATAATCACGATGCGATTCTAATTAAATAGATTTTGGACTACTTATTCTATTATTTGAATCTTTAATCCAAATGTAATACTTCTTTCCTGCAAATATTGACATAGTAGCACTATTATTTTCAATTTTACTCCAACATAAAGAATTTTCCATAGGTGTACTTTTTGTCGCTTTAACACAATAATAAGTTGATTCGCCACTTGTTGATATAGTTAAACTGCCGTCCTTAATACTAACATCTTCAATTCTAGCAATCATATCCTTGTCGATTTTTGCATAATATGCTTCACTTTTTAAATTATCAGGTAATAAATTTAAAGTCGCAACATATGCGAATACCACCAATATAAATACACCACATATTACTATAAATGACGTTCTACCATTACTTTCCATGAATTTCACTCTCCTTATAATCTTTAAATATTTTTACATATAATGGTTTAACTAATTCACCAATTATAAACATTAATATGCAAATCCCTAAAGTAATTAATACATTCTTTGTTCCTATATTATTAACTATAAAGATTTTTGATAATCCGGTTGTTAATACTAAAATTTGTATTACTACAATACTCAATACACCAAAACTTAATTTTTTATTGCTAAAGAAATGTTTGTTAATAATATTCTTTTTGGTATCTCTGCAAGAGAATGAAAACATTAATTCATGTCCGATCAAATATATAAATAAACAAGAACTTGCAACATATGCATCAGCTGTTTTTGAAAAATAAACAAATAATAATAACATTATAGCTGACTTAATAATTGCACTTATTATAATTTTTGCTGAAAGAAATGGAGTAAAGAAACTTGTATTAAATCTATTTGATGGAGAATTATTCATAATATCATTATCTGACTTTTCAAATGCCAACATTATGGCAGGAATTGAATCAGTTACAAGATTTAACCATAGTAATTGCAGTGTTGTAAATATTTCCATATTCATGAGCATTGATACAAACACAAGTATTACTTCAATTATGTTTCCTGCGAGTAAGTATAGAATAACTTTCTTAATGTTTGAAGTTATTCTGCGCCCCTCTTCAACTCCATCTACAATCGTTGAAAAGCTATCATCAATTAAAATACAATCTGCAACTTTTTTAACAACTTCTGTTCCTGTGATTCCCATACCAATCCCAATATCTGCCTTTTGAATAGCTGGTGCATCATTTACCCCGTCGCCAGTCATAGCAACTACTAATCCATGGCTTTGTAACGATTCTACAATTCGAAGTTTTGTATTTGGAGATATTCTTGCATAAACTTGATAATGCTTTACTGCTTCTTTTAACTCATCATCAGTCATTTTATCAACAACTTTCCCCTCAATTGCTTTATCATCAGAATCAATTATATTAACTTGTTTTGCAATTGCAATAGCAGTATTAATACTATCACCAGTTATCATTATAGGCTTAATGCCTGATCTTTGACAAGTAGATATTGCAGTCGGTACTGTCTCTCTTGGAGGATCCATCATACCAATAAGTCCAATAAATATCATATTATGTTCTGCATCTTCAACATTTTCAGTTTTATAAGAAAACGCTAATAATCTTAAAGATTGTGCAGATTGTTGCTTTTCTATTTCAAATATATTATTTATATATTCTTCAGTCATATTATAAAGTTTTCCATCTACTAAATAATAAGACGAATTAGATAAAACAGAATCCAAACTCCCTTTTGTGAATGAATAATTTTTACCATTTAACTGATTAATTACTGACATCATCTTTCGATCTGAATCGAACGGAAACTCCTTAATTCTCTTACAATCTCCCTGTGGTAAAAATCCTATTTTTTCTAAATATTTAAATATAGATACTTCAGTTTCATCACCAATATAGGTCTCACCATTTTTAGTTACATTATGGCAAAGATTAGCACAATATTTTAAAATTTCATCACCAGTAATTTGGTCATCATCAGTGTATAGTCTGTTATTTACAAATAAAGATTTTACTAACATTTTATTTTGAGTAATTGTTCCTGTTTTATCTGAACATATTATATCAGTTGATCCTAATGTTTCAACTGATGCCATTTTTCTAATAATTACATTTCGCTTAGCCATTTGAATCATTCCAAGTGATAAAATTATTGTTATTACTGATGACATTCCCTCTGGTATCGCTGCAACTGCAAGTGATATAGAAAGCATCAATACATCAAAGAAATCATTTTTCATTAAAAGTCCTACTGCCATCATCACAACAATTATACCTAATATGATATAAGTTAACACTTTACTAATTTGATTTACTTTTTTTTGAAGTGGAGTTAAATCACTTTTTTTATTCATCAAACTATTAGCAATTTTTCCAAGTTCAGTCGACATACCGGTTGCACATACAACAACAAAAGCATGACCATTCGTCACATTACATCCAGCATAAACCATATTTTTTCTTTCATATAATTCTTTATCAACATTTATATTTTCATTGTTCTTTTTTATTGATTTCGATTCACCAGTTAATGTCGATTCATTGATTTCTAGACTTTCAGATGAAATTATCCTTGCATCAGCTGAAACATAATCCCCTGCTTCTAATTCAATAATGTCACCAACAACAATTTTTCTAACATCAATTAATTTCTTTTTTCCATTTCTAATTATATAATTATTCGTAATAAACATTTTATTCAATTCTTGAATAGCTATATCTGCTTTTTTCTCTTGTATAAAACTTAATATTGCATTTATAACAACAATTATAATAATTATAATTGAGTCAATATAAGACTCGTTTTCTATATACGAGATTACTGCAGAAAATATTGATGCAAAAACAAGCAAGATAATCATAAAATCATTGAATTGACTAAAAAATATTGCTAAATTTGATTTTCTTCTTCTTTCATTAAGTTTATTTTCCCCATTTTGTTCTAATCTTTTTTGTGCTTCTTCTTCGCTTAAACCGTTAATATTTGTATTATATTTTTTATATAACTCATCAACAGTTTCATTGTAATAATTTAACTTTTTTTCTTCTTTCATTTTAACAAACTCCTTACTAATCAACCAATAATGATGTTACAAATAGAGCAACTATTAATACAATTCCTATTGCCGTTAAAAATGTAAAAACATTTATTAGCACATAGTAATTATTTTTTTCAATTTTAATTCCACAACTTCGGCAATAGATATCACTATCTCGTGTGTCATTTTTGCAATTTGGACATACTTTCATAATTTAACCTCACTACTGCAATATTTCTTTTAATACTTGTATTATTTCAAGACTACTTTTTGACGCATTACCTTGATGCAAATAATAATCATGAAAAGCTTCGGCGATTGTTTCTTCTGATAATATATTCCCTGTCTTTGTTTTAGAACTAGCATATTTAGAAATATTTGAAGAAAACTCTTCCAAAGAAATTGTAGTATTATATTTTACTGTATAACTAGTAAATGCAGTGTTTAATATTTCATCCGCAAATGTTCCATTATTAGATATTTCTAATATTTTATTAATACTTTCATAATTATCTGGTGTTACCAATACTATATTGTCAATATTATTTGATTTCAATAAAGCCACAAATATTATATAATGACCAAATTCATGAGCAATAATTGATTCCCAAGTAGCATCTTTTACATACCAATTATGATCATCAACATCATCATTGATTGCAGTTTTTAACTTATTTTCATTTAGAAAATAATAGCTATTTAATAATATCTGTGTTTTATTTACTTTGTTATATTTAGTAATATCTTCCGAACTATTAACAAACTGATTTATTGATTGAAAATATGCTACATATTCTGATGCGGTTGGAGCATTCGTAATTGTTATATTCGTAAGATACCCTTTTATATTAGGAAATAAGATGTAAACTTTATCTATTACATTTTGAATCTTTTTTGCTTCTCCCAAACTAATATCACATAAATTGACACTTTTAACATTATAATTGTCTTCAATTTCTTTTTCCAACAAATATACCTCAATATTATTACTGCATTGCCAATTTTGACCTTCAATATCTTTCTCTATGATTTCATAAGCATCCTTAATATTATTAATTGAAGTTTTATTATAAACATTATCAGTTTTCATTAAAGAAACATTGTATCCGTACTTATAACTGAGTATTTGTTTTTTTAAATAAAATATAGGTCTAAACATATCTTTGCCTTGAATTATCGTCATTGCAAAAAACATAACAAATCCTAACATCATTAAGGTAAATAATGTTCCCATCCGATCATGTTGTTTTACTGTGTTATCATTTAACATCTCAACATTTTTAGGATCTTTTTTTAAAAATAAATAACCATGTGTTGTCCAATGACCACAATTCCAACAAAAATTATCATCATTCTCTATTTCTACTTTACAATGATTACATTCCATCCTACCACCCTAGTTTTTATTACCATAATAAGTATATCATACTTTTTAAATTTAAAAAGTAAATCAACATTAAAGTGTCATAGCAATGTAAACATTTCCGCTAAGTTTGAATTATTATAATAAAATCGTGCTATAAAATATTAAATTTCAAATTTATCACTTTTTTCTATATCTTTGATATCGTTATCATCTAATATGTCTTTATCATATAAATCATCAACGACTTTATTATACATAGGCTCTTTTTTACCCCAGCCAAATAATTTTTCTTGTAAAAATTTCTTTAACTTATTAAACTTGTCTTTAAAATATCTTATTGTTTG
>CAYVSY010000051.1:0-6105 GCA_964454255.1 uncultured Muribaculaceae bacterium
TACCACCATTTTCTTGAGCTACATCAATTAATGTTTCATAACATTGTTTAATAAATATAGTTGCTAGTGGATGTAATGTCTTTTTTTCATCTTGAACGATCATAAAGACAGCCGTTTTCTTACGACCAATTTCTTTCATATCAAAATCACTATATGATAACATTTCTGATAAATTATCACGTGAAGAAAATATTTTTACTTTTTGTTTGAAAGTAGCTAGAACGCCACCTTTTGTTTCTTCGGGAGCAAATACGGTTCCAGAAGCATTAATATAAGCTGGCCTTGATGGGTCTTTAGAATTAAAATATTCTTTTATATAATTATTATTTGGTCCACCGGATCTTTCTTCACCAGTTGAAGACATTAAGTTCATACTATTTAAATTTATTTCTTCTTCTTTAGCATCTTCAAACAGACCTAAAGCAAGTCCTGAAAAATAATCAGCACCACTTTTTTCCCAAAAAGGATCACCAGTATTTTTTTCATCATATAAAATATTTAAGGCTAAATCATCTAGTAATTCTATAGCTTTATCAGTGTTTCCTTCTTTATATAATTGATATGGTAAATTCATTGGATTCCAAGCATTTCCTTTTTGAGGATCTCTAAAATTTAAAACGACAATGTTGTATCCATATTGTTTTAACATTTCACCGGTTGAATCGTATAATTCACCTTTGGGATCAGTCACAATAATTGATTCACCAGCTTTAGCCAATAGTTTTATCATTGGTTTTGATACAATAACTGTTTTACCAGAACCAGTAGCTCCAACAACTAAAGTATGGCTTTCACCATCGTCAACCCACATTTTCTTTCCATCACTAATCATCGCAATTCCAGCATGTTCAATCTTATCATTTGTAATATCAACTTCTTTTAATTCTTTTTTCATTTCACTATCTTTAGCCCATCTTGAATAACCTTTTTCTTTTTTAGCACCAAGGCCAAATCCAATACCTTTTTCTCTATCAAAAATATAAGAACTAGTTGATACAAAAACGGCTACTAAAGCAAGAATAAAAAACGTAATAGTTGCGCCTATATAATCACCACTAAAGGCTTCAAATGGAACAAATCCATAGAATTCTCCTTCACTTGTAAGATATGAAATATTTAAAACACCTATCGCAACTAAATATAATAAGAATATACAAAAGCCACCAAATATAAATGCATCTTTAGCTTCAACTTTAATTTTTAATTTCATAATCCACCTCTAAAATCTATTATATCACAAAGAATATATTTTTTATATTTTATTATTTTTACTTTTGTTTTTTTCCAATAATTTATATATAAAATATCCAATTCCTACAATTCCTAGAACAATTAATATATATATTAATACTTTAATTGTTTTATTTTCGACTACATATATATTATTTTTATCAAAACTTATATTAATAATTTTATTAGTTGTTTGAAAGTTATATTCCCAAGTATAGGTATTGTTTTTTTCATCTACTTTATCAGCATTATGATTAGTAACAATATATGGCACTTTTATATTAATATTTAAATTTTTAATTAAAGGATCGTCTTCCATATCTGTCATAAATATCCATAAATTATTCATTATATTATCTGAACTTAAAGTTATAATATTTTCATTAGTATTTATTTTAAAATTATTACTATAAATTAAACTAGCATAATATGATTTTGATAATTCATCTAAATTTGAATAATTATTATTTATTTTAACTGATAAATTGTTATTATTAAGATATTTTTCAACATTATTAATTTTATTTTTATCTATATTATTAGAATATGTGTTTAAAATGGTATCATACATTGTATCAATAGTATATGAACTATTCATTTTAAAACGATCATCACCTATAATGTCAATATTTTCACGAACACTTAAAGATTGATCAACAGTTAAATTATAATTAGCACTACAGCCCGTTAATAATAAGATCCCAAATAACAAAATAAATATTTTTTTCATACCCACCTCACACTTTATTATTATTTCTATTTTTTATTAATAAATATATTCCTATAATTATCGCAATACTTACTAAACCAATAATAATATACATAATATTAAAATTTGATTTACTTGAATTTGTTTTTGTTGGATCATTTATTTTGGTCGTAATCTCAACATTTGAATCAAGACTATATTCTAAGTTTATGGTTTTTTTACTATAATTATCAGTATCAAAATTCCAAATATATGTTCTATTTTCAAAAGAATCGGCATTATGATTAGTAACTGTATATGGAACAATAATAGATACTTTTAATGAGGAAATAGTTTTTTTAAAGAGATTAATATCATTCATCATAGCGCCCAAACTAGAATCAGGTGTTCCAGTTATTTTGTATTTTGTTCCATTAGAAGATATATTTATTTTACCAAAATAATCACTTACAGCTTTAGAATTATTTATATCAGTTAATTTTGTATATTTTTTTATAGCTCCAATTCCATATGGAACAAGAACATCATTAGGATTACAATTTTTATCATCACTATCTATGCAATAATCACCAGCATCTTCTAATTCATAAAAATCATAATACATTCCATTTCGAAATTGAATATTAGTAACTAGTTCACTTAAATTATATTCAAATTTAACTTCACCATCAATTACTCTAAATTCTTCAGATACAGCATATTTTTTATTATCATATATTTCTATTTTATAATCTACACTACACCCAGTCATAAATAAAAGGGATATGAACAATAAAATTTTTTTATAGTTTTTCATAATTCCTCCTACTTAATCATTAAATTACATTGTTTATTTTCTAATTGATTATTTATAGCATTACAATTATTATTATTTTGACATTTACCACCATATATTTTTAAAAAGTCATTAGATGTATCTACATATTTTCCGTCTCTTTGAATAGTAAAAATTATTTTATTATTTCCTATTCCGCTATTATCATTCATTCTTCCAATGTAAGATCCAGCGGAAATTTGATCACCTATATTAAATGGAATTGTTCCATTTTTTAAATTACAATAACTATGAATTTCACCGTTTTTAGTTTTAATAGATACCCCATTAACACAACCAGAATTCATATTATCAATATATATTCCACTAGAAACAGCATATACACTTGGTAATTCATTATAATTAACGTTTTCTTTTAATTCTATTCCTTGTAGAAAATTACCCCGAACAACACCTGGACAGTTACCTATAATAGCATTATATTTGATGTCTTTTGATGTTTTTAATATATATGAAAAGTCATTTTCAACATATAATGGTTTATTAGGTGTATCACTACCTACTTGTCCACCACAAGCATATTTTGTTTTATCTTGAAAAAAATTATTTATAACAATAAAATCGCCATTATAATTATTAACTTGAAAATGCAAATGATTTCCCGTTGAACATCCCGTATTTCCGATTTTTCCTATTTTTTGACCAGCTATGACAATATCGCCTAAATTAACTGTTTTATATGACATATGCATGTAATGTAGTTGATATCCCGCAAAAGGAAATTCAGTTACTAAAATGGTAACAGATATTCCTCTACTACTAGCACAAGTAAGGGGCGAACAAGATAAATTAGCACCTGGCTCACAGTTTTTAGCATTATTTGTTACCGCAACAACTTTACCAGTTAATGATGCATAAATAGTTCCATCACCAGTGCCACTAGTTAAATCAATTCCCTTATGGTATACACTTCCTCCACGATTTGAACAAACGGGTGAAGTAATGTTATAACCTTTTAATGGTTCCATCATGTGACACATAATATTATATCCGCTTTCACAACAAGTTGATGAACCAGGGCAACTTACTTCTTCAGCTTTAACAAGTCCAGTAAACATGAAAAATGTAAATACTATTAATAATGTTTTTTTCATTTCTTCACCTACAATTCATCATTTTTGTTGATTTTTTTTCTAAAAAACAAGAATAAGACTCCAATAACTAAAGCAATAATAAATAAAATAATAGGCCATTTATTTTCCTTCATAAAAATTTGTCCATTAATAGAACCTTCACTAATATTTTCAATTAAATTTTCAATTATATTGTTATTTTTTGGTTCAGTTGGTTTTTCCCATTTTTGATTATTTGAATATACTAATTTTATATAATTTTCTTTATAATTATCACTATTAAATATCCAATAATAAATATTTTCATTTTTATTTATATTAGTGGCATTATTTTCTATAACTACATATGGTAATTTAATAGCTATAGTAATATTATCAACATCAAATTTATATTTATAATCATTGGATAAATTTTTAACGCTATCCCAATTAAAACCAGATCCAAATATTGTATAATTATTATTTTTTAATTCTATTGAAGAATTCTTAAAGTAATAATTAAAGAATAATCCATTTCCATATTCACTTATACTTGAAAATGTTCGTGATAATCCATAATTAGAAGTTCCATTATTATTTTTATTATTTATATTAGTTGTATCTATTTTTATTTCTGGACTTATATTGTTTTCACCAGAAAAATAGAAAGTAGCTATATCTTTTATACCATTATTTATATTAGAATTATATTGTTTAATGATGTCATCTTTTTCAGAAAATATGACTGTTTCATCAACTTTATTATCTTCATTTATTATTAGATTATATTTAACACTACATCCAGTTAGTAAAAATAACGAAACAATAAATAAACCACATTTTTTCATATTTGACCTCCATTAACCATTTGGATCAAAACATGCAAGAACATTAAAACCACGACTAGTAATACCAGTTGGCGATATTCTTAAGCTTGTTTCTTTGGCATATTTTTGGGCAATTGATGAATCAATAGTATTACCATTACCGGTATATAAAGCAATATGATGATAACTATCTAATTCAGCATAAATTAAGAATCCTGGCTTACAGTTTTTGAAAAAAGCTTCTATTCCCTGACCAGCTGTCCAAACTACATCACCATTTTTAAGAGCTTTGTCATACATACTTCTACTACTTCCACTTTCATATGATGAATCGTATGAACTTCCAGCATTATTACATTCACTTATTATTTTTCTAATTAATCCGGCGCAGTCATCAGTATATAATCCATCACCATAGTATTCCAATAACTTTCGTTGATGATCATCAGATTTATTAGAACCACGGATTTTTTCCCATTCGGCTTTTGTCAGATCGCTTAATCTTTTACCGTTTATAGTAATGTTTTTTGTATTATCTGCGTATTGTTGAGCTAAATCCATAATACAACTATCAACATTGGCATGAGCTTCGGGATTATACGTTTCACCTTCCACCTCACCTAAATAATCATCTATGTTTATTCCACCAACATATTTATTTAAAATGTATGACATCCAATTACTACCACAGCTTTGATCTTTAGCTTTAATATTCGTTTCACTTGGATTACAATAGCTTTCTATTCCCGTAGCATTTTGAAAAAATTCCAATATTAAATACATATTTTCGACAATTGATTCTACATCCCTATTTCTTTCAGAAATCTTACTTGGATTTTTGTCAACATCAGTTACATATTGATTATAGTATGATTCTATAAATTTCATTCTATAACAGCTATTAGCTTCTCCCGTTTCAGAATTGTTTCCAAGTTCTTCTTTACTGCAAAATTTATCTACATCATCTTTAGTAGCATAATTACCTAATAAATATTCTTTATAATCATTTTTACTTTCTGGTGTTTCTAGACAACCCATATCAAAAGTAATTGGTTTAACACTTCCGTCATATGAATAGTCAGCCCCGATTGTAAAATATCTTTGTTCATAACTATTTATACTCGATAATGTTTCACCATCAGTGAATGTTTTTCCTCCTGACATCGGAACATAATGTTTCCCTTGATATTCGTTTTCTGAATAATATTCGGCATCATCATAAGTATCAAGGGCATATTTACTATTACACCTATTTAATAATGATTGAGCTTCTTCATATGTGCAATGACGAGCAGCCATTATTTCTTGTATTGTCATCCAACGATACTTACCACCAATTAATCTATTAAATTCAAATTCTGGTTCTTGAATAATTATCAATATTGGTCTGCATTCACCAAGTTCAACATATTCATTGGTTATTTTGATATGTCTTGTTGTATCAGTAAAATC
>CAYVSY010000052.1:0-799 GCA_964454255.1 uncultured Muribaculaceae bacterium
ATTTATAAAATAATTACTATCTTTGTAGAAAATATTGATTTATGATTAAAGTAGTTCGTTGGTCAACAAAAATATTATTAGCTAAAGATTTAGTGCCACAAAAAATGACTTGGGGTGGATTTGATGCTATAGCATTATCTTTTTGTCCATATGATAATGTTGATGATTTTCGATATAATTTTTGGAAATCAACTGTAGAAAAACATCATAATCAACAAATTTTTGCAAATCATTATATTTTAGATATATCTAACTTGCCATATAAAAATGAAAAAGAACTTATTGCGGTTGGTCATAAAGCTTATGAAGATTTTGAATTAGATGATTATCTTAAAAATGATTTGGGAATTTATTTAACATTAGCAGATTTTGGTGGTAAATATGGATTGAATATAGTTGAGTTTCGATTATACGAAAATAGTAATGTTATTATCCTAGATAACGATGGTGAAGGGAGATAGCGTCCACACACCATGAAAAATAAACCTTGTTTATTTTGTCGAGACTTTAACTCGAACCTCCCACTCTTTATATCACCATCTAGCAAAACAAATTATAGATATTTTTTTCAATGATTAATTTCGTGCGCCCGAACTCATTTAGTAAACATTTCTAATTTATCTTGTGTATTTTAAATACAAAAACCTAATAACACTTTAAAAAAGTATTATTCAGATAATAATATTTCTACAAAAGTTAAAACAGTAAAAGGAAAGCAAACAAATACATTTAGAAGTATTGGACATATGGACAAAGATGGAATAAAAGATTTTGGTGGATGGGGTGGAGACCCCTTTAT
>CAYVSY010000052.1:809-5985 GCA_964454255.1 uncultured Muribaculaceae bacterium
AGAATATTATTCATAAACTATTACTATATATTAATATATTTTTTTCAATTTTTTGACAAATTATCATTTTAATTTGATATATTCTTTCTTATAGTTTGAATCTGAATATATTGCTTCGTTGAAAATTAATTTTAATTTTTTATCTAAAGTTTTAATATATTTTTTTCCTTTACCTGGTTTAACGTATGCTAATGTCATATGGGGATGGTAATCATCAAATGTTTGAGTATTTTTAAATGTTTCTTCGATATATTTTCGATATTTTAAAAGTTGTTCTGTTGGTTTAATTTCGATTTTTACTACATCAAATTTTTCATTTTCAAAAATTCCAATTTTAGATAATTCTAATTTTATTGGCTTTAATGTTTTTAGCCAATCCAAAATTTCTTCTTTATTATTTTCTTTAGGATGAATACCATAAAGTAGTGTAATGTGTGGTTCAGATTCCAATCCATATTCATCATCATCAATATCTTTTTGTGTTTCACCTAAATATAAATCTTTTTCATCTATAATTTTTAAAAAATCATTCCAGTCTTTTTTATCTATGTCTGATGATAACATAACACAATCATATTTAATGTCTTTTTTAAATATAATAAGTTTTTTATCTTTAATTTTTAATGTGTGGAATTTTTTATTGTAGTTTTCTTCTAATTCTTTTTTTAATTTATTTAATGTTTCGGTGTTACCAGATATTTCATAATAACCATAGGTATCTTTTACATTGTAGTCTTCTAAAAAATTTTTCAACGAATTTTTTTTAGATTCTAAAAATTGTTCAATCTTAATATGCATTTTATTTTTATATATAAAATTAATTAAGATTAAAAAAATAACCCATCAAAAAATGATGGGTTATTTTTTTTTTTATTTTCTACAAATAGCATCAGCAGCTACTGATGCACTATAACTGTAGGGTTTTCCCATAACATAATATCTTTCACCACATAACCAGCCCATAACATCAGTATAAATTTTGTTTGATTTATTATTAGTCATTCTAGCACCATTACGTGTTGATTTGGTTGCATTTAAATCAACGTGAATTTCAACCAATTTGTCTGGAATAGAACCATCATAATAATTTTTTGGAAATTTATGATAGTATTGTCCATATAATGTGTTGTGTAATGATTCAGCAACATCGTGTACAAATACAGCTTCATTCCATAATTTAGAAACAACATCTTTTATTTTTGGTACACGAATAGTTGCGGAAACAACATGCGCACCATCATGTAATTCATCATTATAAAATACAACAGTTATTGCATAATTAGTTTTACGAGCATGATTATCTGAATCACAGCCAACAATTACTTTAGCACCTTTATCTACATTTTTAACGTAGTTCAAAACATAGTTGTTTATGTCTGGAATTTTTTCACCATTTCGTTTTTTCCAAACTAATTGTTCAATTTTTATTTCCATTTTTGTTATATTTTATTTTTAAAAAAAATGCCACACTATTTTATAGGTGGCATGTATAATGATAAATAATTATATTAACACCTTTTTCGCAATTTTTCATCTGCGAGTACTGAATTAAAACTATATGTGTATATCATTTTCATAAGCATATATATAAATATTTTTTTATTAAGTTTTCTTTATATTTTTCTAATTTCAATTTCTATTGGATCATCGCTAATATATAAATTTTTTCCCAAAATTTCAAATACTAATTGTTCGGGGATTTCGAAATAAAATCCTGATAATATTTCAAAACTTGAATTAATATCATAACGTTCTGGTTTATTTTCAAATATAAAAACACCATCTTTATCTTTCGCTAACCACATTTTTTAAATTTTCTAATTTAATTTTTCTTTGATATCTTAAATAATTAACCGATCCAACATTTGTTTCACAATATGATTCTAATGCTTGATCACAATATTCACCATAGCATAAATCACCTTTACTCCAAGCAAGTTCATTTGTAATATTACTTTTTACAATGATTACATATTTCAGATTCATATTTATCCATAAATTCTTCCATAAAACAAAAATAAATGATATTTTTTAATAAAAAATTTTTTTGTGATAAAAAAATCGTATCTTTGTACAATTAATTAAAAACAAACAATATGAAATACAACTTTGTAATAGTATGTGGTGATATTCATGGGAAATATAATGAAGTTTTAAATTTCATTAATAAATACGATATTAAAAATGCTGCAATAATAATTGCTGGTGATTTTGGTGTTGGATTTAAACACCATTTGGCTGAAATTAGCAAATTGAAGAAATTTAATACTAAATTAATAGAATCGAACACAATAGTATTTGTTGTACGTGGAAATCATGATGATCCATCTTATTTTTATGGTGAAAAATATAACACATCACATATTAAATTTGTATCAGATTATTCAGTTTTAAATATCAACGATATGAATATATTATGTGTTGGTGGTGCAGTATCAATTGATAGAACATCAAGGAAAAGATATACTGAAGATAGAGGTCGTGATTGGTGGTTTGATGAAGTGTTTAAATTGAATATTGAAAAAATAAAAACATTAAAAAATATAGATGTTGTTATTACACATTCAGCACCACATTTTGCATATCCATATATCAAAAAAGATTTTGATAAATGGACTGAAAAAGATGAATTTTTAAAAAATGATGTTGAATCAGAAAGAAATGATATTACAGATTTATATAATGCATTGATTGAAAACAATGATATAAAAAAATGGTACTATGGTCATTTTCATTCACATCACGAAATGTATTATGATAATACACAATTTATATGTTTAAATATTAACGATTTTAAAGAAATTTTGATATGAAATTATTCGATATTTTAAAACAACAAGGATTATTTGCCAATGATATTAGAATGAGAATTAATAATGGACAAATAAATATAAATGGCAATGTTGTAAAAGATAATATTGAAATGAATATTGAATTGGATGAATTTTCAAACGCAAAAATAATTGAAGCTGGTGACTTTATTTGTAAGCTGATATCTACACAATTAAAGCCATCAACATCTAAATTGACATATGGACAAATATTTGCAATTCAATTAAAAATATTTGGATTAGAAAATTTATTTGAATCTAATATAAATAATGAATTAACGGAACATTTAAATAGATTTATTCTTGTTAAAACATCTAAAAAAGAATTTTTTTTTTATTGGAAAAAAAGGACTGATTATCAGTCCTTTTTTTTATATTAAATATATTTGGTCAAATAAATCGAAAAAGCCAGGCATTAATGTTGTTGTTGGCATTAATGTAGTAGTAATATATGGATTTTGGGTTATTGTAAAATTATCAATTTCGTTACCATTAATATCAATTACATTAACGGTCATAATATTATCATCAATACTTATTTTACAATAATGATAAGCTGTAAATCCAGTAATAATATTTGGATAATTTAAATCAATTTGACGTAATGGCGCACCACCACCAGCAGTAGTAATGTGGTAAACATCTGTTCCATAATTATTAACTAAAGCTTTTGCATAATAGTGGTTGTGTCCAACAAAAACAATTCTAACATTATATTCTTCAAATAATGGTTCATAAGAATTTTGTATTATTGGATCGTTTACTTGTGATCCATTTGCAGACCATCCTGGTCTATTGAAATAAACAATTTTCCATGTTTTTGTTGATGCAGACAATGCAGAAACAAACCAATTGTATTGTGTTGAACCTGAATCATAATCAGAATAATCTGTATTATTATCAAGTACAAAGAATTGAATTGGACCATATGTATAAGTATAATAGCAGTTTGGTCTGAATGGATCAGGTGTAGTTTCGTTTATATATGGATATTGAAAATATTTTTTAAATGGTTCACCAACATCATGATTTCCCATAGCTGATAAATATGGTCTATTTGCAAGCATATATTTTAAATTTGTTAGTTCTTTATTAAAAAATTCGAAATCCCAATAATCTTCTGCATAACCAAATTCAATAAGATCACCCATTGATATAATTATTGAATTATAATCTTCATCAGAAGTTATTTGTGCTGCTAATTGATCATGTGTGGTGTAATCTGTTCTCGTATCACCGTATGCAATAAATTTCACAGAAGATTCAATGTTATTTGGTGCAGAATTAAAACTACCAAAATAATTTGTACCATTAATATTTATTTTATAATAATATTTTGTGTTATTTGTTAATCCAGTAATTGTATATCTATGTTGATGATCATCACCATATTCAGAATTGTTAATTGTTCCATCAGAATATTCTGTTGTTGTACCCCAACTGATATTATCTATTGATGTTTGTAAATTTTGCCAATGAATTGTCATTTCTGTGTTTACATTGTTATAGATAATATATGGATTTTTCCTAATTATTGGTACAAGCGTTGTCGTTGTTGTCGTTGTCACTGGTGCTTCAGTCGTTGTTGTCGTTGTTGTTGGTGCTTCAGTCGTTGTTGTCGTTGTCGTTGTTGGTGTGAGTGTTGTCGTTGTCGTTGTCGTTGCTGGTATATATGGATATATTGATATTTGTGATTTTTCCCAATCGTCATTAGAACTAATAAGAAAATTTATTAATTTACCATTGTTATATTTAATTTTAGCTATATTTTTTATAAAATATTCTATAAAATTATAAATTAACGTTATATTATCATTATTTTTTGAAAGATAGTCTAATAAATTTTTACTATTACCTTTACCGTGTAAATTATGTGGTATATTAGTGAAATCTAATTCCATTGTAGTGAAAAAAGAAATTTTATTATCATTTAGGAAAACTATAATATTTTCATATTTTCCTGTTTTTAATTTAAAGTGGACAATATGTTTATTGAACCAGCAAGTTGATTTAATAGTCATTTTTTATATTATTTTTTTTACATCATCTAATCGTTTATTTGAAAATATCCAACCTGGACGTTTATCACCTGTTTTAGGATCAGTAAGAAATTTATTATATTTACAACCTAATAAATTTAATTTATCTTTTATTTTTATTGTATCAGTTCCAAAAAGTGCATAAGAATATTCAGAATATTTGACTAATTCAATATTTAATTTTTCATAATCATTCTTAGATTTTATGTGTTTTAATTCTTTTTTTTCTTCTTTTGATTTTTTTTCTATCGTTGGTGTTTCTGGTTTAAATGATAATATCAAATCGGATAATGCCATATTGTTTCC
>CAYVSY010000053.1:0-5821 GCA_964454255.1 uncultured Muribaculaceae bacterium
ATATTTTTTAATATGTTTTTATTGGTAATATTAATTGTGTTAGTGTAATATCATCAACAGCTGTTAATATTATAGGACTACTATCGTTATTTATATTAACACTAACCACTTCTTTATCAAAACTTTTTAAAGCTTCCAGCATATATTTAGAACTGAATGATATAATTAAATTTTTATCACATTCTACATTTGATGTTTCTTCTACTTTACCAATTTCTAATGATGTTGAAGATATAATTAATTTTTTATTATTTATTTCTAATTTAATTGTATTTTTATCTTTATCACTTGTTAATAAAGATGCTCTATCAATCATTTCATATAAACTATTAATATTAAAAGAAAATGATATATCAAATTTATTTGGAATAATTGAACTAGTAGCTGGATATGTTCCATTTAATAAACGTGATTGAAATAAAATATTTTTATATTTAAATAAAATTTTATTATTAAATATATGTGCCTCAATATTTACTTTTTCATCATTTATAATTTTAATTAATTCTAATAAATTACGACCAGGAATAACAATATTAATATTATTATCACACTTATCAATTCCAATTACTTTTCTAGCCAATCTATATGAATCAGTAGCAATAACTTCTAAATTATCATTATCTATTTTTAAATTAATCCCTGTTAATAAAGGCCTTGATTCATTATTTGAAATAGCAAATATAGTTTGATTAATAATTTCTTTTAATTTAATAGTTGATAATATTATTGGTTCTTTTGTTTCTTCTAAATATAAATTAGGAAATTCATTTGGATTGATTCCATTTAAGTTAAAAACAGAATTTTCTGTTGAAATAATCATTTTATAACCATCTAATACTTCTATTGTAATTAAATTATCTGGTAATTTTTTTATTATTTCAACAATATATCTTCCTTGTATAACAATACTGCCTACATTTGATATTTCGTTAATTTTTGTATCATCTATAAATGATTGAATTGAAATATCACTATCACTAGCACATAAATATAAACCCTTTTTCGTTAATTCAAATTTAATACCTGATAATATAGGAATTAAATTTTTAGAAGAAATTGCCTTTGATACATTGTATAAATTTTCTAATAAAATACTTTTTTTAATAATAAATTTCATTTTATTTCCTTCTTTCTTTTAATTATTATTATTATTATATTGTGTTATTTGTGGATAACTCATTATTATTCTTATTATATATATAATTATATAATATATTTTTATTATTTATCCACTTTATATGTGTTATTAAACTGTTAATATTTTTTTTAAATCTTTTATTATATTTTTTATTTGATCGTTTGATTTAATATCATCACTAATTTTTTCACAAGAATGCATGATAGTTGAATGATCTCTTCCTCCAAAATAACTACCTATTTTAGGAAATGATTCAGTCGTTAAATTTCTACACAAATAAACAGCAATTTGTCGAGGAAAAACAATAGTTTTACTTCTTTTTTTACCTTTTAAATCGTCAATATTTATGTGAAAATAATCACTAACCGCTCTCTGAATTCGATGAATATCATTTTTAAAATTACATGGAGCATTAATTTGATCTTTTAAAGCTTCAACTGCATTTTCTAATGTTACAACGCCATTATTCATCATTAATGAATAAGCAAATACTCTAGTTATAGCCCCTTCCAATGATCTTACATCTGAATCAAAATTATTAGCAATATATTGAATAACATCTTCCGGGATATCAGTTAAAGAATCTTGAAACTTAATTTTATTTTTAATTATATTCAATCGTAATTCTAAATCAGGTGGTGTTATATTTGCTGTAAGTCCGCAAGAAAATCTTGTTTTTAATCTATCTTCAAGTAATTTTAAATCATTAATACTTCTATCAGATGCAATAATAATTTGTTTATTAGAATTATATAAATCATTAAATGTATGAAAAAATTCTTGTTGAGTAGCAGTTGCACCTTCTAAAAATTGAATATCATCAATAATTAATACATCAACATTTCTATATTTATTTTTAAATTCATTAATTGAATTAAAATTATCACTATTTTTATTTCGAACAATACTAATAAAATCATTTACAAATTTTTCACTGGAAATATATAATACTTTTAAATTAGAATTATTAACAATATAATTACCAATAGCTTGCATTAAATGAGTTTTACCCACTCCACTTTTACCATATATAAACAAAGGATTATATGCTTTTCCAGGTTTTTCCGCTACTGATAAAGCAGCTGTCCAAGCAAATTTATTACTATCTCCAATAATAAATGATTCAAAAGTGCATTTTGGATTAAGATTAGCATCAATACTACTATTATAAGGAATACCAATATCTATATCTTCAATAATAGTATTAGAATCAAATTCATCTTCTAATAAATAAGAAAAAGTCCAATTAGTTTCAGTAACAGATTTAAAAATTTCATCAATAATATTAGAATAATTTTCTGATAAATGTTTTTTATGTAAATTCATTGGAACAATTATTGTTGCAATTCCATCTTTTAAACTAACTAGTTTTGTTTCTTTAAACCAAGTGTCATAAGATAATGTGGATATTTGTTCTTTCATTCTTTCTAAAAATGTATCCCATATTACATTCATATCCATCATACATCACCTTCTATCATTTTTCATAACTTAATTGTATATTATTTTTTATAAAAAAGAAAGTCTTTTTTCAATTTCCATTGTTTATCCACAATTTTTCCACAGGTTTTCCACAAATAAAAATCTTATTTTCATATTAATATATTAATTTTCCACAAAATTCATTTAAAATTTAATATGTATTATAAACAATGTTTAAAACTTTTTCAACAAAATTATGGATAAAATAAAAAAATCAATAAAATTAAATAAAAAAATGTGCACAAAATTGTGGATAATAAAAATCTTAATATTCTAATAAAAAAATAAATAATTAGTAAAATTAGGATTTTAATTAATATTTTTATTGACATTAAATATTTTAACATATATAATATAGAAGATTTTATGGAGGTGTTATAAATGAAAAGAACTTTTCAACCTAATAATAGAAAAAAGAAAAAGAAACATGGATTTTTTGCTAGAATAAAAGGTAAAGTATTGAATAAAAGAAGATCAAAAGGTCGAAAAATACTATCACGTTAATAACCACTGAAAAAAAAGTGGTTTTTTCGTAAAAAAGGTGAAAAAATGAAAAAACAAAATATAATTAAAAAAAATAAAGAATTTGAACTAATTATTAAAAATAGAAAACGTCTTACTAATAATTATTTTAATATATATTATATTGAAGAAATATTTAATAAATATGGAATAAGTGTTCCAAAAAAATATTTTAAAACAGCCGTTTTGAGAAATAAAATAAAAAGGCAATTAAAAGATATAATAGATAAAAATGATGTCCCAAATGGTTATGAATATGTTATAATAGTAAAAGAAGGTTTAATTAATCTAAATTATAAAGAGATAAAATTAGAATTTTTAAACTTAATATATAGATTAAAGGAGAAAAAAAATGAAAAATAGAACAAAATTAATACTCCTGTCTTTATCTTTATTACTAATAACTGGTTGCACAAAAAATTTACAAACAGAAGATAAAAAAATAGTAAAAAATGGAAAAACAGGCCAAACAATAACTGAAAATATATTATGTGCTCCAACCGATGCCGAAACAATTAAAATTTATAATGATAATAATGTTAATATTAATTCCTTACCACAATGTGAAAATTTTTCTATAAGTGATGGTGGTTATGAAGGATTATGGACAACTATTTTTGTTAAACCATTAGCGTGGGCTATAATTAAAATAGGAAAAATAGTTAGAAATTATGGATTAGCTTTAATTGTTGCTACATTATTAATTAGATTGATTGTTATGCCATTAACAAAAAAAACAGCCGTTCAATCTGAAAATATGAAAGAGGCAAAACCTGCCCTAGATCGCTTAGAACAAAAATATAAAGGAAAAGATGATAAAGATGCACAAATGCAAAAAGCACAAGAAATGATGGCTATATATAAAAAATATAATATAAGTCCAGCATCTGGATGTATTCTTGCCTTTATCCAATTACCATTATTCTTTGCTTTTTTAGAAGCAATTAATAGAGTTCCAGCTATATTTGAAGGAACATTCTTAGGATTACAAATGGGAACTAATCCATCTGTAGGAATAGCTAATGGAAATTATTTTTATATAATATTTATTATATTGATAATAGCTACAACGTATTTCTCATTTTCTCAAACAATGAATGATCAAGCTACAATTGGAACAGGAAAACAAGGAAAATTAATGAAATATTTCTTAGTTGGATTTATAGGAATAGCATCATTTACATTACCACTAGCAACTGCTATATATTGGATATCATCATCACTATTTACTATATTCCAAAATGAAATAGTTAAAAGAAAGAAGGTCCAACATGAAGCAAAATAATTATGAAGGTCCAACAAAAGCAGAAGCAATAACAAAAGCTTTAAATGATTTAAAAATTAATGAAGAAGATTTAATGATTGAAATATTAGAAGAAAGAACTGGTATTATAAAAAAATCAGTTTTAATTAAGGCAGTTGATTCAAATGAATTAATAGATTACATTAAAGAAACAATTATGGAAATATTAAAACTAATGAATATAAATGCTAATTTAGAAGTTAGAAAAAGAGATAAATCTATATCTATTAAAATGTTTTCTGACAACAACAATATTTTAATAGGTCGAAATGGAAAAACGATTCAATCTCTTCAAACTATTATTAAACAATTAGTAGGTAACATTATTAGAAGTGATTGGAATATATTATTAGATGTTGAAAATTATAAAGAAAAAAGAATTAAAAGGATTGAGTATTTAGCGAGAAGAATTGCAAGAGATGTAGGCAATACAAAAGTAGAAACAAGAATGGATAGTATGAATTCATATGAAAGAAGAATTGTTCATGAAGCATTATCAAAAGATAGATATGTTACTACTGAAAGTGAAGGCGAAGAACCAAATAGATATGTCGTTATAAAACCAAAGAAAGTCCAATAAATACTTTCTTTTTTCTTGCATAAATAATTAAAAAGTGATTTAATTATGATAGGTGGTATAATGAAAGAAGTTCAAATTTTTATTATCAATAAAATAAAAAAAGAATTAAATAATATATTATTAAAAGAACAAATAGATAAAATATTAGAAATTGTTAATACTAAACCATTAGATATTTGGAATCAAGAGAATAATATTTTAATAGAACCATTTATTTCTATTATTACTGACAATGGTAAATACAATAATGTTATAAATAATGCTCGTGAAATAGTAAAAGCATATTATCAATTAAAACCTGTTTTGACTGAAAATAAAGATAAAAAGTTATTAGAATTAATAATTGCTGTTCAAAAATTAGGGCCATATCTTCAATTAAAATTAGAGCAAGTTAAACCAAATTTAAATTCAAAATGCACAAAAAAAGCTTTAGAAGAACTAATAGATACCATTAATAAAGAAAATATAACTTATTTATTCCTAAAAAAATTATTAGATCTTAATATAATAAATGAAAATGAATATAAAGAAAATTTAAGTATCATTAATACTTGTAAAACAAATCCTAATTCTAATATTATAGAAGCTATGAACCAAGAAGAAACAAAAGAAAATAAAAAACAAGAACCTAAAAAAGAAGGAAACATAATTAGAATAATAATGCCAACTGAAAACAATGAAGAAGGTATATCAAAAAAAAATAGTAAAAAATAATTATAAGTTCAATTGAAAGTTGAATTAATTGATAAAATTTGCGTTTTTTTGTTGAAAAAAATAAAAAAAGGTGTATTAT
>CAYVSY010000054.1:0-1141 GCA_964454255.1 uncultured Muribaculaceae bacterium
TCTTCTATAATTTCTTTATATTTTGTTTTTGGTAATACACCAACTTTCATTTGTGGTTGGCTTTTTTTTGATAAAAATAATACCGATGGTATACTTCTTATTTTGAATTTGCTAGAAATTTCTTGTTGATCTTCTGTATCTATTTTATAAATTTTTAATTTACCTTCATATTCTTTACTTAATTCTTCAAGGGTTGGTGTTAATGCTTTACATGGTCCGCACCATTCTGCATAGAAGTCAATAATGACTGGTAATTCACCTTGAAATTCATCTGTTTCGAGATTCATTATTTCTTTTTCAAATGTTTCTAATGTTAAATGTTCCATAATTTTTGATTTATTTTTTGAAGTATTTATCGAAATATTCTTGTTTAAATAGATTTTTATTATCTAATATAAAATCATAATATCTTTGATAAAAATTATATAATTCAATTTTTGAAATTGGATATAATAATTCAGTAGAAAAATCGGTTGATGATATTTTATGATTTTCAAAATTATTTGGATTATCTATATCACCACTTTGTTTATGTCCAGCGATATTTGATGGATCGCTCCAATTAAATGCATATGATGGTATAAAATTTTTGTTGTGTTCATCTAACTGTTTTTCATCTCTTAATTTTCTATACCAACTTAAACCTTCATAACCTGTCAAATCGCATCTAAATCCGATTTCTTTTATTCTATTCATTTTAACTATTACACTAGCTTCTAATGTATTCCAACAAAGTTCTACTTTATCAGGTCTTGAAAATAAACTTTGTTCAGGTTTCCATGCATCTGTTCCCAATTCTTCAATTCCATCGACTGCTTGTTGAATGTGCCAAGGTAAATAAACATCATCATCATCAGCAAGCATAAAATAATCACCTGTTGTGTGTGTTACCGCATCTCGACAAATTTGACCTCTATTTTCATATGGTTTTCCTGTCAGATAATCAATATTATTATTTATTATTTTGATTGTATCATCCGTAAATCCTAATGTAATCGGATGTTCTTCATCGGTATTGAAAATGATAAGTTCTTTATTTGGATATGTTTGTTCCTGATATTGGGCAACAATTCTTTTGACACAATAAAATCTTCTATATGTTGTACAAACAAAACTGACTTTTTTCATAATTAGTATATAT
>CAYVSY010000054.1:1241-2630 GCA_964454255.1 uncultured Muribaculaceae bacterium
CAATAAATTTGTAAAATTCAAAAAAAAATTTATATTTGTCCCGTTTTAATCTATATTTGAATTACAAAAATAATTTCAAAAAAATTACAATAAATTTGTATAATTCAAAAATAGATTTATATGGGCAACCTATCCAAGGTTATCTGGTGGTCAATTACAACGAGTTGCAATTGCAAGAAGTTTAGTTTCAAATCCACAAATTTTACTTTTGGATGAACCATTTTCAGCTCTTGATATTAAAAATAGAACAGAATTGCAAAATGTTTTATTGAAATTAAATAATAATAAAGATATTGATGTTACTTTTATTTTAGTGACACACGATATTAGAGAAGCGGTATTTTTATCTAATAGGTTATACATTATGAAAGCAAATCCAGGTGAAATATATCAGGAACATATAATTAATTTGGGTGTTGATCGTGATCAATCAATTAAATATACCCAAGAATATATTAATTATGTTCAAACAGTCGAAGAAAATTTTAACAACTTAGAATAATTAAAAAACAATAAAAATGAACAAATTATTAAGAAGATCAAAAAATCGTTTATTAGGTGGTGTTTGTGGTGGATTTGCCAATTGGCTTGATGTTGATGATCCAACACTAGTAAGAATTATATTCGCCATATTTACTTTGTGTTGTGGTATAGGTATTGGAATTTATCTATTATGTTGGATTATAATACCTGAAGAAGATTAATTGCTTGTTAAAAGCTTACGTTTATATGAAAAAGCCTATCAATTTGATAGGCTTTTTTATTAAATAATTTTAAATAATTTTTTCTTAGGTTTAAAATTATTAATTTGCTTATCTGATTCATCATTTAGTGATTTTTCAGAATTAAAATTGTTTATTTGTTTAACTGGTTCAATATGTTGTGAACCTTGTGAACCTGGTACGGTCATTAGTCCTTCATTTTCAAACAAAATATCATATTTTTATATTTTAGTTTAAAAAAATAATATATAAACATATGAAAATTAAAAAATATATCGAATTATTTGAATCCGCAAAAACACAAGAAAAGTTTTTTAAAGATGTTGAAAAATTAGTTAAAAAATATGGTGGATTAGTTAATATGAATAATGATTTTAGAATCGAATTGGAAATAATGTCAGAATATGGTAAATATATTATAGGATTACACAAAGATGACACTGATTCAAAAATATATTCAATATATGGAAGTTTTGATGATGTTAAACTTCTTAATGATCCTATTATTAGTCAATTTAATCCAAATAAATATAGTGGTAAATGTAATTTTCACGATAAAAATGCTAAAGATTTAATAGAACATTTTAATTATTTTTTATCCATCATTAACACACCAAATATATATACCAAAGCAAATAAATATAATTTATGAAATATTTAAAAACAT
>CAYVSY010000054.1:2730-5682 GCA_964454255.1 uncultured Muribaculaceae bacterium
TGATAATTATATTAAAACATGTAGATTTATAATAGCATATAATGAAAAGGATATTTTAGGTATATGTAAATTTGCAAATTTTCAAATAAGCGGACATTATTCTATTAGTTATTTATCTACAAATAAAGATTATTTATATATGGGTATTTCAAAAAAAATATTAGAAGAATTGTTTAAATATTTTTCAAAGACTTATCCTAATGAAATATTAAATTTATCTGGGTATTCTGTTGAAGGTTGGAAATATTTAAGAAAAAATATATTAGAATTTTCAAAAAAATATAATGTTAAAATTGTAGAAAAACCGATAGAATATCCTGGTCGAGGTGAACAAGATGATGATTATTGGAATTTGAAAAAACAAAGTGTAGAAGAAATAAAAAAATTATATCCATCCGAAGATTAAACTTATTCAAATTTTTTTATTATATTTGTAAAAAAATAGATATGATAGAAATTGTACAAGCACCAAATTATTCAAAATTAAAAGGAATTGAATTATTTCTAGCTGGTGGTATTTCAAATTGTCCAAATTGGCAAATGGAATTATCAGAAAAAATCAAAAATGATCAAACATTAATTAAAGCATTTAAACGATCAAATTTAATAGTCTATAACCCAAGATGTAAAGAATTACCAAAAGAAAATCCACAAATAATTTGGGAATTTGACAAATTAAAAAAATCAAAAATAATCAGTTTTTGGTTTTCTAGTGGATCAGTAAACCCAATAACATTGTTCGAATATGGTTCGCATTTCAAGGATAAAAAAAAGAAAATAATAATTGGTTGTGATAATTTATATGAAAGAAAAAATAATGTTATTCTTCAGACTGAATTAGCTATGCCCAATTTAGAAGTTATGTTGAATTTTGATGATTTTTTTGAAGCAATAAAAAAAGAAATATTGAAAACCAAAAAAAGAAAGATTTTTATATGGTAGTAATAACAGGTGCAGCAGGATTTATTGGTAGTTGTATGATTACCAAACTAAATAATGAAGGTCGTTATGATCTTATTTTGGTTGATGATTTTACTAATGTAAAAAAAGAACCAAATTATATTGGCAAAAATTATCTTAAAAAATTTGATAGATTGGATTTTTTAAAATTACTTTTACCAAAAGATAAAAATGATGTAGAATTTGTTATTCATATTGGAGCAAGAACTGATACTACCGAAACGAATAAAGAAATTTTTGATGAACTAAATTTAAATTACAGTAAATCAATTTGGAATTTTTGTACAAAAAATAATATACCATTAATTTATATATCATCTGCTGCAACTTATGGTGATGGTAAATTGGGATATAATGATCAAGATGATTCATTACCATTTAAATTAAAGCCATTAAATCTTTATGGTGAATCAAAAAACGATTTTGATAAATGGGTATTAGAACAAACTGAAACACCACCAAATTGGTATGGATTAAAATTCTTTAATGTATTCGGTCCAAATGAATATCATAAAGGTCGTATGGCTTCTGTTGTTTATCATGCATATAAACAAGCAAAAGAAACCAATAAAATTAAATTATTCAAATCACACAATCCAAATTTTAGGGATGGTGAACAATTACGAGATTTCATATATGTTAAAGATGTTATTGATGTTATATTTTGGTTGACAGAAAAAACACCAAAATCAGGTATATACAATTTGGGTTCAGGTAAATCAAGAAGTTTTTTAAGTCTTGCTGATGCTGTATGTTCAACTATTGATTCAGATGAAAAAATAGAAATTGAATTTGTTGATATGCCAGAAGACATCAGAGATAAATATCAATATTTCACACAAGCAAATATGAATAAACTTCGATCTGTTGGTTATACTAAACCATTTTATACTTTGGAAGAAGCGATTGAAGATTATATTAAAAATTATTTAGATAAATGAATATACCATCACGAGAGCATAACAAGGTGTATAAGAAAGTTTGCTATCAGTATTCGTGGTAATTTGAAAGTTACAAGCAAACTGTAGTTAAAAGCACTACCGCTAACAAACGGCATAAAAAATGCCTGTCTTTTTCTGTAATTTCAAGTTTCATTTTCATCTGTAAAACATTTATAAATTGATAATTAAGTTCATTTAATACGGCACATTTTCATACCGTAAGCCGTTATGTGCAAGGCTAAGACCGTGCTAAATCAGCATTGAAAATCACAAAGCCGAAAAAATGGCTTGATGTATTTAATCTATTTACTTTTAATCATCTTTAATGGTTTGCGAAAAGTTGTGCATCAAACACGCAACTAATTTTATGCAAGCCGTTATTAACCAATGCAAGAACGCTACGAATGAACGTCCTCGCATTGATTTAAAAAATTATGATTTACGCCATTTACGAAATTCCCAATATGACATTTTTCTTATGTCATTAAGTGTAATTTCTTTTGGTTGTTTAATATTTTTAAGTCTTTCAATTTCAGTAGTAAGTTCCTTATTAATTTCAGCAATTCTTAAAACCGCTTCATCGGTACTAATGAATGTTCTCGAATAATGCCATGATGAACTAATTATATTCAAGGTTTTACCTTCTTCAATTTTTTGTTTAAAATCTCTTAGTTCGTTGTACTTTTCAACGTCTAATAATACTGTGTCTTTTTCCATTTTGATTAAAATTAAATTGTTAATATTTATAAAATAAGCACTGGTTATAACAACGGGTATAAAACAGTTGGGTTATTAGTGGTTTATTCAACTGCGTAGCCCGTTGCAAATTTTGTGCGGTTTGATAGGGTTATTCTTCGCATTCCCAACCGATTTCATACCCGCAGCCGTTAGGCAACATTTAAAACACGCTTTACCAATGCAAATTGTGTTTCAATTGAATACCCATTTTTGACACCTATTTCAATATCAGAACTTAGCTTTTCTTTGTTAGTACCAAGTTGTTTAAATGTTTCTGTTATTACTTCGTTGTAATCTTCTTCATTCATCCAAT
>CAYVSY010000055.1:0-5472 GCA_964454255.1 uncultured Muribaculaceae bacterium
TGATTGATTTCTATATATCAATGTTCGATTAGTTCGAACAGATTTAACATTGGAGGGCGTAGTCGGATTTGAACCAACGATCAGGGAGTTGCAGTCCCACGCCTTAGCCACTTGGCTATACGCCCAATTTATGAAACATTATGCGTTGTTTCGTATATAATATTACACTAATATTTTTTTTTTGTCAATTATATTAAATGGGTTTAAATTGTTTTAATAAATATTATGTTAATATATATAAAAAATGATAATAATTTTATATGTTGATATAATTAAACTGATGAAATGACTTTATAAATTTCTCATTGTCAATCAATAATATTTTAAAAAAATCTGTGAAAAGATGTAATTCAATAAAAAATAATTCTATTAAATTGATTATTAAGTAAAATTATAGTATAATAAGGAAGATATTGGAGGTTTTTTATAAATGAAAGAAATTAAAAAATGGATGTTAAATAATAAAAGATGGTCAGTAGTTATATTTTTATTATTTATATTATTAATAATAGGAATAATTGCAATAAAAGATTTGTTTTTCTCAAATAATGGGAATGTTTATGGTTCTAGATTAAATGGTATTGAGAATGTTACTATTACTGATCAAAAGAGAATTGATATTGTAAATGAATTGGAAGCTAAAAACAATGTAATGTCAGCTAGTGTTAGAATTCAAGGTAGAATAATTTATATTACGATTGATGTTAATAAAAATACAACCATCGGTGATGCAAAAAACATTTCGTCCATTGTTTTAGAAAGTTTTTCTAAAGAAGAAAAATCTTTTTATGATTTTGAGTTTTTGTTAACTCAAAAAGAAATAGTAGAAAATGAAGTATATCCAACAATTGGGACAAAGCACAAATCAGTTAATGAAATTGTTTGGGTAAAAAGTAGGTAGGTGGAGTATGAAAAACAAAAAAACAAATAAAATAATTATTTTTGTAACAATAGGCATTATTTTATTAGTTTGTTTATTAATTTTTATTTTAAATTATAGTAAAGATGATGCAAGTTTTTCTATTTTAGAAAAAAAATGGATTAATGATAATAAAGAAAAAGTATTGGATGTTTCTGTATATAATGATGTTCCAATATATGGTAAAAATGGTGATGGAATAATTTTTGATTTTTTAACTAATTTTACTAAGGATTATGATATGAAATTTAATAAAGTTCCGTATTTTGTAAATTCAACAACAACATATAATGATATTTCTTTTAAAGTGTTGGGTTATAATACTGAACTATCAAATAATGATATTTTAATGTATGAAGATAACTATGTTTTAATTGGTCGAGATAGTAAAAAAATAGATAAAATTTCTGATATGGAAAATTTTTTGGTTGGTGTTTTACAAAATGATCTTAATGATGTAACTTATTATCTTGAAGGAGCAAATGATATTTCATATTTGCCCTATGATAGTGTTGATAAATTATTTAATGCTTGGTCATTAAAAAATATTGATTATATTATAATTCCAAATACTTTATATATGGATAAAATATTATCTAATGAACAAATGAATATTATTTTTCATATTAATGATATGTCTAAAAAGTATGTATTGACTATTAATGGAAATAATACTTTATATAATATAATGAAAAAATATTATAATAAATTTAATAAAGAGTATTTTTCTAGTTCGTATAATAAAAATTTTATAAATTTATTTTGGGTAAATAAAAAATTATCTGATCAAGAAAAAGCTAGTTATAATAGTAATTCTTATTCATATGGTTTTATTGAAAATATGCCATTTGAATCAGTAATTAATAATCAATATGTTGGTGTCTTATCAAATTATTTAAAAGAATTTTCGTTACTTGCTGATGTCGATTTTCGTTTTGTGGAATATAAAAGTATTGAAGCCTTGAAAAAAGATTTATCGGCAGGTGAATTAGATGTTGTTTTTGCTAATTTTACTTTAGATAATTTAAATATTGATACTATTACAACTATTTCACCTTTTGAAGAAACATATGTTGTTGTTTCTAAAAAGGATTTATTGTTGTCGTCTATTAAATCATTAAAAGGTGAAGAGGTAATGGTTGTTAAAAATAGCAAATTAGATTCTTTATTAATTGATAATTATATTGGTTCAAAAAGATATAATAATTTAGAAGAATTGTTTTCTCATATTGATAATAATTCTATTGTAGGACTTGATTATCAAACTTATATGTATTATCAAAATCAGAAATTGAATGGTTATAATATTTTATATATGAATTCTTTAAAAAGTGATTATAATTTTGTTATTAGAGATGTTAAACAAAATCAAACATTTGCTAAATTATTTGATTATTATATTTCATCAATTAATTATAATGCTATTAAATATAAATATAATACTAATTTTGATATAAGTAATCCAAATTATTTAAATAGAATATTGAAATATATATTTATATCATTAGTTGGTGTATTAGCTTTAATAATTGTTGTGATTATATTTGCAAAGAAGAATAAACAAGATACTATTTTGAAAAAAGAAGAAAAATTAAAATTTATTGATGCTATGACATCATTAAAAAATAGAAATTATTTAAATTATAATATTAGTAAGTGGGATGAAAATATAATTTACCCACAATCAATAATAATTGTTGATTTAAATAATATTAAATATATTAATGACAGTTATGGCCATAATGCTGGTGATGAAGTAATAAAAAAAGCCGCAAGTATTTTAATTGCGAATCAGTTAGAAAATAGTGATATTATTAGAACGGATGGAAATGAATTCTTAATATATACGGTTGGATATGATGAAAAACAAATTGTTTCTTACACAAGAAAAATATATAAAGAATTAAAAGAATTGCCATATGAATATGGAGCGGCTGTTGGTTATAGTATGATTTTAGATAAAATTACGACAATTGATGATGCCATAAATGAAGCTACACTTGATATGAGAACTTCTAAAGAGAATAATTAATAGATTTTGTGGGTGAAATATGAAAAAGAAAGTTATTAGTGAAATAAGTCATATATTTGAAAAAGTAAAAAATTATGTTATTGAGATAATTAGTGCTTTAAAGAAAACAGAAATGAATATTTTACCAGGTAATATTGCTTTCTTTTTTGTTTTGGCTTTAATTCCAGCTTTTACAATTATTGTTTATTTAGCTTCATTCTTTAATTTATCAATTGATTTAATTATAGATTTAGTTAATAAATTTATTCCTAATCAATTAGGAACAGTTTTAGTATCAGTATTATCTGGAAAAGGATTTGATACTAGTATTGGGTTATGGATGATTTTTTCACTTATTATATCATCTAATGGGACATATGCAATTGTTTGCGCATCAAATATTTTATATTCTGTTACTGAAAATAATATAATTAAGGATAGGATTAAATCATTTGTATTATTACTATTATTGTTAATAACGATTCTTTTCTTATTGATATTTCCTATTTTTGGTTCGCGTATATTAGAATTAATAAAACAAACACAATTACTTAATTTAATAACTGATAATTTGATATTCATTTTTGATATTATAAAATGGCCATTAACTTTTTTGATTTTATATTTTAATATTAAAGTAATGTATACGATTGCACCTAATAAAAATATCAAAAGTTATGAAACTACTATTGGAGCTATGACGACAACTATTTTATGGACTGTTGGAACGGCTATTTTTAGTTATTATTTAACATATTTTTCAACATACGATTTATTATATGGACCATTATCTAGTATTATTATTGTAATGATATGGATATATTTCTTATCATTTGCCTTTGTTTTAGGTATTGCTGTTAATACAATAAAGTATAAAAGATTAGATTAAGTAAATGATAAATATGAATACATTTTAGTATTACTTATTTGTATTCATATCACAGGCTACTGTAATATTATTTGTTACGGCACAAATAGTATTTATAGTAATACTATAATCTCCTTTGATTATAATGCCTAAAAATTTAGGTAAGCGACTTTGTAGGTCGCTTTTTTAAAAATAAAAATGTTATTGTTTTGAAAATAGTGAAAATAAAATTAATTGATTAATTTACTAATTTGTCCTATAAGTTATGTATATAACAAAGTGTAAATACAATAATAAGTGTTTTAATAACTTAAAAAATATTTAAAAATATTTAAAAACTGTATATAATTGTTTTTTTTTGTTCATGTTAATGATAGGAGGAAAATTATGAAGAAAGTAATATTTTGTGTGATAATATGCTTATCATTTTTAAGCGGTTGTTCATTAATGATGAATACCCCAACTAAGAAAGTTGAAGAGTTATTAGCTAAATATCAATCAGTTGATGATGCTGTTAAGACGGATATTAATTCAACGATAAATTCTCAAACTTTAACGGCTACTCAACAAACCAATTATTATAATATAATTGAAAAACAATTTAAAAATTTAACGTATACAGTCAAAGATGAAATAGTTGATGGTGGAACAGCTAAAGTAAAAGTAGAAATTGAAGTAGTTGATTATAAAAAGGTTTTAGATACTTTAGATCAAGAATATGCTAACAGAACTGATTGGACTGATACTCAATATACTGATGAAAAAATAAATAGATTGAATAGTGCTAATGAAAAAGTAAAATATACTTTAGAAATTAATGTTACTAAAGATAAATCTGGTTCATGGATGGAACCAACTTTAACTGATGTAGATAGAAAAAAAATATTAGGAATGTATTAATCTTCTTTTTTAGAAGATTTTTTTCATATTTTAAATTAATATTAATATAATTTAATAGAAATGAAAAGAGGGAATATATGATAAATAAAAAGAATTTGTGGTTTCTTAGTTTATTTAGTTTAGTTTTAGTATTAAGTGTTTACTATATTACAATGCCAAATGAATTACTTCTTAATAACAATGAGGGTAGTTTAACTATTGGTCCTAATAATTCTAATGTTTCTATTTCAGAAAGTTCAATTATTTCTGCATTAAGAGTTCAAGCTAATGAAGAAACGATGAAAGAAATAGAAAGTTTAAAAGATGTATTAACAGATTTGAATATTTCAGTTGATGAAAAAAATTTAGCTTTTGATGAATTAAAACTACTTAATTTAAATAAGGGAAAAGAACAAAAATTAGAGGAAAAAATTAATAAAAACTATAATATTAAAAGTTTTATAAAAATTGATAATGATCAAATTAGAGTAGTGGTTGGAAGTTCTGAACATTCTGCTTCACTCGCTAATAATATAATTAGATCTATTCAAGAAGAATTTGATAAAAAGATGTATATTTCTGTAAAATTTCAAGGATAACTAATGTTATATCAGACTGTTGACAAATAGGTAAATATTTTACTTGTTTGTCTTTTTTCTTGAATTTTTTCTAGATATTTGATTATTTTTATGAAAAACAAATTATAGATAATATTATTAAAGTCCTTTTTAGGTTTTTTAATCTTATAGGAAAGTTCATTGATAGAGCAAAAAAAGAAAATATAAAAATTGAACA
>CAYVSY010000056.1:0-5307 GCA_964454255.1 uncultured Muribaculaceae bacterium
AAAAATCGGTAGAAATAGAAGAAGTGAAAATCTAAAACAAACACTGGGCGGGCGTGTAGCTAGTGGAAAAAAGGGACTTGGTAAGTTGGCCTTATTTGGTATTGGGGAGCGTATAGACGTAACCACTAAAAAAATAATTGAAAATAGAACTATTCACTTTGTTTTACAATGGGACACATTAAAAAATTGGAATAAAATAACTCAAGGCCCAGATTATGAACCGACATTTGACTTTATTGATCAGGATGATAATAAGCAGGGCACCGAAATATGTATATCAAACTTAAAAAGAAAAACAGACTTTTCGTCTATTGACGATTTGGCAGCAAATTTGGCAAAGATGTTTAATTTTTTAGATGAAAATTTCAAAATTTATATTTCTAGAAATGATCAATTACCAATTGAAATAACGAATAAATTAAAGTATGAATCGCTTGATATACAGTTTACTTGGGATTTTCCGTCGACATCAGTTCGCATTGTCGGCGAATATGAAGAAAAAGCTAACCTGTCTGGTAAAATTATAACAACAAAAACGCCCTTAAGGCCTGGGCAGCGAGGAATTACTCTTTTTGCAAATGGTCGGATGGTTAATAACTTAGAATTTTTTGGCGTATCTGAATCTAGTCATTTTTTTTCGTATACAACTGGATGGCTAAATGTTGATTTTATTGATGAGGATGATGGGGAAGATGATAATATTTCAACAAATAGACAATCATTGGATTGGGAAAAAGAAAAAAGTATTAAACTAAAGAATTTTCTTCAGATGGCCCTTTCTCTTATTCAGAGGGAATGGCGTGAAAAAAGAAAAGAGGAAAACAAGAAAGATGCAGAAGACGCAACTGGTATTGATGTTGAAAAATGGTTATCTACAATTCCGTCCGATAAGGCTGAGATTATCAGTAAAACCATAGAAGATGTCTCAAATCCTGATTTTAAAGCTAATTATACAGAGATTGTTGAAAAAGCGTTATTTCAGATTGCCCCAGAATACGCTGAACTACATTGGAGATATTTACACAGAAAAATTACCTCAAATCAAGAAATTAATAGACTTTATACACAAAAAAATTATTTTCAAGCGGCATCTGAATGTGCAAAATTATACATTGAAGAGGTTAGAAGTTTGTCTAAAAGCACAAATGGCAGCGACTCTAGTATGATGGGTGAAGTCTTTGGTAGAGAGAATAATAAAATTATTTCCTTAACCGAAAGAAAGGATGAGATTGATGGAGATGTTGAAGAGGGGCAAAAATATTATTCTATGGGAATTGTGACTGGATTTAAAAATCCAGTTTGTTCTCATGCAACCGAAACTAGTTTAAAATCAAGAGGATTATTTAATGAAAAAGATTGTCTGGATATTTTTAGCTTACTTTCTCATTTGTTCTATAGATTAGATAATGTAAAAAAGAAATGAAAAATAATTGGCAAACAAAAGAACTTGGTGAGGTTTTGGAGCATGAACAACCCACCCTATATATTGTAAGTTCTAAAAATTATAAAGAAGAATATGAGACGCCTGTTTTAACTGCCGGCAAGTCTTTTATTTTAGGAAAAACAAAAGAAAAAATTGGCATTTTCCCGAAAGATAAATTGCCAGTTATTATTTTTGATGATTTTACAACGGCAACTCAGTTTGTTGATTTTCCTTTTAAGGTAAAATCATCTGCAATGAAAATTTTACATCCAGTAAAAAAAATTTCTGATGCAAAATTTCTTTTTTATTTAGTGCAAACTATAAATTTTAATTACAAGGGTATTCATAAAAGATATTGGATATCCGAATATTCTAAAATTAAAATTTTATTACCACCCCTCCTAGAACAACGCCGTATTGTAAAAATTTTAGATGAAACCTTTGAAAAGATAGAAAAAGTTAAAGAAAGTGCTATTAAAAATATTGAAAATTCTAAAGAACTTTTTGAATCATATTTAAATAGTATTTTCGTAAATCCAAAAAATAACTGGGAACAAAAAACCTTAGGGGAGTTATCGGATGTAATTACAAAAGGAACAACGCCAACTACTCTTGGTTTTAAATTTATTAATAAGGGCATAAACTTTGTTAAGATTGAGTCTATAACTACTGATGGTGAATTTATTCCTAGTAAATTTGCCGCTATTACATTAGATTGTCACGAATCTTTAAAGAGATCTCAACTTAAAGACGGTGATATTTTATATTCGATTGCCGGAGCTTTAGGTAGAACCGCTTTTGTTACAAAAAATATTTTACCCGCCAACACAAATCAAGCAATTGCGATAGTTAGATTAAAGACAAACTTGAATGTATATTCTGAGTTTGTATTGCGATGCCTTCATCCAAGTCTCATGTTAGCTCAAATTAGTAAATATAAGGGTGGCGTTGCTCAGCAAAATTTATCCCTAGAGCAGTTAAAGGGTTTTGTAATTAATTTGCCGCCCATCAAGGATCAAAATCGCATTGTTAAAGAAATAGACGCAGTTTTTATTAAGACCAAAAAACTAGAAACAATATATAAAGAAAAATTAGCGAATTTAGAGGAGCTAAAAAAGTCTATATTAAAGAAGGCTTTTAATGGGGAATTGTAAAATGTTGCAATAATGATTGATAAAATGCAGCAATAAAATGTAAATTTACTTGACTTTTTGGTGATTTCTGATAAAATGCAGCAATAAGGCTTTTTAAATGCAGCAATTAAATGTTATAATAAAAACCATGAATAAGAAACAAGAAAGACAACAAAATATCATTAATTTTATTCAGAGTAAAAACGAAGTATCTAACTCTGATATTTTAGATTTTCTTGACGACACCATTGAAAGAACAACTCTCCAAAGAGATTTAAATTTCTTACAAAAAAAAGGCTTAATCATAAAATCTGGTTCTGGCAGAGGCACGGTTTACTCCGTTTCGGAAGTAAACAAAATGTCTTTGCCAGTTAATATTAAAGAATATTTCAACGTTCCTTACTTTCAAAGAGAGGTAAGAGAAAGTTTTAATTTTGAGATTTTTAATATCTTAAGTCATGATGTTTTTACCGCTGAAGAAAAGGACAAATTAGAGAGATTACAGAAAGAGTTTATTAGTAATTTTTCAAAATATGACAGTCGAACTATTATTAATAAAGAGTTTGAAAGAGTAATGATTGAATTTTCTTGGAAGTCTTCGGAAATTGAAGGAAATACTTATTCGCTCTTAGGCACAGAAGCTTTAATAAAAAATAATGTTGCCGGAGAAGGAAAAACAGCTGATGAAACTCAGATGATTTTAAATCATAAAGATGCTTTTAATGAAGCGATTCAAAATAGAGAGAGATTTCTTAAGCTACGTGTTGCTGATATTGAATATATCCATTCTGTTATTACTAGAAAACTTAGAATTGCTAAAAATGTTAGAAAAGAAGGAGTGAAAATTACAGGAACAAAATATAAACCATTAGATAATGAGTCGCAAATTAAAGAGGCACTGCAAAATATGGTTGATCTTGTTAACAAAAAAGAATCCTTTTTCGAAAAAGCTTTTTTAGTTTCTATTCTTATCGCCTATATACAGGTTTTTGAAGATGGTAATAAAAGAACCTCTCGAATGATTTCTAATGCTATTTTATTGGCTCATAATTCAATTCCGCTTTCCTATAGAATTGTAAATAATGAAGAATATAAGAAAGCGATTATTTTGTTTTATGAATTAAATAATATTTCTTATATTAAGCAGATATTTATTGAACAATTTGAAGATGCAGTCAATAATTATTTTAAATAGAATATATGAACGAATCAGAAACAAGAGCTGAATATATTGATCCACAACTTAAAGCGAGCGGCTGGGGTGAAGTTGAGGGCTCAAAAGTCTTACGAGAGTTTAGAATAACCGAAGGCAAGATTCAAACTGGCGGAATGAGAGCAAAGCCAGAAATTGCTGATTATATTTTGGTCTATAAGAATCAGAAAATCGGTGTTATTGAAGCTAAAGCTGAAAATTTATCAGCCAGCGAAGGTGTCGCTCAAGCTAAGTCTTATGCTGAAAAATTAAATATTGATTATACTTATGCTACTAACGGTAAAGAGATTTATGAGATGTCTCTAAAATCTGGCCGAGAGAGTAATATCGATAATTTTCCAACTCCAGATGAACTATGGGCTAAAACTTATTCTGATCAAAACGAATGGAAAGATAAATTCAATAACGTTATAAGCGAGGGTGAATATGGTAAGCGTTATTATCAAGAAATTGCTATTAATAATGTTTTAAATGCTGTTGCTGAAGAGAAAAATAGAATTCTTTTAACGATGGCAACCGGTACCGGTAAAACAGCGGTTGCTTTTCAAGTCGCTTGGAAACTTTTTCAGTCACGCTGGAACCTAAAAAGAGATGGCGCCCGTCGTCCAAGAATCTTATTTTTAGCGGATAGAAATATTTTAGCTGACCAGGCTTTTAATGCTTTTTCCGCTTTTGATAAAGATGCTTTAGTTAGAATTAATCCGCTTGATATTCGTCGCAGAGGAGCAGTGCCGATGAGTGGTAGCGTTTATTTTACTATTTTTCAAACCTTCATGAGCGGTCCTAACGGGACTCCTTATTTTGGTGATTATCCAAAAGACTTTTTTGATTGCATAATTATTGACGAGTGTCATCGGGGCGGTGCTAATGATGAAAGCAATTGGCGAGGTATTTTAGATTATTTTTCTCCAGCGGTTCAATTAGGCTTAACTGCTACTCCAAAAAGAAAAGATAACGTTGATACTTATAAATACTTTGGCGAACCAGTTTATACCTATTCTTTAAAGCAAGGTATTAACGATGGTTTTTTGACACCTTTTAAAATCAAGCGCATTAAAACAACCATGGATGATTACGTTTATACTTCTGATGATCAAGTTGTTGAGGGTGAGGTTGAAGAGGGCAAAATCTATGAAGAAGCCGACTTTAACCGCATCATTGAAATTAAAGAAAGAGAAGCTAAAAGAGTTAGAATTATTTTAGATGAGATTAATCAGAATGAAAAAACTATTATTTTCTGTGCTACTCAAGACCACGCCGCCGCCGTTAGAGATTTAATTAATCAGATGAAGGATAATAAAGACACTAATTATTGTGTTAGAGTTACGGCTAATGACGGTGCTAGGGGTGAGCAGTTTTTACGAGAATTCCAGGATAATGAAAAAACTATCCCCACAATTTTAACTACTTCTCAAAAACTTTCCACCGGTGTCGATGCTCGTAATGTGCGAAATATCGTTTTAATGCGACCGGTAAATTCCATGATTGAATTTAAGCAGATTGTTGGTCGTGGTACTAGATTATTTGATGGTAAAGAA
>CAYVSY010000057.1:0-5288 GCA_964454255.1 uncultured Muribaculaceae bacterium
TTAAAGATACATCTAATGATGGAAGTTGATTATCAGCAAACACAATAAAACTTGGTGCAAGATCAGCAAACATTATTGATATAGCTAAAAATAACTTCATAAAATTTTTAAATCTTTTTTTCATTTTGTCTTTCCCTTTCATAAATATTTTTTCCAAAAATTTTCCCCCTAACTTGTTACACCCCATTTCAATCAATTTGATATGATCATATTGACCATATCGTTGAAATAAGTATACCACAATATTTCTACATATTTTTTAAACTTTACATTAATTTGACAGAAAAAGCATCCATAAAATACTTATAGACAATTAAAAGACAAAAATTAGACAAAATTAAAGAAAAATTAAAATATTAAAAATTAAAAATAAATATTGACATAAACTATTATAAATAATATAATATTAATGCATTTGGCAGCGCTATTTGAATATTGTAATGTGTTATGTATTAGTAACTAATGGCTGCAAAAGTGAACATACAAAACAAACACCCTACAATATGGCAAATAGCCTCTAAATAGAAGGAGGAAAAATTATGGCTAGATATATTGGCCCAAACAACAAATTGGCTCGTCGTGTTAACTTTTCTATTTTAGAAAATGGAAAAGATCTTGCTAAAAGACCATATGGTCCTGGACAACATGGTAAAGACAGAAAAAAGAAGGCATCAAATTATTCAGTTCAATTAACTGAAAAACAAAAAGTTAGGTATATGTATGGACTTAACGAAAAACAATTCAAAAAAGTTTTTATTGAAGCAGGTAAAATGAAAGGTGTTCATGGTGAAAACTTATTAAAACTATTAGAAAGTCGTTTAGACAATTTAGTATATAGATTAGGTTTAGCTAATACAAGAAGAGGTGCTAGACAATTAGTAAATCACGGACACATTACTGTTAATGGTAAAAAAGTTGATATTCCATCATATAAAGTTAATCCTGGCGATGTAATTGCAATTAAAGAAAATTCATTAAATCATGGTGCTGTTGAAATATCACTTGCTAATAAAATTAAAAGAGTTGAATTTGTTCAATTCGACGAAACTAAAAAGCAAGGAACTTACGTTAGATATCCTGAAAGAAGCGAATTAAATCCTGAAATTAATGAATCACTAATTGTTGAATTTTATAGTAGAGTTTAAAAAAAATGGTTTTTTAACCATTTTTTTTTATACCCAAATAATAATTCTTTTTACCTTTTCTTAAAACAATATATCTATCAATAAAATATGAATTATCAATAATACGTTCTAAATCAGTAATTTTTTCGCCATTAATAGTAATAGCCCCATTATTAATAAATTCCCTAGCTTCTCTTTTACTTTGACAAATATTCATAGTTAATAACAAATCAACAACACTTATATTTTCATCAACCAAAGATGATGCCGTTCCTTTAAAAGTATCTTCTAATTCTTTAACACTAAGAGACTTAATATTATTTTCAAATAAAGCTTGTGTAATATTTTTAGCGTTTTCTAATAACTTTTCTCCATGAACAAATCGAACTATTTCATTGGCTAACATTTTTTGAGCTAATCTTAAATGTGGTTCTTCCTTCATACTCTTTTCAATATTTTTAATATCATCAAGCGGAATAAATGTTAGTTTTTTTAAATAATCTATTACAATATTATCATCTACATTAAGTAAATATTGATACATTTCATAAGGCGTAGTCTTGTCTTTATCTAACCATATAGATTCTCCAGATTCGCTTTTCCCAAACTTTGTTCCGTCACTTTTTAATATCAAAGGAGCCGTTAATCCATATGCTTCTTTACCTATTTTTTTTCTAATTAATTCTATGCCTGAAGTTATATTTCCCCATTGATCACTTCCACCTATTTGTAATTCACAATTATTATGTTCATATAAATATAGAAAATCTAAAGATTGCATAATCATATAAGAAAATTCAGTATAAGTAATTCCTATATCCAATCTACTTTTAACAGTTTCTTTATTCAGCATATAATTTAAATTAAAATACTTGCCATAATCTCTTAAATAATCAATAAAATTAATATCTTTAGACCAATCAAAATTATTAACTACTTCAAACCCAAATAATGTTTCTATTTGTTTTCTTAATTTAATATAATTGTCATTTAGCATTTCTTTAGTAATCATCGGCCTTTCAGCGTTAGGCTTAGGATCACCAATTAAACCCGTTGCTCCACCTACAAGTAATATTGGTTTATGACCACATTTTTTTAATCTACTCGCAATCAAAAAAGACGAATAATGACCAATATGTAAACTGTCACTAGTCGGATCAGTCCCAATATAAAAAGTCAAGCTCCCATTATTCAATTTATCTATTAAAGCATTATCCGTAATAGATTCTATTAAACCTCTTTCAATTAATTCATCATATAATTTCATATTTTTCCTCCTTAAAATAAAAAACATCCTTAATTATAAGGACGAATAATTCGTGGTACCACCTTAATTTATAAGTAAAACTTATATCTTAAAAATTTAACGATTTCCCGATTAGCTATAAATATGTAATTCATTATTATTAATTGTTAATTTCCAGCATCCATTAACTTTCTATATTTAATTAATAATAACTACTGAATTATTTAAAATCTAATAACTCTTTGTAATATTATATTAACATAATTTAAAAAATTATACAACTATCTTTTTTCAAGTTTTAAAACTTTACTATCTACTTCAATATATCCCGCCGTAATTAGTTTTAAATTGCAATCCAGCAACGTGCTTATCACAATTCCATGACATACAACAATAACTTTATCATAAGATAAATATTTTAATAAAACATTCCTTGTTCTTTCCCTAACATGAGATAAAGATTCAATATTTATATTTTTAACCCTTAAATTTATACATTCTTGTTTTGCAATTCTAAGAGCTAATAATAATTCCTCTTTAGTTTTATAATTAAAGCTTAAATCTGGTAACCATTCGTGTAAATCAGTTTCAACATTAATATCTAAATTATTATATTTACCAATAATGGAAGCTGTTTGCATAGCCCTTGTGTATGGTGAACTAATTAATATAGAACTGTTTTTAAATACATCATTTTTAGCTAATTTTTTGACCGTTTCTATTCCATTAGATGTTAATGAAGCTAAGTCTAAACCATGACCTTTAAAACCATTTGCATTAACAAATGAATAATCCGTTTCTCCATGTCTAACTAAAATAAAATTAGTTATTTTTTCCATTTATACCCCCAACAATTTCTCTAATTTTTCTAAACCTATGATTTAACCCTGATTTCGTTATTTTATTTTTCGTTTCTAAAGACATAATTTCACTCAACTCTTTTAAAGAACTTTCCGGATATTTTAATCTATAATCAATAACTATTTTTAATTTTTCATCAATTAAATCATATAAATCATTATTCAATATAACATTAATATCCTTTATTTGATTATTAGAAGTTATAAACACTTTATCAATATTAGCTTGTTCACAATTATTAAACCTATTAGTCATGTTTTTATGATCTCGATATATTCTAATATCTTCAAAATACATAACAGCATTATAAGATTTAATTATTCTAAGAAAATCACTTATTTTCTCTGCCGCTTTTATATATATCATATAATTTTTATCACGCTTTATAACTTTACTATTTAAATCATAATTATTTAAAAGTTCACATATAAAATTAGCATAATCATTATCATCAACTAAGAATTCTAAATGATATCTCGATGTTTTAGGATCGTTAACACTACCCACCGAAATAAACAATCCTCTTAAATAGGCTCTTATTTGATCATCATCACTAACAATATATGATTTAGGAATAGATAAATAATTTTTATTTTCATCCATTATTGATAAATCATTTAAAATTGTTAATACATTTTCAGAAATAGTTAATATATAAGTTAAACTTTTACTAAAACCATATCCTTTTCTAACACTGATTTTTACATTAACATCATAATTATTTTTAAATAATTTATATATTCTTCTAGCTACTCCATTATTTTCAATTGTAATAATAATTTTAGTATCAGTTATTATCCCATTGTTCCTAACAATTGATGAAAGTTCAGCAATATATTCTGTTTTAGTATACTCTAATCTAGTAACCTCATTTTTTATATCAGATGAAAAACTCATAATAAGTCCCCATTCATAATATAAGTAAATAATGCAAATGCAGTCTTTAATGCATCATGAACAACTACTCCATTTTGAATTATTGCTAATTTTTCTGATAAAACTTGAACATTCATTTTATTTAAAACATCCTTATCAATTAATATTGGTTTACTATATTCTAATAAATAATATTTTTCTTTTATATCATCAGGAATATTTAAATCATTAGCTAAAACAACATCTATAAAATTAGCACATATATATTTATTTATTGTTTTTATACAATCAGATACAGAAAAACCATCTGTTTCTCCATGTTCAGTCATAATATTACAAACATATATCTTTTTAGCTTTAGAATTTATTAAAATTTGTCTCATTTCATCATTAATAACATTAGGTAAAATACTAGTGTATAAACTGCCAATACCAAATATTATATAATCCGCAGTCTTTACAGCATCTAAAACTGAAGAACATACTTTAATATCATTTTGATAATATAATTTATTAATTTTTTTACCAGCTTTAGTAATATTACTTTCACCGATAATCTTTTCATTATCAATTGTTTCAGCTACTAAAACAGCTTTATCTTCAGTAAAAGGTAATACCCTGCCTTTAATTTTTAATAATTTACTTAATGCTTCTAAAGATGCAGATAAACTACCAGTAATATTAAATAAAGACGCTAATAATAAATTACCAACCGCATGGTTATTTAAATCACTATTAGTCTTGAAACGATATTGCAAAACTTCCTCTAATAAAGGCTCTGATTCAGATAAAGAAACCAAAACATTTCGTAAATCACCAACCGCTGGAATATTAAATTCATTTCGCAAAATACCAGTTGAAGAACCATCATCCGCAACACTAACTACAGCCGTAATATCCAAAGGAAATAATTTTAATCCTTTTAATAAAACAGACAACCCATGTCCACCACCTAAGACAACAATTTTTTTCATATTATCACCAATTTCCTATACATATTATATATTAAAATAAGAAAAAAAGAAATGAGTTTTTATTTTATAGTATCTAAATAACATTATTAAGAAAAAACTTAACTACTTTTAATAGTTAAGTTATAGATTTAATCTAATTATTTATAAATAAATACAGTTTGAAGAAAATGTTATTCTGCATTCGCCAGAAGCACACCCCGAACCCCG
>CAYVSY010000058.1:0-5082 GCA_964454255.1 uncultured Muribaculaceae bacterium
GTTGTTACTGGCCGTGTTGAAAGAGGTCAGTTAAAATTAAATGACGAAGTTGAAATCGTTGGTTTAAAAGACACTAAGAAAACAGTTGTTACTGGTATTGAAATGTTTAGAAAACAACTTGATTATGCAGAAGCAGGAGATAATGCTGGTGTATTATTACGTGGTGTTGCTCGTGAAGATGTTGAAAGAGGTCAAGTATTATCTAAACCTGGATCAGTTACTCCACATAAGAAATTCAAAGCTCAAGTTTATGTTCTATCTAAAGAAGAAGGTGGAAGACATACTCCATTCTTTAGTAATTATAGACCACAATTCTATTTTAGAACTACTGATGTAACTGGTGTTGTTGAACTTCCTGCTGGTGTTGAAATGGTAATGCCTGGAGATAATGTTGAAATGACAGTTGAATTAATAGCTCCAATTGCTGTTGAAAATGGAACTAAATTCTCTATCCGTGAAGGTGGAAGAACAGTTGGTGCTGGTAACGTTACTGAAATTTTAAAATAAAAGACTTGATAAACAAGTCTTTTTTTTATAAAAAAAACTATAAAAGTTAAAATTTACTTTTATAGTGCATTATATTGTAATATAATTTATATATAGGTTTATTAACAATTAAGTCAAATTCACCAGGATATTCATATACTGTTCCATTAAAACTCATTTTAGAAAAATATAATCCATAATATTTATTATTAGTTGTAGTGACATCACCGGTTATTTCTCCCAAGTTAAATTTTGTATATCCTTCTAATAAATATTTTTTTATAATTTCCCATTTTAACATATACGAACTTTGTATTTCTCTTGTTTTTTCTTCGTAACCATCAATTAAAAAAGTTATTTCGTTATCATCTTTTATAATGGCGCAAGTTCCTACCACAAGACCATTTGGAAATCGAGAATATATATTAGTTGCGTTTATTATTTCTGAATTATAATTTTCTATTAATTTATCAGACAATATTTTTTTATTAAATAAGTTATCTGTTTGTTTAGTATTTTTATCTTGTATTAAATTATTAATAATATTATTATTACTTATTTCTTGATTTAATAAATATCGATAGTTTTCTATATATTGTTTTGGATTTATTTTAGCAAAATACAATTCCACTTTATAATCACCTGAATTATAATATTTCATATAGTTTTTATAATATTCGATATCTTTATTAGTTTTTTTTCTAATAATACTATAAAATAAATCAATGTTTTCAATACTGCCTTTATGTATACTAATGCCTCTTTTATAGTTATCTTCAATATTTCTTTTTGCATTTCTGCTTATTTTTTTATAAGTATCTTCAATGCTATTAGTTGTTTTTAAAATGACGTTATATCTAGAATTATTCGATTCAAAGTATTTATTAAATCCTAAATGAATATAACCTAAACTTTTTAAAAAGGGCATTATTTCAGCATTACTTTTAATTAAATTATTATCTTTATCCCATTCTTTATATAAGATAAGAGGATCTACTTTTACAAAAACAACTTTTAATTTTTTTAAAAATTTAGTAAGTTCTTTAGTCCAAATAGTAAGTAATTCTTTATTAAAAAAATCTATTAAAAAACCGCGAGGTGCATAGGCATACGCATATTTTCCTTTTAATGTATTAGTTAAAAGAAGGCTTCCTGCAACTATATTAGAGTCATCGTCTATTAATCCAACATAAATTTTTTTAAAGTTATATTTTTCTTGCATATTGGCATATTCAATAGTTTGAAAATAATTTTTCTTACTATGAATTTTAACATATTCTTTAAATTGTTCTTCATTTAATTCTATTATTCTCATATTTTTTTCACCTTATTTATATAATTCTTTTTTTATTAAATCGATGTTATTATTCATTATTGTAATATAATTTTCATTTGAATTAGTTATTCCACCATCAATACTTCTCATTCCATTTATTTTTAATAATTCGATTTTTGAATCTTTTATTAATGATGCAACTGTTTCATTGGTTGAATTACTAATAGTATATATATATTTTACTTTACCAGATGTTATTAATTTTTTTGCATCTTCGATATTTTTTTTAGTTAAGTTATCATTTTCTTCTAAAGATAAAACATTTAAATTATATTTTTCTAAAAACTTTAATACATCATTATCAACAATTATAGTATTATAAGTAGAACTTTTTACGGTTAATTTGATATTGGCATCAAGTTCTGATAAAGCTAATTTTAGATTTTCATAATTATTATCAATCTCTTTTATTAGGTAAGGGTTACTAATATATTCTTCAAGACCATTTTTTACGTTTTGAGCTAACATTAAATAATTATAAGGGTTTAACCATAATTCTTCAGTGCTATTTTCAATTTCCATTCCTAGTGATACATCGATAATTTTTAAATTTTTATTTAAATTAATCATTTCAACAGCATAATCTCTATCAACATCTAAACTATTAAATATAAATAAATCACCTTTACTATAATCATTTAATTGTTTTTGAGTAAGTTTGTATTCATCAATATTAATGCCTAATGGGTAAATACTATGTATTTTAGAATTGGAACCATATAAATAATTAACGATATAATTTAATGGATAAATACTTGTGTATATAGTAATATCTTCCATATTATCTCTTTTTAAACAACCCGTTAAGAAAAATATGCATGATAATAATATTATAGAAATTTTTTTCATTTTGTTCCTTCTTTCTTCAATACTGGATCATAACCATAACTACCAAATGGATTACATTTTATAATTCTTTTTATAGACATATATATTCCTCTTATACTTCCATATTGGTTAATAGCTTCGATGGCATAGTTGGAACAAGTAGGATAATGTCTACAATAATTATGAAATTTTCCAGGTATTTTTTGATATAATTTAATTAATTTAATTAATATTTTTTTCATTTTAATCACATAAAATATTTTACCTTATTTTAAATATTTTGTCTATGTTTTTCAAAAAAAGAATGATTAACATTCTTAATTATTTTAAAAGCATTACAACAAGTATACATATTATGGTGATAGTGATTAGAAAATAATAATTAATATAACCAGTTCTATGATTTTGTTTAAGAACTCTTTTTCTAACTAAATTAGTTTCATCTATTTCAGTTGATTTAGTTGGTTCGGTCATATTAGTTGATAATGTCAATTCATTAGATGTAATGTTTACTTTCCCATTTGCTTTTTCTAAAATAATATTTTCTATAATTTTACCAGTTATGTTATCTATATATATACCTTGGTCATGATTCCCAAGTAATTGAGTATTTTTTTCATTTTCTAATTTAGTTGCGACTATGTGATTAGCTTGAGTAGTTTCATTTTCATTAGAAAAATTATCATCATTAACATCTTTAATTTTTATTTCTTCTTTTGTTTCTCCAAGTTTTTTAACTATTTTGTTGGTATTAGTAATATTATCATTAGGTGATATGATTGCTATTTGTTCAGCTAAAGTAGCATTATCCCTATTAACTAAAATAGTTGAATTATCATAATTATTTTTAACAAAATATTCTGTATTATTTTTTCCTGTGACTTTACTAAAATTATCTTGTTTTAACATATTATCAATTAAATCTTTTTTTTGTTTATTTTGAGCTTCTTTATACATTTTAAATAAATCATCGATAGTTTCTAAACTAGATTTAGGTAGGTTAGGTAATTCTTTATTTAACCAATTTAAAAATTCTAATTCATTGATATCATCTGGCAATTCCTTTGTAATCCAATTAATATCTAATTCACTATTATTTTTTTCTCCTTTTAATAAATTTATATACATTGTTTCATTATATCCGCCTTTTTTCTTAAAGCGATTAGGAGAATGTATTTCTAACCAATTTAAAAAAGTTTCGTCTATTTCAGGACTATTTAATAATCTAATATTATTTTTAAGATTATTAATGTCAATTTTTAAAGCTAAAATAATATTATATGAACTATTTATAACAGTCGTTAAGTAATTTGCTAAAGCAATATAATTATCTTCTGTTTCTAAATTAGTTGTTTTTTTATTTGGTCCTATCGGACATAACATAATATTAGCATCTAAACTATAATATTTAGTATTTAGATCATTTAATCGGTTAATCAATTGTTGATGATTGTTTTTATCTTTACATTTAAAATCGATATTTAATCGATAGCTGTTGAATTTATTTATTGGTATTGATAAAATATATTGAATAAAGTCATTGTCTATATAATAAAAGCTATCAGAAGTTGTTTTGCATATTAATTTGACTTTAAATTGATTTTCTTTTTTTTCCATACTTAACTCCTATAAATTAATTATTTCTTTTTTGGCAAAGAGTGGTTTAGTTCTTAAAAATTTAATTATTAATTTTTGAACTTCATTAGTTCTATTTCCTCTTATAGCATCATGGGTTACGTCTTTCATTAAAACGAGTGTAACTGTTTTTGAACTTAATGTATTATATACATGTTTTGAACTTTCAATAGGAACAACTTTATCATTTGTTCCTTGAATAATAAGAGTAGGTGCATAAATAAGTTTTGGATCTAAGTAATGTTTTTTAGTTAAATTCATGAATTCTAATACTGTTGGTAAAGGAACTTTTGATAATCTTGAAAATACTTCTTCTTGAGAATAATCACTAAAAATATCTTTAAGTGATTTAATACTTTCGGTAATACTCAGTTTTTCGTTTTTTTGAGCTAAATATTTGAAAGCTGGAGCAATAAGAACTAATTTCCGAACTTCTTTGTATTTGGTTGCGGCATAACTAGCAAGAACACCTCCCATACTGTGACCAATAACATAAATATTACGATATCCTCGATTAATTAGTTTATTCATTTGAAGGTCAACCGATATTTCCCAATCTTCTTTTTTAATTTTATGCATACGATGTTTATCGTGACCGGGTAGAGTAAATGTATAGACATCAAAATCAAGATATAATTGAAGGTTATTAGCAAGTTCTTCTTCGTCCCATGGACCACCAGCAAAACCGTGAATTATTAATATTGCTTTTCTAAAAATCATAATTTCACATCCCTATGTTATTATTGTAACATAAAATAAAAAAAAGATAAACTTTATATCTTGTTTTTTTATTTTAG
>CAYVSY010000059.1:0-4938 GCA_964454255.1 uncultured Muribaculaceae bacterium
CTTGAGCTAAAGCTCTTTCACCTAAAGCACCATGGCCTACTTCTCTTCTACCAGGAGCACCATATCTGCCAGTTTCTCCAACTGAAAAAGCTGGAAAATTATAATGTAACATAAATCTTTTAGCATCTTCAATACCAAGACCATCTAATATTTGATGTTCTCCCAAAGCACCCAATGTCACAACTGATAAACTTTGTGTTTGACCACGCGTAAATAAAGCCGAACCATGCGTTCTAGGAAGAATATCGACAGATGCACTTAATGGTCTAATTTCATCCATTTTTCTTCCATCAGCTCTTGTTTTTTCTTTAACAACAATATTTCTAAATATCTTGTATTCAATATCAGCTAATATTAATTTTATTTTAGTTAATAATTCTACTAATTCTTTTTCTTTAATTTTATCTTCAAATTCCTTTTCATATTTAGAAGTAACTTCTGTTTTAATTCTTTCAATTTCAGCATATTTTTCTAACTTATCTTTTATTCTAAATGCTTTATCTAAATCTTTTGAAGCTAATTCAGTTACTTCTTTTCTTAAATCATCAGTTATTTCTAGAATATCATAAGTCATTTTTTCTTGACCTATTTCTTTAATTACTTCTTCTTCAAAACCAATTAATTCTTTTATAGCTTCATGTCCAAAAAGTAATGCTTCTAACATATCATCTTCGCTAACTTCCTTAGCGCCAGCTTCAACCATATTAATAGCGTTTTTAGTTCCAGCTACCGTAAGTTCAATATCAGATTGTTCCATTTCCATAACAGTTGGATTAATAATTAATTTACCATTAATTCTTCCCACTTTTACTGATGCAACTGGTCCGTTAAATGGAATTGGACTAATACAAGTCGCTAGCGATGAACCAAATAAAGCTGTCATTTCTGGGCTATTATCTTGATCAACTGATAGAATAGTATTAACTATTTGAACTTCATTTCTAAAATTATCCGGAAATAAAGGTCTCATCGGTCTATCAATCATACGAGCCGCTAAAGTAGCATTATCTGTTGGCCTTCCTTCACGTTTAATAAAACCACCTGGGATTTTACCAACTGAATACAATTTTTCTTGGTATAAAACCATTAACGGAAAAAAATCACTAAGTAAATTAGCCTTATCTGATACTACTGCCGTTGATAAAACAACCGTATCACCATATCTAATTACGACAGCTCCATTTGCTTGATTAGCCATTTCTCCATTTTCTATTATTAATTCTCTTCCCCTAAAATTAAATTTAAATACTTTCTTCATATCATATTCCTTCCAAAATAAAGACACTCAAAAAAAGAGTGCCTACTTTTTTACTTTCTTAAATTTAGCTTCTTGATAATTGCTCTATATCTTTTAACATCGTTTTCAAGTAGATAATTTAATAAATTTCTTCTTTTACCAACCATCATTAAAAGTCCACGTTTAGAGTGCTTATCTTGTTTATTATTGTTTAAATGTTCCGTTAAAGCTTGAATTCTTTTTGTAAGAAGAGCTATTTGAACTTCTGGAGACCCAGTATCTTTTGGATCTAATTGAAATTCTTTTATAACAGAACTCTTTAATTCTTTATTTAATGCCATATTTTCCTCCTTATATTATTTTCACCTATTCCCTAGCATTCGTAAGAGTGACGATATCCCAAGAAAAAGGAACATATTAATAATAACTTATAAATTAAAATAAATCAATACTTTTTACATCATTTTATTCATTTGTTTCATCATTTGATTAACTTGTTTTTGACTAGGAGTTCTTCCCATGCCACTCATCATTGTTCTAATCATTTGTTCATTAATAGGTGGATTTTGTTTTAAATACTTTTTCATATATTTTCTTGCAATAAAAAATCCAAGAACACCTCCTACAATAAGTCCAATTAATATATATAATATATCCCAAATCATATTCTTTCCTCCTCAACAATACTATTTTACTAAATATTTATCATTTTGACAATCCTTTTTCGCAATATCTTCTAACCAAAAATAATCTTTATTAATAAAATCACATACAAAAATATCATCAACATAATTATCTATATAATCAAAAAAAGTTGGATAATTAACATTTGTTTTAATTTTTAAGTTAGAATTTCCAACTGTTAATTTTGAATATTCATTTTTAGATATATAAATATGAATCCATTCATTTATATGATAAAATTCATTTTCTTCTAGCTTTTTATTAATATATTCATTTAATTTATTTTTATTAAATGTTTTCGCAATTTGTTCAAAATATTTATAACTTAAAACAATATCTCTCTTATTAATATTATAGATTTCTTCTAACATTTTATAAATTTTATATGGCTTTTTTTTATAAATATATGAAATATAACCACTGATATTAAATATGTAATATGTTCGCATTTTCATCACCATATTAATAATATATTTATAAATGTATAAATATTGTCGAAAAGAAAAATAATATTAATTTTTATAATATTATTTCTTTTTAATAGTGATTAAATTTTCATAAACTTCTTCTAGAGCTCTCCCAATTTCCTTTTTGGATTTATATTCACTTTCATCCATTTGATAGAAACCTGTTCGAGTCATTTCCTTACTTCTATTAGCAACAATATGAACAAGTTCATATTTAGAATCAACAATAGTAAGAATTTTATCAATTGATGGATATATCACTAGTATCACTCTCCCTATTCTTACTTTACTATTTTGACACCAACAATACAATACTTTTTACACCAATTAGACAAAAAATTCAAACAATTTATCTAAACAGTTAAAAAAGACAAATTACTGTCTATTTTATTAGAAACTCCTTTTTTTAATTTTAACCTTTTTAGCATCTATTTTAATTGATTCATTAGTTTTAATTGGAAACATGGTAAGAATATTCTTCGTATCAAACAAAGTAATAACTTTTAAATAATCTTCACCATTCTTACCAATGTTAGGATAATGAACATAATATTCACTATTAAATCCATTATATGTAGGCTTCATAACATCAATTTTATTTTCAACTGTATACAATAATCTTTTTAAATTATTTTTTTTATAACTAGTTTTATAAAAATTTGAATTTAAATCATTTTTATGTTTTAAAATATGGTTAATCGTTGTTTTTTCATCATAAGATATAATTTGTTTATGAGAATATGTCCATACCTTCATATTAATATTTTTAGAAAAAACACTAAGTTTTTGATAAGCATATAATAAACATGACATGTATTTTTCTTTATATTCATAGCTTAATTCTTGTTCATATTTAAAAATTATTTTACCAAAATTTTCATAATCCCCAATTTCTAAATACATAGACGCTAATGTATAAATTACCCATGCATCATCAGTTTTAATAAGCGCTCTTCTAAACAAATTAATAGCTTTTCTAATATCTGTTTTTCTTTCTATTAATCCAAGTTCTATCATAGCCGGCATATAATTATACTTATAAACTAATTCATTTAATATTTTTTTACCCTTTAATAAGTAACCCCTATTAATAAGCGATATAGCACAATCAATAGAAATGCTTTCAGCGCTCTTATTATCAAAATGTTTTGTTTGTTCAATTTTTTTTTCAAGTTCTTCCCTCTTAGATATTAATACTTCTTTTTCCATTTCTTCCCCCAAAATTTATTTTACTTATTTTTTTATCAATTTTTTTTAAACATAATCTTCGAACATCATTATATTCTAATTCTTTATTTGGAACAGGAAACATTGTTAGAATGTCTTTAGTATCAAACAAAGTAACAACCCTCAAATAATCTTCTCCATTATTTCCAATATCCTTATAAGGAATAGTATATACACTATTAAAACAATTATAAGATTGTTTCATTTCCAAAATTTGCTCTTTAGAATCATAAAAAATTTTTTTAATCTTCTTCGGTTTATATTTTTTATTAAACACAGTAATTGAATTACCACCTTCATCTACTTTTTTATGTTTTAAAATATGATTAATCGCTTTCTTTTCATTATAATCAACTAATTGATGATGAGAATATGTTAATACTGGCATTTTAATACGATTAGAAAAAATTCCTAATTTCTTATATATATACAATAAACATAATATATATCTATCACAACTATGATTACACAAAATCTCTTCATTTTCAAAAATAAGATATGCAAAACTTTCATAATCTTTTTTTTCTAAATACATAGATGCTAATTTATATATAACAACATAATTAGTAACATCTTTTAAAACCATTTTATACCAAAATATAGCCATATCAATATTATCATTATTATACTCATAATTACCAAGTTCTAACATAGCATAATATGAATTGTTATTTTCAATAAGATCATATAATATTTTTTTACCAATCTCATTATTATTAATATCAGCACTTTTTAATAATGCCTTAGCATATTCAAAACACACATCCTCTTCATTAGAACATACCGTATAAATACTTTTTAACAACTTTAAATCTTGCTTCTCCGTTGCATTGTTGAATAATAAAACTGTATTCCCTACCATAAACTCTCCCTATATGATTATCACTAATATTAGTATATAAAATATTTAATAATTTGTCTATAAATTTTAGTATGTTTTTTTATTTTTTTTAACAAAAAAAACCTAACAAAAGTCAGGTTAATTGTTAGTTATTTAGAGGCTCGCTCACGTTCGCTAGAAGCACAGCACGAGACCCGTTATTCGAGAAAGCGACGCCGAAGTTGAGGTTGAAGGCAAACGCACCGGCACTAGAACCATTGTTATAGTTGCCACCGCGAATGAACCAAGGGTTATTGGCGTTAACAAAGTTAGCGTTATCACTTTACGATTTTGAACCTATATTAATAATTATATTAATACATTAAAATAGTATCACATAATGATAATTTTGTCATAAATTTTTTGTATAATTTTAAAAATTTCCGAGATTCGGAAATATCGTTTTTCAAAAAGCCAGTAGGTTTTCCATTTGGAAAACCTAC
>CAYVSY010000060.1:0-4598 GCA_964454255.1 uncultured Muribaculaceae bacterium
AAATATGAAAAGTCCCGGAACTGTTGCGTTCCGGGACTTCGTTCTGTGTTTCCCGCACTACTTTGATACAATGCACCATTTTCATTTGCCGCAGGGCAATCGTTAACGAGCAGGGGTATCGTTAACGGGCAAGGTATCGTTAGCGAGCAGAGAATTTTTAGCTTTTCGCTGCCCGGACAATTGCTCCATTATTTGTCGGAACCGAGTCCACATCTACACCGTTTATCGTAATGAAATGTGACAAGAATTCCTTTGCCAATGCCTCGTCAGCTGTGCCCGTTTTCAGGTCTGCTACATCGCGTAAGATTTGCACTGCCTCGACATCATCAAAATAGCGATGCAAGCCAGAGCTCCACGCAGCAACATCGGACTGATTGTCATTGGTATGATAATTCCAGAATAGCATTTTGTGTGCCTCGTCGGGAGACAGCTTTATTTTGAATTTGCTTCTTGTGGATACATATCCCTCTTCACGGTTATCACCCTCATAGGTTTCGTCAACGAGAAAAATGGCAAATATGTATCTGTCAGTTTCCGAGGAATCGGGGTCGCGTGTCGTGAGGATACAAAGGCTGTTATTCTGCACCTGCTGCAGCTTCATGGGCTCGTCTTTTCTAACACCGCTGCGAACAACACCGGCGAGAGCTCTCCATTCACGGAGCATCTGACTCTCATAGCACACAAAGCCACCGTCTCGACATTGACTGTCGAGTGTCTCTCTGTCCATTTCGCCGTTATGATAATGAAGACAAGCGCATGACTCATCATTGCACCATGTCCTTTTTTCAACCTCAATATTGTTGTAAATCACAGCATCGCTGCATACGCCATTGAAGCCCACTTGCTCTGCTGATTTGCCACCATCACAGTAATTGCACTTGAACGCAATATTGGCACGTGGGAATACCTTTGCTTTTTTCACAGGTTTACTGTCTTTCGCGGCGGAGGCGGCAAGTGCTGCTTCCTGCTGTTGCATCGCCAGTAGCCGTTTTTGTTCTGCAGCTTCTGCTTCTTTCGCTTCCAACGCTGCTATTTCTGCCTGTACAAATTCTGCACAAGCAGGGTCTTTCATCGATACAAACTGCTTGAACGCACTGGGATATATGAATTTCTTTTCACCTTGCGAGAAAAGAATCGTGATGTATCCGTTTTCTATGCTGATGATTTTACCCTCACCAAAGGCTTTGTGTATCACAGTTTGATTAACCAAGTTCATCATTCATCCTCCTGCCCATCTGTATTTTCTGGAGGAGGGTTAAGCTCTTCCTCCGTGCATCTACGAAGAATGGTCTTCACTTTATCCAACGGAAACGGCACACAATCTTCTTGAAAATACTCTATATTTACAATTTCCGCACCAACCAAATGTTCGTCTGCGCCAACCGGCACCACAACAAAATCTCCAATATTCAAAGACTCATCATCGGTTATGTAGTAGTAGCTCTTTCCGCTCTCATCAAATTCAACGCTACAGAATATATAATCGCCGTTTCGTCGCAGTGCTTTTCCGTTGATTGAAGGGTCGATTATCTCGCCTGTATGATAAAACTGCATAAAGCCGGAGAGGGATTCCGTAAAATCCGCAAAGTCATCCGGTAGCCCATGCTTATCAAAAGTGCCGGATATTATCCGTTGTTCACCATATAGGTATTCGACTGTTATGATATAGTCTTTGCTTTCCATCGGATTATGAATAACATCATCGGGGTTTCCTGCGATTTTGGTGAGAAATGTTGATGCGTCAATATTATCCAAGAATGAACGCACACCATCTTCTATATGGTATTTGTGTGTTACATGGCAGCCAGCTCCGATTTCTTGGTTGTATTCCAAGATTTCGGACTGACGGTCGATAGAGATTTGTTCGCTGTAATCCCAAGTAATGAACTCCCATGTGGCGTCTTCGGGGATTTCATTCGGTTTTATTTTTGTGATGCGATGATAGCTAACGGTTATCTTTTCTATTCTGTCAGCATTGGCATCGCCATCAAATACCAGCAGCTCCGGCATATTGAGATTATATCGAACAATTTGAGAGAGATTGTCCATTTCGTCTTCCATGGAACACAATGAGCCTCCCACGGTAAAACAAACCCCATCGGTATTCGTGAGTTTCATCGTCCAACTGCCGACATCTGTCACATAGTCTATTTCGTGGTCATTTTTGAAATAGTCGCCGATTGTCTGTAGGATATACAATGCATCTTTTGCACCAATGGAAAAGTTGCGCGTTCTCGCTTTGCAATAATGAACGCCATCGCCGTAATTATATGACGTGAAGAAAACACGCCCATCTGCTGTAATGGTTAGGTGCTGTTCCACCTCATCGCCGGGTTCGGGACAGGGCCCATACCCCAAACAGTTTGAATGTATTTGTATTTTTTGCAATTCGCCTGTAAAGGCAAGCGTGTGAGGCACGTTATCATTTCGCATTGTTTCACCTCCATCGGATATATCATTTCTTTTTTTGGTACTGACGCAGTTTTTGACTAACGAACTATTTCCATGTCTTTCCGTTTAATTCATTACAGAGGCTTTCAATATCGCTTGCTTCGACCTCTTGGTAGATTTTTGAATTCATCATACCGCCTTTGGACTCTTTCTGATAATCAACTGTATGCAGGTCTCCGAAAAGGAAAACCTGCAAGTCGTGTTCGTTTACTTCGTTGCGTCGCCATTCTTCACAACGACTTATTTTTTCTCGTGCCTCAGCACATAGGGCTTTGACATCCTCATTGGTGTTGTTCCATTTTACTTTTGCAGAACCGCCTCCGCGTTCAATGACCACAATAGCTCTTATTATCGCTACATAATTAACGCGTTTTTCCCAGTATGCTCCGAAGAATTTAGCTCGTTGATGTTTATATGCTCCGCCGCTATCCGGGCAAGCATACATTCCGTTTTCAACTTCACTCTTTGTACCGCCACAGTTAATGATATCAAGGGTTTGCTGCCATTTGGGTAAGAGGCTCTCGCTATCAAGGAAAGCTTCAAATTCTTCCAGCATTGAAGCATAGTAATTGCCGATGCCCGGTGCCATTTCCTTGATTTTTGCCAGCAAGCCTTCAAAGGTTATCATTTGCAAAATCACACCACGCTGCATGGCGTTGTTTATAAGAGGTTTGAAATACTCATCTCTATTGGGTGCAAATTCTGAGGTTAATAAAAACAGAATATTATTGCCGCTATCCTTTTCTGTTATTTCCTCCAACATTCCATCAATGTGCCTTTCAATCTGATCCTCGTAAAACCAATCTGTTGTCTTTGTTTCTATGTAAATGTGAAAAGCCTTTTGAGAAATGCACAAATCGGGGATGCTGGTTTTTTTCTTTTTCTGTTGCTCAAAAGTAGGCATCATTTCAAAGGTGCCGCCGCTGTCAGCTACAAGCTGGGCAATAACAGACTCAAACGATTCCGGTGCTTCTTGATACAGTATTTTCAGCATAAGACCGCAGTAATTTGATACTCTGTTTTCACCGTGAGAGAAATTAGTAAATAGCGATAGCTCACTCATGTTCGTTAATCCTCCGTTCTTCTTTTCCCTGCAGCAGCATTTGCAATATCTTCATCGTAGCCAATTTGCCAAAAGCACATATCGATAACTTTCATTTGCGGATAGTCAATCCACCCTCGTGACATTTCCTTCCTACATTTCTCAAATAAAGCGCTGTGTTCCGCATAGAAAAGACATAGCTTCTTTATGGATTGCTTTGAAAACAGAGCGGATGATGCCTTGCAATGATTAACTGCCGAACAAAAGAATCGGTCATATGCTGGAACACAGCCCATTGTTCCCATAAGGATTTTTGTGATAAGAACATCGGAGATTCCGACCGAAGGCGCTGGCTTATTAATTGACAGGTTTGCTGTTATGCGTATTTCACTATAGATTTTCTTCAATTCGTCGGACAATGCGAAAAGAGTAGTCAGGTTTTCCTGCTGTGCGAGGGCATCGCACTTAATTCCCCACAGTTGCCTGTACTGCGGTTTCATCAGTTCCTGTATTGCCGAGATATGCACCGTATAGTCGCGCTGCAAGAGAAACGATGAACCACGGTACATACCCCAACTAGCAAGATAAAATGACAGATGAAGGGACAGGTAATCAAGGTCGTCTTCCGATAATTCTTTGTCCTTGTACTTTGAGAAAACACCATAGCAATGCTCCCACGACTGATAACGCCCGTGCATATCCGAGCGCACCATATCATAGTAGCGCATACCGCTTTCAATTATCATCTGCATCTCGTCAGGCATAATAAACTCCTTCAATTACCGCTGTTCTAATATATCTAGGTGTTTGAGCGTCGTACCATTTATGGTTCCACAAAATTCGTTTGTATTTCTACAAGCATTTTCTCAACATAATCGCTGTCATCCATAAACAGCACATGATTCTCGTTCCAGTCCGCGATTGTTGAGCTCTTGTCGGATAGGTCTGAGTATTTCGTGGGAGACAGGATGAAGGATGTCAGTGCCACGGATTTTACGGGCAGCGTACTTCCGATTTCATCCTTCAAGCGTTTGAACAAGCCTACCTTGCTTGAGGTTATCGGCTCACGCGCCATGCCGTGTGGGTCAATGAAGGTGATGTATTG
>CAYVSY010000061.1:0-4340 GCA_964454255.1 uncultured Muribaculaceae bacterium
CTTCTAATACAAGCAAAATATCAATTGTATATTATAATAATAAATAAGTTTAAGTGCAAATTTATACTTAATCTTAAACAATTATAATTAATTAATGTTGTCAAGGATTAAGATAAATTCGCTTTGCTCATCCTTGACAACTATATAAAAAAGTAGTGCAAGACTAAATTATATGATTCTTATATAAATATCAATTTAACTTTTCAATTAAATTTATTTAATTTTTTTTATAGACTAAAATCTGATAAAATGCTATAATCAACATGAAAAGGTGATAATATGGATGATACAATAGTTGGAATATCAACTGCTTTAGGAATTGGTGCTATATCTATAATAAGAGTAAGTGGTTCTGAAGCTATAAGTAAAACAAATAAAATATTTAAAGAAAAAAATTTAGAAAAAGTTCTAAGTCATACTATTCATTATGGTCATATTATTGACAATAATGAAATAATAGATGAAGTTTTAATTAGTATAATGAAATCACCTAAGACTTATACAAAAGAGGATATAGTTGAGATAAATTGTCATGGTGGTATTTCAACGACAAACAAAGTATTAGAATTATTAATAAGAAATAATTGCCGTTTAGCTAATCCGGGTGAATTTACAAAAAGAGCTTTTTTAAATGGTAGAATTGATTTGATTGAAGCAGATGGAATAATGAATTTAATAGAATCCAAAACTGAAAAATCTAGAAAATTATCGATTAATCAATTGCGTGGTTCTGTTTCTAAATGTATAAAAGAATTAAGAAGTGAAATAATTAATATAATTTCCAATATAGAAGTAAATATTGATTATCCAGAATATAATGATATAGAAGTTTTAACAAATGACAAAATAAAACCAATGATAATTAATATAAAAGAAGAATTAGAAAAAATTATTAAAAAAAGTGAATATGGTCCAGTAATAAATAATGGTATAAAAGTAGGAATAATTGGCCGACCTAATGTGGGTAAAAGTAGTTTGTTAAATGCATTACTTGAAGAAGAGAAGGCTATTGTAACTGACGTAGCGGGAACAACAAGAGATATTGTTGAAGGAAATCTTCAAATAGATGGAATAGCTTTAAATATAATAGATACAGCTGGTATAAGAATAACTGATGACGTTGTGGAAAAAATTGGAGTTGAAAAAAGTAAAAAAATAATTGAAGAAAGTGAATTAATATTATTACTATTAAATAATAATGAATTATTAACAGATATAGATAAAGAACTAATTAATAATATTAAAACTAAAAAAAGTATTATTGTTATAAATAAAGTGGATTTAGAAAAGAATCTTGAACCGATAGAATTTAATAATATAGTATATATAAGTGCTAAAGATAATATAGGTATAGATAATTTAAAGAATAAGATAAGAGAATTATTTAATTTAGTTGAACTAGAAAACGATGATATGAATTATGTAACATCTAGTTATGGAATAGGATTATTAAAAAGAGCACTTGATGAAATTAATATAACACTTAAAAGTATCAATGATAATGAACCTGTTGATATAGTAGAAATAAATTTAAGAAATTCATGGAATACACTTGGAAGTATTATTGGTGAAACATATAGTGATGAATTAATTGATGAAATGTTTAGTCGCTTTTGTTTAGGAAAATAATTTGCTGGTGCTATTCGCACTTAACAATTAGTAATTTTTATAAAATTAAAAGTGTTAAATCAAGTAGTAAGTGCACAATTTCTTCTAAAACTCGTAAGAAATGTGCATTTTTAATAATAATTTGCTTTTTTTAACCAATAGTTTATAAAATATAGACATTATTATTTTAAAATGATATAATTAATTTGTAGGGAAATATGAATGGAGAAATTAATATGCTAGAAAATATTAAATTAAATTTATCAAAAAATGGAATAATAATAAGTAATTTTGTGACTAACTTATTATTATTAAAAAATTTATCATCACATTATAAAATTATTAAAAATTCATACTATCATTCAATAATTGATGGTTTAGAACACATTAAAAATAAAGTTGATTCACCTTATATTAGATTAAAAAAATTACTAAATGAGCATCCAGAAATATTAGATAAAGATGCTATTATTAAAGATAAAAATATTACATATCGTGAAATGATTAAACAAATTGATTCATTATCCTCTTTTTTATCTTCATTAGATGTCAAAAAAGGAGAAAACATTTCAATATGTGCCGATTCATCTATTGAAGGAATAATATCTTTTTTTGCAATGAATAAAATTGGTGCTGTTAATGCTAGAATATTTTCTGATTCAAAAGAAGAAAAATTTAAAAAAAATATATTGAATTTTAATTCTAGAATTATTTTTGTTGATGAAAATAATATTTCTGTTTTGTCAAATATAGTTTCTGAAACTAATATTAGAAATGTTATTTTAACATCTAAAGTAGATGGGGAAGTATTATTTAATTTTCGTTCAAAACATCCTGGAATTACTGTTAAAACATGGGAAGAAACATTACAAAATGGATCTTTGGAAAAAAATGATAATAATATTAATGTTTTTAATAATGACATGGCATCAATTCTTTGGACTAGTGGTTCAAGTGGAGAATCTAAAGCCATTGCCTTTCCTAATCGCTGCTATACAAATATGGCCGATATTGTAAAAATGACAACTAATGAAAAAGTAGCTAATGATGAAAAGGTTGCTGGTGTTGTAGCTCATGAATATCCATACGCAGCTAACAATAGCACTGTAATGGTATTATTGTTAGGTAAAACTTTAGTTATGCAAAAACAAAATAGTATAACTATTGCAGAAATGCTTAAAAATAAAGTTACTAAAATTCAAGCTTTACCAATTTTTTATAAAATGTTAAGTCAAGAAATCACAAGTGATAAATTATCAATTGATGATAAAATTGAATTAATTAATAATTTGTCGTATTTAGATTATATTGTTACTGGTGGAGAACCATATCATAAATCAGAAAAAAAGGAATTATTATCTTTGTTTATAAAACTAGGTTATGCACCCTTATTAATTGATGGTTTTGGCTTTGGTGAATTGGGTAGTGCTGCCGCCTTAAAATTTGGATTGTCTGAATATTTTTTGTTAATGAATGGTATTGAAGCTATGGCTATTAATGAAAAAACAGGCCAAAAAGTTAAAAATGGTGAAGAAGGATTTTTATGTTTTTCTAGTCCCACTATTGCGAGTGGCTATTATAATAACGAAGAAGCAACTAAAAAATCATTTTTCAAAGATGAAAATAATAAATTATGGTTTATTTCCGATACATATGGAACTATTCACGGAATTAATAATAGGTTAATAAAATTAAATGGTAGAGATAGAGAATGTTTTATTACTATGAATAAACAGGGTAACTTTGTTAAAGTATATTCTGGTAATATTGAAGATGTTATTCTTTCGACTGATGTAATTGATGATTGTCTTGTGGTTCAATCAGATGATAGTCAAAAACCAACACCTATAGCCATAGTATCTTTAAAAAAAGATTGTGATTTATCATTAGAAGAAATTAAAAAAATAATTTCTGATAAGTGTCAAATATTAGAAGATTTTTGTCAGCCCACAAAAATAGAAATATCTGAAGAAATTAAAAGAATAGATGCTGAAAAAAAAGACTATAATTATTATCGTGAAAAATATTCTAAGGTGAGGTAGGCGATATTATGCAACTTTTACTATTACAAGTTTTTGGTTTGTTAGATATCATTTTATTATCAATTGTATATTTTTCAAAAAAAAGAATTAATAACTATGAAAACAAAATATACAAATATATTATAAAATCAAATATTGTAGGCCAAATTGCTCACATTTTATGTTTTTTTTCAATCAGAAATTTTAATAATAATATAATAAGTATAATCATTACAAAATTATATTTATTATATTTAATTGTATGGCTATCTTTAAATATTGCTTATATTTTTACAATTGTTAAAATTAAAAATGCCGAAGATTTGACCCAAAAAAAAGAACTAAAAAAAATATTTACTGTTTTTTGGATAGGGATAGTAGTTTCAATTATTATTTTAATCTTTCTACCAATAAATTTTAATGATAACAGTATTGGTATATATACATATGGTTCTGCTGTTGATTTTGTATATATTTATTCTATCGTTTGTATTATAATAAGTTTAATATTTATTTTAACAAATATTAAAAAAATCGAAATTAAAAAGTTTTTTCCTATTTTATCGTTTGTTGCAATAGGTGGTATTGCAATATTTGTTCAAAAAAATAATCCTCAACTATTACTTATGACTTCGGCCGAAACATTTATTACAATGATAATGTATTTTACCATTGAAAATCCCGATTTAAAAATGTTAAACGAAATGGAAT
>CAYVSY010000062.1:0-4180 GCA_964454255.1 uncultured Muribaculaceae bacterium
TAGGATCATACTATGATAATAAAATTTATGAATCAGATCCATTTGCTAAATTAGATCAAACAGGGGTAGGACAATTAATTCAAATGGCTGTTGAAAAAGGTAAAAAAGTTCGTCCTAATATAAAATTAGGAATATGTGGAGAACATGGTGGAGAACCAAGTAGTATAGAATTTTGTCATAAATTAGGTTTATCATATGTATCATGCTCACCATTTCGTGTTCCAATTGCAAAATTAGCGGCAGCTCAAGCCAAACTTCATGAAAAATTTAATTAAAATATAAAAAATTATCATTAACGATAATTTTTTTTGTATTATAAGAATGTTTTTTATATCATTAAAAAAAGTTGTTGTATAAACAAAAAACTTATACTATAATATTTAAAAAAAGGAGACGATAACATGGAAGATTTTAATAATTATTATAGTTCATTACCAGAATATACTAAAAAATATTTTAATATTTTATATAAAGAAATACCAATAGAATGTAAAGAATATATTGAAGAAATAATTCGTTTAAATGATATAAGTTATTTTTGTGGTATGAAATATGCTAGCTCTTATTTATATAATTTTAAATATGACTTTTCAAGATTGGATCATTCAATTTCGACAATGTTAGAAATATTAAAACTGACAAATAATTTTGAGATGGCTATTTGTGCATTGTTGCATGACTGTAAAACACCCATTTTTTCACATGTCATTGATTACTTAAACAATGATTATATAATGCAAGAATCAAGTGAACAAAAAAACGTTGCATATGTTTTAAACAATAATAATTTAAATAAATTGTGTAATAGAGATAACATCGATATAGAATTAATTTCTAATCCTAAAAATTTTTCATTAATAGATAATGAACGACCAAAATTATGCATAGATAGATTAGATGGAATTTTTTTAAATGCTTTGTCATGGACAAATGAAATTACTTTTAATGATATAGAAAAGATATATAATGATATTACAATAGCAATAAATGAGTATAACGAAGAAGAAATTAGCTTTAAAACAAAAGAAAATGCTAAAATAATCCATAATTTAGAAATAAATATTAATAAATATACCCATAGTGATAAAGATATGTTTGCGATGTTTTTACTTTCTGATATAGTAAAGTATTGCATAGATAATAATTATATTAATTATGATGAAATATATGAATTGACAGAAAAAGAAATGATAAAAATAATAGAAAAAAATTATCAAGAAGATTTAAAATTATATTTAATGTGGATGGTATTCACAACCACCAATAATATAGTAATGACATCAAAAGTTAGAATTAAAAAAAGATATGTAAATCCATTAATAAATAATAAACGATTGAATAATATTTAAAAAAATAGTATAATTATTTTAGGTGAAATTATGAAAAAAGTTCTATGTATTGGAGAAGCAACATATGATATAACAATGATTATAGAAAAATTTCCATTAGAAAACAAAAAATTTAAAATAAAAAATATTGTCGAATGTGGGGGAGGCCCATCATCTAATGCAGCCTATTTATTAAGCAGTTGGGGTATAGAAACATACTTTGTAGGTATTGTTGGAAATGATATATACGGATCAAAAATAAAAGAAGAATTAACTAATGTTGGTGTAAATTTAAAATTTTTAGAAACATCTAATGACTATAATACCATTAAAAGCTATATTATTGTTAATGAAGAAAATGCTAGTAGGACTATTTTAAAATATAAAAATAACAATTTAAAATACATTTCAAATGATATACCAAGTAAAGCTGAATATATTTTAGTTGACGGTAGTGAAAAAGAAATAGCTATAAAAGAAATAAAGGATAATCCTAATGCAATTAGTATACTAGATGCAGGTAATTTTAATGAATCGGTTGTTTTATTAAGTAGAGTAGTGGATTATGTTATTGCCTCTAAAGATTTTGCTGAATCATATACAAATATAAAATTAGATATTAATAACCCAATAACAATATCAAAAATATTTTATAATTTATCACATAGCATAAAGGGTTCTTTAATTATTACATTAGGTGAAAACGGTTGCCTTTACAAAGAAAATAACGCAATAAAATTGATGCCTGGCTTGGAAGTCGATGCTATAGATACTACCGGTGCCGGTGATATATTTCATGGTGCTTTTGTATATGGATTACTAAAAGGTTATAATTATGAAGAAATAATGAAATTAGCTAACATTGCCGGAGCTTTATCTGCTGAAAAAATAGGTGGAAGATTTTCTATTCCAACTTTAGAAAAAGTTAAAGATATTTATGAAAAAATACGATGATATTTTTTTGAAATGTTATCCGCATCTTGACTTACACGGTTGTGATAGAGAAACAGCTGTTATGATGGTTAACGATTTTATTAATGAAAATATATTATTAGGAAATGAAAATGCAGTAATTATTCATGGAATAGGGCAAGGAATATTAAAGAAGAGTATTCACGATTATTTAAAACAAAATAAAAAAATAAAAACTTTTAAAAGAGATAATTTTAATCCTGGAATAACAATAATCAAAATAATTAAGAAAAACATTTGACAAAAGCAAACATTTGTGCTAAAATACTAGGCACATTCAGAAAAGGGGGTTTTTGAAATGTATAATGCAAATTATGATAATAATACAAATTATCAAAAAAACAATTTTAATTGGGGAGAATTTTTTAGTAGAGCAATCGTTGTTATATTATTTATATTTATTCTTATGTGGATTGCACCATTACCAACAAGTATTAAAAAAGTAGAAACAAAAGTAAATGATTTAGAAAATCAAGTAAGTATATTAGTTGATAGAGTATTTTTTGATAATATTGAAACAATGAAGAATACTGCAAAAGAATATTGGACAATTCCAAGATTACCACAAAAAGTTAACGATACAGAAACATTAACTTTAAAAGAAATGTTAGATAATAAATTAATATTAGCATTTACTGATAAGAATGGTAAAACTTGTGATAGTGTTTTATCAAAAGTTGAAATAAAAAGATTAGAAAAAGAATATCAATTAACGACCACTTTAGTGTGTGGTGAACAATCAGATTATATTGTAAGTTATATGGACTTAGAATGTAATAAGGGTTGTGATTGTAAATTAGAAGAAAAAGAACCAGATCCAGTTGTAAATAAATATACAATTTATCAATTAGCAAGAACTGTTTCAAATACATATTGGACTGATTGGACTGATTGGACAACCGAAAAATATAATGCTGATGATACACAAACAAAAATAGAATACAAGGGTAGAAAATGGGTATCAGTTCCAGTATATGAGTATGAATTTACAAAAACAACTCAAGAAAAAACTTGTAATATTGTAACTACGCCAGGAACGCAAGTATGTAATAATGTTAGTGTTCCAGGAACAAAAGTATGCGATATGATTGAAGTTTCAGGTGGAACAACAAATGAATGGGTTCCTGAAGTAATTAAAAATATAAAAACTTGTAATAAAGTTCAAGACTGTAAAACGGTAAAATATGTTATTGGGACAAAACAAGTTAGAAGTTGTGCAACATGTGATATAAAAACCGTAACAATCTATGGAACAAAAGAAGATTGTAGTAGCACAAAAACAGTTTGTGAAACTACTCCAACAACAATAAAAGAAGGATATTATAAAACAATACAATTACCTTCAACTTATAAAAGAGAATGTTATACAACAGATCCAACGACAAGATTAGAATGTTATACAACTACTTCTACCAATGCAGAAGTATGTTCAACTAACAATTCAACAAATACAACTTGGTCAAAAGAAAAAAAACTTTCCGGATGGACCGCAACAGGAAAGTCTAGAGTTATTGGCGATAATGGATATTATGAATATACAGATTGGGTTTCTAGTTTAGAAAACGGTTTCGAACAAACAGAAACAAGAACCTTATATAGATATAGACATAAAAAATCTTCAAGTAAAATAGAGTATAAATGGTCTAGAAATAAAAGTGAAAATGGATGGACATTTACTGGAAAATTTGAAAACAGAACCGAAACAATAGTTTAAAAAGTAAAAAAGAAATTTTTTACTTTTTTCTATTTAGCAAATAACGCATACAGCAGTAAAAAAGAGTAAAAATAAATAATGAAGTAAAAATAGATGAAATATAGTTAAATAATAAATTATCTATTTTTTTCTTCTCAATATTTATTATTTTATTTCATGACAAAAA
>CAYVSY010000063.1:0-1233 GCA_964454255.1 uncultured Muribaculaceae bacterium
TTGGGTTTTTTGATGTATTTATTGCAATACCTCTTGCTGTTACTGTTGATCCACTAATACTACCACCACCAATAGCTGTATCAGTAGATGTAACATTTATGGGTAATGTATCAACAATCGGAACTAAATATGTTGAACCAACAATAATAAGACTATTCTGAATTGTTAAATTTTGTGATACTATCTGTGATTGTCCAATAGGTGAATATAATGTTGTATTACCATAGTATACATCTTGACCAGTCAATATTAATTTTGCTACATCACAAGTTCCACTATCCATAGATACTGTAACAACACTATTAGGTTTAACCCATAATGTACCACCTGAATTTGTAGATATATCTAATAAAGTATTACCATTAACGATAATTTTAAAATTTCCCATTGAACAACTATCATTATTACACGACCAAGTTATAGGAATTGTTGATAATGTTAATTGATCACCATAAGATATTCCTGTACCGTTTAATGCATATGCACGAAAATAATATAATGTATTTGGTAATAAATCTGTAACTGTTCCTGAAAAAGAACCCAATCCATACCCATTTGTAGTATATTTATCAGTACCACCAGTCAATACAACTGGTTCACCTGTTGTATTATAAACAAATCCCTTACTTGTAATTGTTATTTCATTATTTGATACTACATCACCTGTTAAGTTTGCTGATGTTGAAGATGTTGGTTCTACAGATAATGTTAATACCGTAGGTGCGAATGGAATTGCTTCATATAAATAAACTTCTTCTGTTTCTGGTTTTAATTCTAAATCTCGATTATTTCCTGATACTATTTCTGATAAAATAACTTGTCTAATTGACATATTGTTTTTTTATCAGTATATATTAAAAATAATTAGGATATTTTTCATTCATATATGTTTTCTTCCAATGCTTCATATTTTGATGTTGGATACCTAAAGAATCAAGTTCTTGTAAAAAATCATCTGAATATATATATTCAAAATATTGTTTATTTAGATTTATTAAATCAAATCCATTATCAAGTGTTTCTTCACTTTTTAACCATAAAAATTGAATCAATTCAATTAATTCTGAATTATTCTTTATTTTATCGTATGTGTCTTGATATTTTAATCTAGCTGATTTTAAATAACATTGAAGATACAACATAAATTTTATTGTATTTCCGTTTTTTCCTTTATAGTAATTTTGACATTCTATAATATCATTATATTTAATAAAATAGTTATCTTGAACATTA
>CAYVSY010000063.1:1333-4114 GCA_964454255.1 uncultured Muribaculaceae bacterium
TATATATTTTAGGTTCTTCTTCTTTTTCACAAGAATAAAGAAATAAACCAATCATCAAGATTATTAATATTTTTTTCATAAATGAATATATTTCATTATTTCTACCATTTTTGGATCACCAATTGCTTTTCCAGGACTATCCGACAATTTAACAACATGAACACCATTAATCATAGTAAGCTTTATTACCATATTCATTGGTTTATTTTTTTCACCATTGCTAATATTTTTAAAATCAGATGCAAAGAATGTTCCAATACCGAACGAAAAACGGATTTTACCTTTACAATATTCAGCAATTTTTAATGCTGTATCAATATTCAAGCCATCACTAAATATAATAGTTTTTGTTGTAGGATTAATTCCCAATTTATTATAATGTGCAATAATTTTATCGGTAAACAAATATGGATCACCTGAATCATGCCTAACACCATCCCAAAGTTTTGCTTTTTCTAATGTAAAATCATTCAAAAATGAATTCAATCCATATGTGTCTGGTAACATTGTTCCCAATGAACCTTTATATGTTTCAGCCCAACTTTCCATAAAGATTTTGTTTGGATGATTAAGGCTTTCTAATGCTGCTGTTGCTCCAATTGCTTCGTGTGCGCAAGTACCAATTGCTTTAACATTATACATCATAGCAAGATATGGATTACTTGTACCAACAAAGCCTTTAAAATTTTTCATTTCCCTAACAACAATATCTTGTGTTTCGAAATTACGCCTACGTCTCGATGAAAAATCTGCAAATAAGCATCCTGCATCACTTAACGTTTTTGCTTTACTTCTTGCTAATTCAACCTGACCATCCATCGACCAATCAGTATTCATATATTTGAAATATACTTCTGAAATAATAGACATCAAAGGAACTTCCCAAAGTATAGTATCCCTATATTTGCCCTTTATTTTAATATTTAATTCACCATTTTCAAGCAATGTAATATTAACTTGACTTGGATTAAAACGATATGCCGATAAATATTGAAGATATGATACAGGTAAAAATGGTAAATTATTTTTCATCCAATCATATTCATTATCAGTCAATCTTAACTTTGACATCAATTTTATTTGATGTAAAATTTCATTAACTGCTGATTCATCAAAAATCATAGATTTATCCCGATTAGAAAATGTGTATTCTGCTTCAGCTTCTGGATAATGTTGAATTACCCAATACTGCATAGAAAATTTATAAAGATCAGAATCAAGAATTGATCTTACAATATTCTTATCAAAAATTTTTGCTACTTGATCTACAATGTTTTTCATATCATTTTTCATTTTTATTTTTATACCACAAAGATACAAATAATTTTTCATTTTAGCAAAAAAAAAGGATGCATTTTGCATCCTTTTTTTCAATTTTATTTCTTAATTAATTTACATCACTTACTTCAACCTTAGTGCTTAACACAATCTTAGTTGTTGATACAATGTATTTTACATCTTCATCTTCAACCCGATTAGCACAAGCTGCAATTTGATCCATTAACAACCTTTTAACTTCAGCTAATGTGAATGTTTTTTCGGTTGTTTTTTCGGTGTTCTTTTCAATATTGAAATTCAATTCAATATCTTTTTTGGTAACTTTTTTCTTACCAATAATTTTGTTTTGATCAGAAGCAGTTTTGATGATTTCAGTGACTTTATCAGCATCTTTAACCTTTGATGTTACTTCTGCAACCAATGTAGCAGAAACATCACCATCCTGAATCATAGTTTTTACTTCTTTGCTACATTCAGCAACTGAAATACAATCAGCAACATGCTTATATGTTTTACCGATTTTCTTTGCAATTTCAGGAATAGTGAAATTATAATTCATCAGTCTTTTATAAGTTTCACCCAATTCCAAAGATGTCAATTGTTTACCATCGTTTGTGATGATAATATCGAAAATTCTTTCTTCAATTGATTTCTTTTTTTCAGAAATAAATGGAACCCTAGCAATTTCATAACCCAATTCAATTGCTTTTTGAATTGCTTTAAATCGTCTGTGACCGTTAACAATTACAAATAAATCACCTTCCTTGTATCCCTTCAAAGGAATCTGTACACCATTTTCGATTATCGAATTCATCAATTCGTCAATATCACCATAATCAACCCTAGTGTTAAAACCATCTTCAATTCGAAGATTTCTTGGATCAACTAAAAGAATATCTTTTCTCTTAGTGTCATTAATTGTTGTTTCTGTCATTTTGTTGTATTTTTAATTATTAAATAAATTAACGGTACAAAGATACGAATATTTTTGAAATAAAAAAACTTTTTTTAGAAAAAATAAATTATTCAATAAAAAAAGCCAATCTTTATTATGGATTGGCTTTTTTTATTATTCAAAATGCTTAAAGAATATAGTTTCAAATTCACAAATTGAATCATTTTTGATAAATTTTTATGAACCATATAATGTGCCATATTATGCAGCTTCTATATCATTAAATGATTCAACAACTATAATATTGTATTCATCAACAAGATTATTTACATATGTTGCTAATTCTTCTGTTGTTCCAATACCACGACAAGCACCCAAATTAAGAATTACTTGAAATCCTGCATTTGATAAATCAATTACAGTTTCACCTACACAATAATTTGTAGCTAATCCACCTACAATTACAGTTGATATTCCTTTTGCTTGATACCATTCTATAAGACCAGTCGAAATCTTTTTATTTAAATCGTGATAACAAGAAGAATATGGATGTAAATCAGGTTCAAATCCTTTTGCAACAAAAAAATCATATTCTGTCATTTTTGGTA
>CAYVSY010000064.1:0-3954 GCA_964454255.1 uncultured Muribaculaceae bacterium
AATTCGAAATGGTGCAAAATTAAAAATTATCGAATGAAATAGTTAAATAAAATCATATCAAATACTATCAAGTTAATGTACTTCTGCGCCTCGACTTTCTACTGCACTTACTACATCATTTACATCATTAATAATTGGTTTCATTGATCTTCCATCTTGAGAAAAAGAAAATGATGAAAATACCTATACCTAAAATTTTATTCATAATTAATTTTTTTTTATTTATAATACATTTTAAAATATTTGTTTAAATATTTTTATATATACAATAAATTAAATTATAATAATGATTGTTTATAACAAAATATATGAATTTTTAGAAAATAAAGAACGTGAAAAATTCAACAGACTAATTGATTTTACTAAAATTTCAGATAATTTAAGCAATGATAATATCAAAGAATTGTGTAAAGAAGCTGAAACTAATAATTTTTATTCTATTTGTGTTTTACCCAAATATGTTTCAGCAGTATATTCATTTTTAAATGATGAAACAAAAATATCTTCTTTGGTTGGATTTCCAAAGGGTGATGATAATATTAAAAATAAAATCAACGAAATTGATGAAACTATTATAAATGGTGCAAATGAAATTGATGTTGTAATCAATTACAAATTAATAAAAAATCCCGAATATCACGAAGACTTACAAGAAGAAATAAGAAAATTATCTGAATATTGTCATAGAGAAGGTGTTGTTATTAAAACAATTATAGAAGTTGGTGCTTTAAATTATCAAGAAATTGAAGAAATTTGTAAAATGTGTGTTAATGCTAATGTTGATTTTGTTATGACATCAACAGGGAAATTACCAAATGATGATTCATTTGAAACTAAATTAGAAAAAGTTAAATTTATGAGAAAAATATTACCAGATGATATTAGAATAAAATTTTCTGGTGGAATTAGAAATTATAATCAAATTAAAGAACTATCATCATTTGTAGATAGAATTGGAACATCAATTATAATTTCTTAAATTATTTTTTCAAATTCTTCATAATTTTTATCAATTATAAAAATAAAATTATATCCTTGGTCAATACAATATTTTTGTTTTGCTAAATTTTTTTCTAAAAATTTATAATATGTATAATATGATTTTATTTCAATTATTAAGTTTTTCTCGTTATAATAAAAATCTGGAAAATATTTTCGTTTTTTATCATTATAAATATATTCAATAGATTTACACTTTGTTATATTTAAATATTCATATTTTTTAATAAAATCTAATTCATATGTGCCTTGATATTTTAATTCATTAAGATTTTTTTTATGATAAGAATTTTTTAATTGTTTTTCAAAAACTTTATCATTTTGCATAGGATTTTTAAATCCATATTTTTTCAAACAAGTTGTTTCATATTTTTTCTTTACCTTTTCATTTAGCATAGGACATTCAAATCCATATTTATCTAAATTTGTTTTTTTAATTTTATCTTTGATTTCATCTGAATCCATAGGATGTTCAACACCATATTTTTCTAAAATTATTTTTTTAATTTTTTGTTTGATTTCGAATGATTGAAACGTATATTTTACACCATACTTTTCTAAATTTGTTTTTTCTGTTCTATTTTTTATTTCAATATTTTGTTGTGGACTTTCAACACCAAACTTTTCTAAATTTGTTTCTTTAATTTTATCTTTAATATTTTTTAATCGAAAAACATTATTTACACCATATTTTTCTAAATTTGTTTCTTTAATTTTATCTATTGCACATTTTTTACAACAATAATAATTGTGATTTTTAAATGATTTAGTATATGTTGTCTTCTTTATTTCAGTCTCTTCACCACAAGAATCACATTTAGCATGTATAATAATATTACTAGTTTCACATAAATGTGTAGATAATATTGAAATATTTATTCCAACTTTAGCATTATCATATCCCAAATCTTTTAAATGTTTTAAATTTCTAGAACCCACACCAATTGTAATATATTCTTCAACTATCATAATATTATATCATCAACTTTTTTTCCTATACTTTTAAAGTAATTTAATAATAACCATTCGATAAATTTTGATTTGTTTTGTATATCTTCATCTAGTAATTCTATAATTTTTGGATTTATCGTAAATGTTGTTCCAAATTTTTTTGTTTTATTTTTCATGATTATAAATATTTTTATCTATATATAAATATTTTATAATCAAAAACACGATTTTTACATTTATTTTACATTATTTAAAATATTTTTATTAAACAAAAAACACATTTTTATATATAATTACAAAAAATACATATTTATGTCACAACGAATAAGTACAGAAAACAAAAGAAAAAATCTACCTGTTTCATTAAATAAAAAAATATACGATTTATTAGAAGAAGTATCAATTGAAAAAGATACCAATAAATCAAAGCTTGTAGAAAAATTAATACGTGATTATCTTAAAAATGAAAAAGGTATAGATACAACAAAAATTATTTAAAAATTATTTGTTTATATAATTCAATTTTATATATTTGTGAAAAAATAATCTATATGGATAAAAAGATAAGTTTTTGAAGAATCTTTAGATATTTTCGATAATAAAAATACCGAAAAATCAGAATTTAATAAAGATTGGTTTGTTGATAAAGGAAACTTTCCAGAAAAAAATAAAAAAATATGATTAAAAATACTGTTGTCGAAAGATTAAGAGAACGATTAGAAAATTATACACCAAAAAAACTAGAACCAAAAAGTATAGAATATCAACTTGGATTTATGATAGGTGAATATATAGTAGCAGAATATTTACCTACAATAGATGTTTATTGTCAAACTAACCACATAATTAATGTATCTGAAGAAGATAGATTAGAATATGAAAGACTGGATAATTTATGGTATAAAAATTATAATCACGGTAAAAATGAAGCAAATGAAGAATGGTTTAATTTAAGAACATTTGCAATGTCATTAGAAAAAAAATATTTACCACACACATTAGAATGTAGAATTTATCCAATTGAAGTTGAAAATGTAGTAGACCTTAAAAAAGGTATTAGAGATTCATTGTGGAATTGTGATAGATGCTGTTACAAAATTGAAACAGATGAAGATATTATAATTGAACGGGTTGAACCACCTTTTTATTTATCAATTGTCAAATTAAACTTAGATATGGATGATAAAATTGTTTATTAAATAAAAAAAAGGGAATCAAATGATTAAATGATTCCCTTTCTAATTATTGTTGAAATAAATTTTCACTAACATCATTATCAGCATAATATGCTGTCGCTTTTGATATACTTGAATATGCAACAGTTATACCATCATTTGTAGCAGCATAATTAAAAGCATTACTACTATTCATACCCATAGATTCAGCAACAAAACACGCATCTTGATTTGCACCAAGATATATAAATTCACATTTTAAATTTTCTCGCATATCTGTTACCATAGCTTTAATTAGTTCACGATTATAAATAGTTGAACTATTTTCTTCCCCATCCGTAAGAATAACATATAATGTTTTATCAGCTCGTTTATGTTTAGGTGTTTTTGCTAATTTTTCAGTATAATTGTCTATCATAAATCCAATAGCATCATATAACGATGTACCACCACATGCATAATATGTATCTTCATTAACTTCTTCAACATCTTCTATATTAATATTTTTATATGGCATATAAAAATTTGTATCAAAAAATAGCAATGAAAATTTTATTTTATTTTTACTTGCTTTTTGTTCATTCAAAAATTGATTGAATCCATCTCTTGCTTTTTCTATAATAGAACTCATAGAACCAGACATATCTATTATACAATTTATATTTATCTTTTTCATATCTTATCTATTATTTTATGATAATTTATTTCCACAAGATGGACAATATTTCCAACTTGATTTTCTTAATCTATATCCACATTCGCTACAATATTGACGAATTTCACCAATTTCACGGTTTATTGTAGAATATGGCATAAGCTTATATGTCAT
>CAYVSY010000065.1:0-3936 GCA_964454255.1 uncultured Muribaculaceae bacterium
TTCGAACCCTAGACCCACTGATTAAGAGTCAGTTGCTCTACCGACTGAGCTAACAGTCCAACACAAAATATAATATATCATAAAAATTTAAAAAAATAAATACTTTTTAGCAAAATAATTAATTATCACGCAATAAAAAAACTTAACACTTTTTATATAGTTAAGTCATTTATATATCACTTAGATATAATTTAAGTTGATAATTTATAAATATAAATATTTACATATATTTCTTAATAAAACAAGTTTTATTCACTTGCTAGATTATCAAAATAACCTTGAATATATACAACCGGTGTCCCTTTGTCACCACTTCCACTAGTAAGATCACAAAGTGAACCAATTAAATCAGTTAATCTTCTTGGAGTTGTTCCTTGAGTTTGCATCGTTCCTTTTAAATCAGTTTCTTTATTTCTTATCTCATTTTTAATGGCTTCTGTTAATTCTAAACCACGTAAATTCGCAAATTTATTATCTGATAAATACTTTAATTTTAATTCATTAGGAGTTCCATCAAGACCACTAGTCCATGCCGGACTCACAACTGGATCAGCTAATTCCCATATTCCAGCTACTGGATCTTTAAAAGCTCCATCACCATATACTAAGACTTCAATTGTTTTACCTGTTAAATCATATAATTGTTTTTGAATGTCACGAACTAATTTAAGACCACTAGTTGGAAATAACTTTAATTTTTCTTCCGTCGATCTATTAGATCCTAACATTCCATATTCTTCATTAAAGCCACTATTATTTATTGGTTTATTCATTATTTCATCCAAACCTAAAATAATATTTCCACCATTCTCCTTTAATACTTCTTTATTTTTTTGTCTAGTATGAATATCACAAACCAAAACATCTTTTGTATATTCTAAAATTGTTTTAGGATTATTACTAAATACAAAATTAACATTACAATTTTCACTTTTAACTAAATCACTATAAAAGTCAACCATATTAATACCTGTAAAAGGATGAATATAATTTCCAAATAATTCTTTATACTTTTCATATGAAATAACTTGTCCTAAATCTATATTATATTTATCTAATAAAGATTCGTCTAATATACCATTACCAACTTCATCTGAAGGATAACTAAGTTGAATAACAATAGAATTACATCCTCGCGCAATTCCTTTTAAAATTAATGCAAATCTATTTCTACTTAATATTGGAAAAGTAATTCCAATTGATCCACTAGGAAATTTATTTTTAATATCCATAGCTAATTCATCAACTGTAACGTAATTACCTTCCGATATTCCTACAACAGCCTCTGTAATTGCGACAATATCTTTATCTTTAAATTCAAAATTTTCACTTTCTTTTGCTTTTAATAATGAATCAACAACAATTTTAGCTAAATCATCATTTTCTTTTATTATTGGAGTTCTTATTCCGCGAACCACTGTTCCAACATTTCTCATATTTTCACCTCTATTTTAAGAATATCAAAAAAAAAAATATTAATCAATAATTTCGAACTAGTTTGACATTATTATTTTCTTTATATAAATCTATCATTTCATTAACAATAGTTTTTATTTCTTCCTTTTCATTTTTTTCCTTTAATAATGAATCATAAGCAATAATTTTATTATTTAATTCCTCATTATCTAAATAATATTCATTTATTACCATATCAACATCATAAGCTTCTTTTATTTTATTAATATTATCTTTATCTTTAGTGATAGCTAAAACAGTTTTATATAATCCATTATCATCGTAATAAATATAACTAGATAAATTTGAATTTTCCTTCATACTATCCATACTAGAATAAGCACCCGTTTGAAGTAAATATACTTTGGTGCTAGTAAATACATTATTAATTTTTTCTTGATAAATATTATAAACTAATTTTCCGCATAATCCTCCACATACAACAGATAAAACAATTGAAATTATTGTTTTTTTTATTTTCATAGTTAATCACCTATTATATATTAATACATCAGCAATAAAAAATATGTCGAATTACGACATATTAACTTATTTTTATTGAACCATAATACAAATTATTTGTTTCAACCAATATATAATAATGTTCTTTATTATCTATTATACTAGATTCATTATTATTAAAAAACTTTAAGTAATCTTTAAACGTTTGATTAATATTTAATGATTGTAGATTAAAAACACCTGATTTTTTAATAAAAAACATTTTATTGACATTATATACATTCTTTAAATCGTTACATATATTTTTTTCTTTGTCATTATTATAAATATTTAAATCAGCACAATTACTAATATCTAAATAATTTGTCGATTTAAGTTTAAAAATCATTCCATTCATTTTATTTTCATCTATAAAGAAAGTCATCATATTCCTAGCCATATACATAGCATCAGCACTATAATACTTACTTTGTTCCTTATATTGAACAAAAACAGTTGAAAAGCCAGCATATAAACTAAAAATAGCTACAATCACAACACCAGAAACTATTACTAATTCAGCTAACATAAATCCTAAATTATTTTTTTTCATAAAATCATTCCTTTGTTATTGAAATTATTATAAATATATTATATAATAAAAACAGAATAAAATCTAGATATAAAATAGAAAAAGAATGAATGAGGGAAAATATGAAAAAGACTTTTGACTTTAATAAAATGCCGATTGTTGATGCGGTTAACGAAATAATTATAAATTGTGTAGAAATGGGAGCATCTGATATTCATTTTGATCCTGCTGACGATTTTTTAAAAGTCCGTGTTAGAGTTGATGGTATACTTGAAAATTATGCTAATATACCAAACAGTGTTAAACAAAATCTTATAACTCGTGTTAAATTATTAGCAGGAATGAATATTACTGAAACTAGATTACCACAAGATGGAGCTATAAAAACAGTCTTAAATGGGATTAATTTGGATTTGCGTGTATCCTCTCTACCTACTAAACGCGGTGAAAAAGTTGTTATTCGTATTTTAGATTATTCAATGAGTTTAAAAGGCGTTGAATATTTATATTTTAATGAAAACAATTATAAAAAGGTAATAAAAATGTTAAGCAACCCAAATGGAATAATTCTTGTAACTGGAGCAACCGGTAGTGGTAAATCAACAACCGTATATTCATTTCTACAAAAATTAAATATTGAAGGAGCTAATCTAGTAACAGTTGAAGATCCTGTTGAAATGGATATTGAAGGAATTAACCAAGTTCAAGTAAATAGTGAAATAGGATTAGACTTTGCAACTGTTTTAAGATCCGTTTTAAGACAAGACCCTAACATAATAATGATTGGGGAAATAAGAGATAGTGAAACAGCCAAAATAGCTGTTAGAGCATCTATCACAGGTCACCTAGTTCTATCAACACTACATACCAATAATTCTTTAACAACTATTGAACGTTTACTTGATATGGATGTTGAAAGATATTTATTAGCTGCATCATTAACTGGAATTGTTTCACAAAAACTAGCTAGAAAACTTTGCGAAAAATGTAAAATGCCAAGACCAACAACATTTTACGAAAAGAAAATGTTTAGAGCCATCTTTGGTCGTGAAGTTGATCAAGTATATACAGCTCATGGTTGTGACGAATGCACAAACGGATATCATGGTCGAATTGCTATCCAAGAAGTTTTATTAATTAATCAAGGTATTAGAGATGCAATAAGTGATGAAACAAAAAAAGAAGATTTAAGAGAATTAGTATATGATGGTGATGTTATTACTTTACTTCAAGATGGATTATATAAAGTAATAGCTGGATTAACTACCTTTGAAGAAGTATTAAAACTTGTTGAATTAGATGATGAAATAAACGATAAATCAAATAGTATCCAAGAAGTATTAAAAGAAACAATGAAAAAAGATTAATCAGTTCTCAAACTGATTTTTTTTTATAAAAAAAAGTATTTTTTTAATACTCTTCTTTATTTATTTTTTTATAATAATATG
>CAYVSY010000066.1:0-2719 GCA_964454255.1 uncultured Muribaculaceae bacterium
AAAGAATTATTTCCAAGTAAAGGTGCAGCGTCAGGAGATTTTGGCGTTAGCTTAAAGAATCGATTTAAAGATAATGCAGCTGGTGCTGTTTTAGGAGGAGTAGCTGGTGGTTTAGCTGGAATGGCAACTGGTGCTATTGCTAATAAAGGATTTTTAGGAAAATTAGGTGGTGCTTTCGGCGGATTAACAAGAGGAACGCTTGGAGGATTAACTGGTAAGAAAACAGCCGATATAATGAAAAAGACAGCTGATAAAGGTGCCTTACAAAGACAAGGTATTGGATCTTTTGAACAACTAAGTAGAAATCTTGGTAATAAGTTTGGAGCTGAAACAGAAATGCAAAAAATTGATAGAGAATTAAAAGATAATGCTATTAAAAGACAAGGATACGATACTGCCATTGCGAATAATGAATCAAAATTAAAATTAGCTGAATCAATTAAATCAAGAGCAACTAGTCAAGCATATAAAAAAAATATATCTGCAACAATTGGTGCAGGTAAAATAAAAGATGCATATAACAATGATGATGCAATTACATTTTCAGATATTAATAGAGTAAAAGATTCTATTGAACGTTCTAGAAACACTGGAAAAGAATTCTTTACAGTAGATGGTAGAGAATATCATACTAGTAGCGCTGATGCATTCTTAAAATTAGCAGAAAAAGAAGCTGGTAAAATGGTTATTGCTTCAGGAACGGATAATATACTTAATAATAACGTTAGAGAATATGATGATATCTTCTTTAATATTGGTGCGGGTCCCAACGATGATCAAGTTGATGCAAATCATTTATATGATTCATTTACAGATACAGAAGAAAGAATTAGTGCTATAAGAGGAACTGATGATTATAAAACATTAAAATCTGAACAAGAAGAATTAGAAAGACAAAAATCTCGAGTAAGAGGACAATAGAAATGAGTGTGATATTAGATGAATAGTTTTTTAGTTCCGGCAAATGCCAAAAAAGGAACGTTGATACTAAATTTATTTACTGGTGCTGATTTAATATTATTTGGAACGGGTATAGGAATATCATTATTATTATTGGTATTAAATCCTAATACTACTGATACCTTACAAATGATTGGGATATTATCTCCGGCTGGAATTGCTGGTATGTTAGTATTCCCAATTCCAAATTATCATAATGTTCGAACAGCATTATATAGTATGTATAAATTTTGGACAAGAAGAAGAAGATTTATATGGAAAGGTTGGTGTTTTTATGAACGATTTATTGAAGAACGCAATGCCCAAGAAAACGCAAAATAATAAATCAAAATATACAGAAGATTGGCTTCCAATTAAGGCTATTGCGAATGGGACTATTGTCCTAGAAAATAATATGAAAGTGACGGGGGTAAAAATTAAGCCAAGAAACATTTTTATACTTGATGCTCAAACACAAGAAAATGTTATAATTGGATTAAAAAATTTCTACAACACTGTTGATTTTGAATTTTGGATAATTGCGGCTGATAGACCAGTTGATATTGCATCATATTTTGCTAAACTTCAATTATTATATAATCAAGTTACTAACAGTAAAATTAGAAAAATGATTATGCAAGATTTGAATAAAGCTAATATGTTTATGGAAAATAAAGTGTCTGATACAGAATATTATATTTTATTTAGAGAAAAGAATAATGATATGATACAAAAGAGATTGAGAACTATAATTACTGGTTTAGGTAATTGTGGACTTGTGGCTAATCAAACATCAAATGCTGATTTAAGAGTTATTTTAGATAATTTCTTAAATAGCGGTATGACAACCGATTTTGGGACGGTGATTGGATAATGAATTTAAAAAGTCAATTAGCTCCTAAAGGGCTACAATTTAATCCAGCTGATTTTGTAATTAGTGATAAATATGCAACTATTTTAACAGTTATATCTTATCCAAGATTTATATCTCCTGGATATTTATCTAGTTTAACAAATATGTCTGGTGTAAAATTAGTTATTAAACACATGCCATTACCTTTTTCTGTCTTAGCTAAAATGTTAAATAAAGAAATCGCTGATTTAAAAGCTAAATATCAAGATGAAAAAGATAAAACTATTCAAGAGAGAATTAGACAAGATGTTGATTCATTAGAATACTTTATATCACAATTCACGGCTGCTCAAGCAAGAACGTTTGATTTTCAAATGCACATCATGATTACAGCCGATACAAGAGAAGAATTAGAAATTAAAAAATTAAATTTAAAGAATTATTTAGATGCTATGGAGCTTAGGGCCATTTCACTTAGATTTGAACAAGAAAGTGTTTTAAAATCAGTATTACCAATATTTGATCCACAACCAATAGAAATGCGTATTGGAACACCAATGCCATCTCCAACTATGGCCGCAATGTATCCATTTATCTTTGATAGTATTAAAGATACTGGATTAGCTACCTTACTTGGCGTTGATTTTTCTGGCGGAGTAATATTATTTAATCAGTTTTTATATCAAATTAAGAAAGAAAATAATAGAAATAATGCTAATATGATTATTTTAGGAACATCTGGTAGTGGTAAATCAACCGCCGCTAAATTATTACTTAGAAGTCATATTAGAAATGGTTATCAAATAGTAGCCATTGATCCTGAAGGTGAAATTACTGAAATGACTAAAGCTTATGGTGGTGAAGTTGTCGATTTAGGTAAAGGTGGGGAATTCGGTATGGTTAATCCACTTCAAATAATATTAGATG
>CAYVSY010000066.1:2729-3870 GCA_964454255.1 uncultured Muribaculaceae bacterium
ATTAATCCATGGATACGTAGACATCTGCATTACCACCATCATAAATATTCTGGTACACTACACGATGTGGAAGAAAGAGGCGTAACTAATGGAGAGAAATGGTCGATTAAAAGATTGATTTTGACACCAGATTTAGTATTAGGAGGCCTTACAAGAATTAGAGGATTATTTCACGATATTGAAGAAGAAATTAAATCAGGTCTTGGATATACTGTTTTAACTAAGACTATTCAATCTTTAAAAGCATTCATGAAATATTATGATCCTGATATAGAAGAAGATGTTTTAACACTATTTAGTGAAGTTGTTCAAGATACTTATATAAGATTTGGAATAGATTATAATACTGATTTTTCAAAATTTAAATCAGAAGACTTTCCAATATTCCAAGATGTTTATGCAACTATAAAAGGAAGACTTACATCTATGACTGAAAGAACTCATGAAAGAGATGTCATGGAACGATTAGAATTAAAAGTTAGACCACTAACAAGAGAATTAAAGTATTATTTTAATGGTAAAACATCAATAAGAACAAATACTGACTTTATTGTATTTAATATAAAAGAATTAATGAATGCTGATGAAAACATAAGAAACGCCTTATTATTTAATGTTTTAAAATTTGCATGGGGATTATGTTTAAATCCAAATATTAATTCCGTTATGTCAGTAGATGAAGCTCACGTTTTATTAGGCGCAAGAAATGTTCTAGGAGCAGAATTCTTAGCCCAAATGCAACGCCGTGCTAGAAAATATAATACAGGAACAATTATTATCACTCAACAACCATCAGATTTTGCTGCTCCAGAAGTTATAGTTCATGGTAAAGCAATATTTGATAATGCTTCATATTATTTGGTTATGGGACTTAAAAAACAAGCCGTTGATGATTTAAGTAGATTAATAGACTTAAATGATAATGAAAGAGATAGTATAAAAAAATACAGTCAAGGAGAAGCCTTGTTTGTATGTGGTAATAAACGTATGAGAATAAATGTTGTCCTTACTGAAGAAGAATTAGAATCATTCGGAACTGGTGGAGGATTATAAAAGACATCATTAAGTAGGTGATTATATGGACGAAGAAAATCAAAAAAATAATGAAAAGTTAGGATTAAAAGCGACAGGAATTTTAAAA
>CAYVSY010000067.1:0-3851 GCA_964454255.1 uncultured Muribaculaceae bacterium
GGCTTCAAAAAAATATCGAGAATCTTTAAACTATCCAGAATTAAAAAAATTTATTCAAAAACGGGCAGAAATTTAATCTGTCCGTTTTTTATTTTATCTAATTCAACCTATAAAATTATTTTTAATTTTTACTATTTTTTTTATAACCTCATAAGGAAATAAAATAAACAATATTTTTTTAACTAAGTTTTTTATATTTATATCCTTACACTTTTCGCCATTCCAGGGTGTTTTTTTTAAATATTTTTTATAAATTTCTTTTCCAAATCCGTTATACGCAAAGTTCCAAGGCTTTAAATTTCCAGAAAAATGGATAATTGAATTATTTATTATTGTATTAGATTTATCTTTTGAAATCTTTTTTGCCTCAACCGCAGAAAGATTAAAGCACTTATTAATAATTAACCACTTGTTTTTTAATGTATAATTAAGTGCATCTTGATCCCAAAATTTTATTTTATCAGGATTATTTCTAACAAATTCAAAAGTTTCCTCTGCAATATTTGAATTATTCCATTTTTCAATATTCATTAATAGGACTCCGGCATTAAAATAAGAGTCTGAAGAACTTAATCCTAACACTTCTTTTGTTTCAGAGTTATCATCTTCTACTGCTCCAACAAAATAATTATCTATATTTATTTCAAATAATTCCAATAAATCGCACTGAATAATCAAATCACAATCGAGATATAAAACTTTATTAATTTTATTTTTTAACAATGAAGGAATTAAAATTCTATAATAAGTTGCCTGAGAAATATGATCACTAATAAACAAATCGGAAAAATAATTTTTATCTATATTAATATAGCTTATATTAAAATTATACCTTTCTTCTAATATCTCTAATTTTTTAATATTCTCAGAAGATATTCCTCCATTAATAACATGGACATTAATAGAGTGGCCCTGTTTTTTATTTTCAAAAATTGAACATAGCACAACACCTAAATACTGGGCATAATTATTATCAGAAGAAAGAATGATGTCTATATTTTTCATATGTTACTTTATTAAAACAACGGAAAGTCCCGTAAAAATCGCGCCGTCTTCCAGTTTCGGTTTTTTATCAATTTTTATTAATAAATATATTAGCGGTACTGATAAAAGTTTGGTAAATTTGTTCTTGTTTATTGCTAATATTTGAGCCAATACGGCATTTATACCCCCCATTGGCTTTATAATAACTTCTTTAAACCCAACATCCAAAGCAAATTTTTTTATACTGTAAGGAGTGTATCTATATTGATCGTTTGGAACTTCATGTAAAGGAAAAATAAATGGCGTGGTTAAAAAAACACGCCCATCATCTTTCAGAACCCGAAAAGATTCTTGAAATATTGTTTTTGGACAAAAAACATGCTCTAATACCTCAGTAATCAAAATTGAATCAATACTAGAATTGGCTAAAGGAATAGATTCTCCATCCCAATATAAATCTGGTTTAATTTTTTCGTCATAAATAATTGCTTCTTTTATATCTATGCCGACATATTTTTTTATTTTTGCCTTACTTGTCAAAAATTTTTTATATGGCATTTTTCCACATCCAATATCTAATAAATCACCAACAAAAAAAGGAATATTGTCTTTTAAAAAATTAAATATAGATAAGCGAACAAAATATGTTGATAAATTAAAAATACTGAATTTTGTATTTATAAAATTTTCACTGTTATTTATTTTCATATTAACTAAAATAACTTATTATTGCTTTTAAAAAAAATCTTCTTGGGTTTTTATAGAAAAAAATGGTTAAAGTAGCAAAAAAATAAGAAATTAGTGTTGATACTGCAGCACCAGCTAAGCCAAATCTTGGTATTAAAAAAATATTTAAAATAATATTTAAGACAGCTCCAAAAAAATTAGAATAAAAAAATATTTTCGTATATTCCTCCAAAACAAGACATTGACCAATAACTGTGCCTCCAAAAATCATTACTATTGACCAAATATAAATTTTTAAAATTCTCGATGCGTTTATATAAGCATCTCCGGCTAAAGTTTTTACGATAAAATCTGAAAATATCATAACCATAAAAGAAATAAAAACAGATAAAAAAGCCAAAAATAAAAAAGCATTAACTATTCTCTTTTTATAAATTTTTTCACTAATTATTTTTGAATTAATTATTGCCGGAAAAATTGAAGTGCAAATAACTGATGGTATCACGCACCAAATTTCTGAAAGTTTAGCAGCTAAGGCATAAACGCCAGACTGCTCATTGCCAAGTATATTTTTTACCATGACTTGATCAATTTTCATATACAAACCAACGGCAACTGTAGACAGCATAAGTGGCCAAGAATTTTTCAATATAGCCTTAGCGACTTTTTTATTAAATTTCCATCGTTTTAAAGAACTTTGAGATTTTTTAAATGAAAAAATTAATAAAATCGCATATAAAATATATTCGATAACATAAATGGAAATCAACCAAAATATTCCATCAAAATATAAAACACATAAGATTTTTAATAACGAGGAAATTATACTTGAAATTATTTGAGCCTTAAATATTTTTTTTGAAAGAACCTGAGATTGAAAATATATTTCTATTACATTAAACGCTTGAAAAATAAAACTAACAGAAAATAAAAGGGTGATAAGCGTTGTGAATAAGTCTTTCGCTGTAAAAAATGAAACAAAAAAAACACTAACAATAGCCAATAAACTTCCAAAAATTTTTATATAAAAACCAGTACCTATTATTTCGTCTTTTCTATCTTTATAGTTAACAAAACTTTTTGTTAAAATATTGTCAATACCCAAAGAAGATAAAAATCCAAATAATCCAACAAAACTTATAGTATAGCTCAGTAACCCATAATCAGCTGGCCCCAGATAACGAGCGATAAAAATATTTATAAAAAAAGCAGTGCCCAAGGCAAATATTTTTCCAAAAAACATCCACCCTGTATTAGCGAAGTAGCGTTTGAAACCGTCATGGTTCAGAATCCAGCGATATTTTGACGGAGTAATCTTTTCAATTGTCTTGAAAAACTTATCTAGCATTTAAATATTCTTATTTATTCATTTTACTTCACCCCCAATTAAGCGTCAATTTTATTTCTCCACAAAAAAAGAGCGTTATCCGCTCTCTTTTTTTCTTACATCTTTTCAAAAAAGGTTCTTGCCAAGACTTCTTTTTGTTGTTCTGGCGACAATTTCACGAAATTAACGGCATAACCGGAAACTCTAATGGTTAAATTTGGATATTTTTCTGGATGAATCATAGCATCCTCCAAGGTTTCCCGATTCAAAACATTAACGTTCAAATGATGAGCTCCTTTGGCGAAATAGCCATCCAGAAGTGCCACCAAGTTGGCCGTTTGCTCTTTTTCACTTTTACCCATGGTTTTTGGGGTAATGGAAAAGGTATTAGAAACTCCGTCTTGGGCCTGGCGATAATCTACTTTCGCCACTGAATTCAAAGAAGCAATCGCACCGTTCACCTCTCGACCGTGCATTGGGTTGGCGCCTGGCGCAAAAGGTTCACCAGCCTGGCGGCCATCTGGGGTGGCCCCGGTTTTCTTGCCATAAACCACATTGGAAGTGATGGTGAGCACGGAAAGGGTTGGTCTTGCTTCGCGATAAATCCAGTGCTTGGCTAGTTCTTTGTTGAAATCATTCACCAGTTTAACGGCAATCTCATCTACGCGGTCATCGTTGTTGCCATACTTCGGAAAATCGCCGTTGATTTCAAAATCCACTGTGATTCCCCGTTCATCGCGAATCGGCACAACCTTGGCGTATTTGATCGCCGACAAAGAATCGGCGGCCACGGATAGGCCTGCCAAACCGAAGGCCATAATTCTTTTGACCTTGGTATCAATAAAAGCCATCT
>CAYVSY010000068.1:0-3818 GCA_964454255.1 uncultured Muribaculaceae bacterium
GTTCCATACCATTGCGCACACTTGACTTCCGACGCCGTGAGAAAACGCTGCGGAGGCGACAAAGGGTCTGACACCAGTGGTGGGGTTGCAGTGGTGGGGTTCGCCGCGGACATGTTGCGATGGGCCGCCGGTTTCAGGCTCACGCTGTCAGAAGTAAAAAGTAAAGGTGAAAGGTTAAAAAGTTGGGGGAAGGGTGAAAAAGAATACAGCTTCGCGATGCGAATCGCGAACTGCTTTGTTCTCTTGTTAATCGGAATCAACCCCTCCATGCTTTTTACTTTTCCTTTTTACTTCTTCGTTACAAACGTCCAATACCCCGCCTTGCGCGAGCCCTCGTGACGGAGGCCCTTCTCGCGCTTGAACCGATCAATGATTGCACGCATCGTCGACTCTTTTATCTGCAGTTTATCTGCAAACTGCGGAATGCTATAATTTGGATTATTCAAGATGAAACCGACCAGTTCATCGTCTTTCACACTCTTTATCTGCTTTTTATCTGCAGTTCCCCGCACGTTATCTGCAGGGCGCCAAATTGTGACGATGAACTCCGTTCTCGAATCATCAACCTCAGGATCTCGCAAACCGGCGGCTCGGCAATCGGCCACAAGGTCTGTGAATCCAGTTCCGAACTTCTCGATATGCTTCGTCTGGTAAAGCTGATCCGCGATCTTGGGATTATTCGGATATGACGAATGCTCAACGAAGAGCTCGGCTTTCGTCAACGCCGGATTAATCTGTCCGGGATTTCGCACGACCACACGATCTGAAAACACCTCAACCTGAACACTGCCCGTGCTCGAATAGTCACGATGAGCAATCGCATTGATAATCGCCTCGGCGACAACCGACTGAGGTATCTCATACTCGCGCGGAGCCGTCGTGCCAGACTTTCGCGTGCCAACTGCAAGATTCAACTTTGACAAGACGAACGACGTCGCTGCGTCAGCCATGTCAAACAACGTCCCCTTGTAAATCTGATAGGACAGCATCGGCTTGTGCCGCTCCGTTCCATACCATTGCGCACACTTGACTTCCGACGCCGTGAGAAAACGCTGCGGAGACTTGCCGAACAGCAGAATCGCCGCGTTGGTCAGAGATCCCCCCGAAGCGAAGAGTTGCAAATGCGTAAACACAGACGAGACAGACATGCCCTCCTCAAGATCAGCCTGTCGCAGCGCACGCGCACGCTCGACAAACCACGACACTTTATCGGCATCGATGTCTTCCATGGATGCGCCGTCACAAGGCGATGCATCGAATGCTCCCAGTCGATAAGCCCCTTGCTCAAGCAGCAAGGCATCTAAGCTCGAATAGATCTCCAAGAGAAGCGACTTGTCGTCATTACAACGAGACCGAATCAATTCGGCAGATATCTTGCCCAGGAAGGCGGACTCTTTGACCTGTCGACACCCCTCATCCCGCCCCATCACAAACATCAGCCGCGGCAACCCTAAACGCGTCGCCTCGTCAAACTCCCGTTCGGTCGGCGAAACACCCTCCTTGTCCTCGTTGCCATACTCATTGCCAATGAGGCCAAGATAAATATCGCACTTGCGCAGTTCTTCAAGATACACCTCGTCCACCCGCCGATCCATCGAAACGACATCCTCTTCGAAAATGAACGTCTCGAACAAACGACGGTAAGCCGGGTTACGCGCAATATAGCGCTTCAACAGCCTGCGGACTTCCGCAAACTCGCGCTGCACGCTTGATACGAAAATACGTTTCATTCCCATTTGTTTACGATTGAATTGTCGCGACTTGAAGCTCGGAATTTGAGAAATTTAGAATTGAGAATTGAGAATTTAAAATTGCGGATCATGATCCTCCTTCTTCTTTCGGCTTGAGAACTGGAAAGAAATCCATTCCGAGAGCTTTCGCGAAGCGGGCGGCCGTGGCGAAGGTGAAGTTGACGTCGCCGGAGAGGACCTTGGTGATGTAGGGGCGCGAGACGTTCATGCGCTTGGCGAGCGCCGTCTGGTTGAGCCCGAGCTCCTTCATCCGGCGAAGCACGGAACGAAGGAACACCGACCCGATCTTGTCCACGGATTTCATTATGCGTATTGTAACCTATATATTACCAAAAGGTCAAGGGGAAGAGTGAAAGTAAAAAGTAAAAGTGAAAGGTGAAAAAGGGAAGAGGGAGGAGGGAAGAGGGTGTTTGGGTTGTTTGGGGGTTTGGGTTGTTTGGGTTAGGAGGGAACAAGTAGTAAGTAGGGAAGAGGGAAGAGGGAAAGTAAAAAGTAAAAGTGAAAGGTGAAAAAGTGGTTCGGGCAGAAGAGAAGGAAGAGGGAGGAGGGAAGAGAGAAGAGAGAAAGTAAAAAGTAAAGGTGAAAGGTGAAAAAGGGAAGAGGGATGGGAGAAGGAAAAAGGAAAGAAGAACGTCAGACTGCGAGCCAATCGGAAGCCGCAACCACCTCGATCACGATTCCCGACGGGTGCTTGATTTCATCCACTTCCCCATAAGTCACGATCACGGCACGTGCAAGATGAAGAGCTTTCGCTGCTGCGACGGCACCTTTAATCTCCCGTTTCCGAGTCTTTGGCAAGGACATGTCATAAGAAACCTGATACGCGGCAAGCGCCTTGCGGTCCTTGCACACCACGAAATCGCACTCATGCCGCGCATCCTTGAAATAATACATGTCATGGCCCGCCGTTCTGGCCCGGCGCAGAAGTTCCAATCTTACGATCGTCTCCATCCGCCAGCCGAGGTTTTCGCCCTGCATCGCATTTTCCCTCGAATCCATAAACGAGACGTCGGCCGGATACAGCTTCTCGCCGAAGACCCGCAACTTCGGCTTTGTCGAATACTTGCCGAGACGGTTGACGAGGAACGAACGTTCCATGTATTCGACGTAATTCGCGGCCGTCTGCTTGCTGTTGAACGAGAACATCTTCGCCAGCTCGTCCGTATCCAGAACCATCGGCACCGAGTCAAGGACATGATCGATCAGCTTCCGAAGCGCCGAGCGATAACGGATTTTATACCGCCGCTCGATGTCCTTCGTCCTGATGTTCTCGATCAGGGTCCGAATATAGGTCTTCGGATTTTCCCCTTCGGCAACTTCCGGGAATGCACCGTTCTTCAGGTACTCGTCGAATGCCGTTGACCGCATCGCACGGGCCCTGACGCTCAGGTCCGTCGGATCGACGCCCTTGAAAGCGCAATATTCGCCGAAAGAATAAGGCATCAGCTTGATCTCGGAATACCGTCCGCTCATATGGGTCATGAGTTCACCGCTTAGCAGGTTGGAATTGGATCCCGTGACGACAAGATGCATCCCCGAGCGCAACAGGCGATTGACGAACAACGCCCACTCGTCCATGTTCTGTGGTTCGTCCAGGAACAACGTGTCGAAGTCTCCGTAGATCTTGTAAGCCGCGGACAATGCCGTATCCAGATCTTCGCCTGTCAACGTCGCCAGGCGTTCATCGTCGAAATTGATATAGCCGAAATTACGGCCGGACGACTTCAGCACGTTGAGGCACATCGTCGACTTTCCGGAACGTCGAACTCCGGTCACGACCTGCGCAAGCTTGCTGTGCAGGTTGATCATGGACTCTTCGCGCCGTGCGCACGTCGGGCGAGCCAGCATTTTGGCCAATTCCGCCTTCTGATCGGCAAGAACCATCTGGATTTTCTGCAGATTCATGTCCGTATCATACCATTTATTCATCCGGACAACATCCTGTTTCTTCAATATTCGAAATCTTAAACGTCTTGTTATTACATTTTAACGTTTTCTTTTCGTCTTATACTGAGAGAAGAAGGTGGAGGTGCAGGGAGAAGAAAGGGATGAGGGAAGAGGGAAGAG
>CAYVSY010000069.1:0-3763 GCA_964454255.1 uncultured Muribaculaceae bacterium
AACTTATCAAGAGATAGGGGGTAACAACTTCTATCTAACTGGTACCAAATTGATACCAAACTCAAACTTTTGATTTAATTATCGATATTTGAGTTTTAATATACTTAAAAATATGATAAACTATTTATGCAACGAATCACACCATTATTGGTTTTGACAATATTGTAGTGTGTTACTATTTTGTTAGGAGGCATAATTTGAATACTATGAAAGAGATAAATAATGATATTATTATTTATACTAATAATAATAATGATATTAAAATAGATGTTTTATATAATGATGAAAATGTATGGTTATCATTAAATAGAATTGCTGAATTGTTTGGTAAAGATAAATCTGTAATATCAAGGCATATTAAAAATATTTATAATGAGGAAGAGTTAGATAGAAAATCAACTGTTGCATTTTTTGCAACAGTTCAAAATGAAGGAAATAGACAAATAACAAGAAATATTGAATATTATAATTTAGATATGATAATTGCAGTAGGATATAGAGTTAATTCAAAAATTGCAATGAAGTTTAGAAAATGGGCAACAAATATATTAAGATCTTATATGATAAAAGGTTTTGCAGTTGATTATGAAGGACTATCTAGTACCAATCGTTATGATGCAAAATATTTTGATGAGTTATATCAAATAATTAAAACAATAAGAGCTAGTGAAAGAAAATTTTACCAAAAAATTACTGATATTTTTAGTGAATGTAGTATTGATTACGATAAGACTAGTGAGATAGCACAAGAATTTTTTGCAACTATACAAAATAAGTTTCATTATGCTGTTACACATCAAACAGCAGCAGAAATCATAAGTGCAAGAGTTGATAGCACTAAAAAATATTTGGGGCTTACAGCTTGGAAAAAATCTCCAAAAGGAAGAATACAAAAATTTGATGTATCAATAGCTAAAAATTATCTTTCAGAAGAAGAATTAGGACATTTGACTGATATTGTTAATATGTATTTAGATATCGCTGAAAATAGGGCAAAAAGACATATAATAATGAAAATGGAAAATTGGATTAGTATTTTAGATAATATGCTTAAAATGAATGAATACAAAGTATTAAATAATAAAGGTATTATATCTATGGAAGAAGCAAAAGAAAAAGCTGAGTTAGAATATGAAAAATACAAAGTTATACAAGATTCAAATTATATGTCAGATTTTGATAAATTGGTGAATATAGTAACTAAAAAGGATGTGAATTAAATCTATAATAAATCAATTATAGAAATGCAAAAAGAAGTTGATGAATGGGCTAGTCAATTCAAAAAGCCATACTTTTCTCCCTTATCTAGAATGGCAGCTTTAACTGAAGAAATCGGAGATGTATTATTTTCTTTAGTTTGTACTGCCGATGCAGAAAACATTGACCTATCACAAGTTTGGGAAAGAAAATTAGAAAAAGTTTATGACAGAGATAATAGTAGGTTTGTTAAAAAATAAAGTTACTGTACTTCTACTATAAGGGCACCAATTATTTAGGAGGTTTTATGGAATTTAGTGAATTAGAAAATGAAATGTTAGATTCTGAAAAAACAGCACAAGAAAAAAAAGAAGAATTAAAAAAATATCTATTTAATCTTAGAAAAAAAACACAAAATCAAATTAATAATTATAATAAAAAGGAAAAAATTAAACAAAAAAAATTAACTGAAATAAATAAACAAATATGTTTAGCATATGGGCACAATTTTACACCATGGGAAGAAAAAGAAGATAAATATTTAGATAGATCATGGTATTATACTAGGATCTGTCAAATATGTGGAAAAATGGAAAATTCAGAAGATGAGCCAAAAGATTATGCCCCAAAAATATATAAGAGGACTCGTTAGTCCTTTTGTTATAGGAGAATTATGAAAAAAAATGTTATTCAATTTATGAATCAAAATGATTATTTTGAAAAAAGGCAAAAAACTAACGAAGACCATTTGAAAGAAATAATTAATAAATATTATCAAAATGAAACATTAATGGATGAAGAATATGCATTAGTTCAAGGATACTTTTTTTATTCAAATCCTAATACTATAACTACAAAAAAAGAAGATTCTCATTTATTGAAAATGAAGCAAATATATGGCACAGGGACATTTAATGAAGAAGAACTAAAAACATTAAATAAAATAAATGATGAATATAAAAAAAAACCAAAAAAAAGATAATTTATTATAGAAAGAGGGATATTTATGGCATTAGGATATAATAAAAATAGAGATGTATTAGAAGTATTTAATGATCGCTGGAAAGCTAATCATAATTATAATGAGATTAGTCAAGAAAGACAACGACAAAGTGATTTTAATAGACAAATGTTTGGAAATAGTGCTAAAAAAATTAACCCTTATAGTTCCTTAAAACATTATACAAGTTGTGATAAATTAAATGAAATGAATAATAAAATTAATACTAATCAATCAATTAATACTGAAAGTAATGTAAGAAATATATTAAATGGTTTTAAGAAATGATAAATAATTATGAATATGAAACAAAATTAATAAATGATGGACTTGAATACATTGCAGGTGTTGATGAAGTAGGAAGGGGTCCATTAATTGGATCAGTTGTGGCAGCTTGTGTTATATTACCTAAAAATTATAAATTAGAAGGACTTACTGATTCAAAAAAATTAAGTGAAAAAAAAAGAGAATATTTTTTCAATATAATTAAAAAAGATTGTATTGCATATGGAATAGGTATAATAGATGAAAAAGTAATAGATAAAATTAATATTTATGAAGCTACTAAATTAGCTATGTTAGAAGCAATAAAAAACACTAATCATAAAATAGATCATATTTTAATTGACGCTATGCCACTAAATATTGATATTTCAACAACATCAATAATAAAGGGAGACTTGAAAAGTTTAACTATTTCAGCCGCTAGTGTTATAGCCAAAGTTACACGAGATAAAATGATGTATGAATTGGATGAAAAATATCCTGAATATGATTTAAAACATAATAAAGGATATGGAACTAAGAAACATATTGAAGCTTTAAAAAAGTATGGCCCAATTAAAGAACATAGAAAAACATATGCACCAGTATCTAACCTATAATATAACAAAATGTTGACAAATATATGTCTTAAAATGGACACATATTTTTTTTATAATATAATTCTGGCGTAGGAAAATATGATTTGGAGGAAAAATGAAAGTAATTGGTTTAAGGAAAGTATTAAATAGCACTGTAGACACATTTACCACAAATACAGCAATAAGGATTAGAAAATTTATTAGTCCTGTTTTTCGTCAAATATTGAAATTGGCAATTAAAAGATAAGTAATTATAGAAAAAATTCCAAAATTATTAAAATTATAATAAGCATAACCAGTATTTTTGCAATAACTATTTGTTTTACAAATATAGAAATATATCAAGTTGGTCAAGTTACCAATGTTAAAGGTTTGACCGCACTTTTTGGATATGTAATTGTTGCTATTATGTTATTGACATCAGCCATTATAACAAGTATAAATATTAAAAAAATAGATAAAAGATACATGAGTGTGTTTATAATACTAGGAATTATTATTTTATTTTTTAACAATAGTTTTTCCTGGAATAATAATATATGATTTAGTATTAGTATTGATGTGTTATATAATGTATTTTACCATTGAAAATCCCGATTTAAAAATGCTAAACGAAATGGAATTGGCTAAGAATTTAGCTGAAAAAGACAATCGAGCTAAAAGTGATTTTTTAAGTAGTATGAGTCATGAAATAAGAACACCA
>CAYVSY010000070.1:0-3493 GCA_964454255.1 uncultured Muribaculaceae bacterium
TTTTAATCCAATCAACTTTTTTATTCCATTTATTTTTTTGCATATATCAACTTTTTCTATTTATCTTTATATATTAAAAAAATAAAAAGGAAATATACAATATGAATGACTTTGATGAAATTAATTCTAAAAATGATAAAGAAAAAAATGAAAAATTAACTGAATTTTATAAAGATAAAGTTAATATAAATTCATGGCTAACTAATGATATTCCTAATAATATAATCATATTTAAAGATAGAACAGAATATAAAAAGATGGGATATTATCATAGACTTAATGGACCTGCAATAGACTATAATAATGAAGAAAAAGATCAATATTACTATAAAGGTAAATTATATGAAAAAAAGGAAGATTGGGATAAAGCTATAATTCGAGAAGTTAGAAAAATAAAACTTAAAAAGATTAAAGAATCAAAATCCGAATGAAAATTACATCAATTTTGATAAATTTTTAATTCTACTATTTACTAAATCTTCAATTTTCTTAGAAATATCTAAATATTGATCAACTAAATAATGAAATTGATCATCTTTAATTTCATCCCAATGACTATAATCATTAAAACAATAATGAAAACCTTCTTCTTCCATTCGATATTTAACATTTTTCCAATTATCTAATTCTTCTTTCATTCTAAACCTAATAATTTTTTATGTTTATTTAACACATTGAATAAATCATCTTCTTTAATTTCGGATAATGATCACTTTATTTTTTATAAATTATACAATATTCTGAATTATCACATAATTCTAAAATATTTTGATATTTTTTCCTAACTAATTCAGGTGTGTTATTAGCTTCTGTAAGTGGAAGTATTTTTTTTATTAATTTGTAATTTATTGTAGTTGGATTGCCTTTAAATAAAACTTTATCTATTTTATCAGATAAAATAAATTCAACTATTTCTTCGTTCAATTTAATTTTATCATCATAAGTCTTAAAATAAATATTATCTTTCAAATTAATTTCCACTGTAATATATCTTTTTTTTTAAAATTATATTACAATTAATAAAAAAAGTTTTATAAATTATATTTATTTGCTTTTAATTTAATTTTAAATTCTTCTATTTCTGCTTGTGTTGCTAAAATTAAGTTTTCTTTTTCACAACGATAACAATCATCTGTAAACCATCCAATAATATTTGTTGGTATATTATAATATTTAACAAGTACATCATCATTTAATGAATCATATTTTATTATTTTATCAACAATACCTATATTATTGTTGATAAAAATAAATAAATTACCACCTATATTATTAACATTATGAATAAATACATAATCACCAACATTAACAATTATATTTTTATCTGTTTTTTGAGGAATTATCATTAATTCATCAAAAATTTCATATGTTTTAATATATTTCATCAAAATATTTTTGTTTTAAGAATATCAATATTACACAAATATCCATTTTTTACATAGATTATATCATCAGTTTCATTAATAATATCTTTTGTTTCATATTCAAAATCAAATAAATATAAATCGTAATTATTTCTAGCTTTTGGTAAATTTTCAAATATGTTAGATTTATATAAATGTAAATTATCATAATCCCAACCTATAACTAATTGATCTATTATTTTATTTTTAATATCTAGTGGTTGAATATCATCAACAATTCCATATTTAAATTGTGGGTTTTTTTTATAACCTCGCCAATATATACAATAACCATGATTTATTTGTTTAATTGGGTGATTTATAATGCTATCTAACCATTTATCATCTTTAATAATTTTTACACCATCCTGAATATAAATATCACCAAATAATTCTTTTATTTTTGTTAAATTTTTCTTTAAAAAATCAGGTAATGTGATTCTTTTTAAATCTTCATCTTCAAAATATCCACCATCACTATCAAACCATCCAGTATTCTTCATTCTTTCTACACGTGATTTAATGATTATAAATTTTTTAACGTATTGATCTATATTTTTTATCTGATTAGATAATATTACTTCTTCAAATTCTTCTAAACGAATAGGTGTTCTTTCACCATTTACACCAATTTCAGTTGATGGATACGCATATGGTTTTATTTTATATTTATTACTTAATTTATCACCATCTAATTCCAATTTAAATATAGAAATTGGTGAATCACCAAGATAACTATTCAATGTTTTTTCTCTTGTTGTAGATATATTTAGAAATTTATATGATTCAATAGAATTTGTTTTTAAAATATGATGACATTTTTTTAAATCAAAAATATGGTAAAGATTACCTCGTTGTTTATATTCAAAACACTTTAAATATTTCATATTTTAACCTTTATAATTTCTTTAATTTCAACATCACCTTTCATTATTACTTCAGATTCATGACCACCAATAAATACAGCAATATCTTCGAAATTTACTTCTGCAACTAACATTGTTGGATCATCAGAATATTCGGGTTTAAATTGATATCCACCAGAAAATAAAAATTTTGCAAATCTTTCACCTTGAACTTTCGATGTTGTCCAACAAGAATATTCTAAATTATAATTAGGATTATATTCATTTTTTAATCCCCTATATATTGTAATTTTTTCTGGAATATTACCATCAAATATATCATATGCAGTTTTATAATTCCATTTATCAATTTGTCTCATTTTTGACATTTTTTCCAATATCTGCTTTAATGAACGTTGTGAATTAAAATGAACCCGTATCATTTCTTGTATTTTATCAAATGCTTTATCAATATTTGGGTTTTTAAATCTAATAAATAATTCATATCCTATTCCACTTATTGGATATTTACGATTTGAAAAATCTTTAAAATTACGATATTCTTCATCATATATTTCCAATTTTTTTTGTGAATCAACAGCATCTTTAAAATTTTTTGATCCAAAATATTTATCTATTATTTTTACACATTCATCTGTTGATATATAATTTTCATTTTCTATTTTTACACAATCAAATTTACTTAATGCATCCTGGCAAATAATACCATCCATTCTATTATCGGTTGCCCAAGATTTGATTTCCAGTTTTCCATGATATACGTAATGTAAAAAATATAACCAAGCAACATCTGGAACTGTTATATTATTTTCAGATTCAAAAATTTTAAACTGTGTAATCATAAGTTATATTTATTTACTTTATTTTTCATTTTCAATTCATCAAAATCTTTTTTTGATAATTTATACAATATCAGATAATCTGGAATATAAATAGTATTAATTTCATTTTTTTCATATGCCCAATATTTTTCATTTGGATATAATAATTCAACATGATATTGATCTATTGGAATATCATTTCGTTTATATCTTTTTAATATTTTAACATATGGCAATGATGCAGCATCGTTATCACTTATCTTAACAATATCATTTTTAAAAAAAATTTTTTTATTTTCAAAACATTTTATATATTTCATAACGTTTCTTATTTTTACATTTATATATTAATGAAAAATATATTTTTTATATATAGAATAAAAATCATTATTTGTGAATAATA
>CAYVSY010000071.1:0-3194 GCA_964454255.1 uncultured Muribaculaceae bacterium
CAGTTATTTATATCTCATGTTCCACGTGGAACATGAAGTAGTATAATATTAATTAGTATTTTATTACAACAATATATATTATAAAATAATTATTTATTATTCAACCAGTTTTATATACTAATTATTTATAAATATATTATAAATAATGTATTTAACAACATATAATAATTATTATAATATATAATTTTAAATAAAATACATAACAGAAAATCATTTTCTGTTAAAAAAAATATAAATGAATAATTTATATTTTTTTATTTTCTATTGTTGATCATTTATATTTTGTTCATTATCCGCTTCTTTATCCACAATAGACGCAGATGAAACAATTTGACCTTCACGTAAATTAATTAATCTAACACCTTGAGTAACTCTACTCATAGTAGAAATTTTTTCAACATCCAATCTTATTACTATACCTTCGTTTGTTATAATAATTAAATCTTTATCATTATCCACAATTTTAAATGCTATTATTGTGCCATTTTTTTCTGTAATATTAATTGTTTTTACGCCTTTTCCACCACGTTTTGTCATTCTATAATCACTAACCGGTGTTTTTTTACCATAACCTTTTTGAGAAATAACTAACACTTTCTGATTTTCCGTAGCAATTTCCATTCCAACTAAAACACCAGAACCTAAATTAATACCTCTAACACCAGATGCCGTCCTGCCCATCGTTCTTATATCTGATTCTTTAAATCTAACCATTCTGCCGTTACTAGATGCCATCAATACATCATCATCACCAGTTGTTTTCTTAACAGATATTAATTCGTCATTTTCTTTTAAAGTAATAAATTTTTTACCATTAGAACGAATATTATCAAATTCAGAAACATTTGTTCTCTTAATTAATCCTTTTTTTGTCGCAAATATTAAATATTTATGTTCATCATCATTAGAAATATTTAATAATGATGTAACAATTTCATCTTTATCAAGATTAAGTAAATTAATTACCGGCAAGCCCTTAGATTGACGACTAAATTCTGGTATTTCATATCCTTTAAGTCTATATACCTTACCTTTATTAGTCCAAAATAATATATAATCGTGACTATTTGAATTAATTAAATGTTCAACAAAATCTTCTTCATTTATTGTCATTCCTTTAATACCAACTCCACCTCTATTTTGAGTTTTATATATTCCAGAATCTAATCTTTTTATATATCCTTTTTTAGTTAATGTAACAACTACATCACTAGATGGAATCAATGATTCATCTTCAATATATTGAATTGCAGTCATATCAATAGATGTTTTTCTTTCATCACCATATCTAGATTTTATTTCAAGCAATTCTTTTTTTATAATATCTAAAACTTTATTATTATCATTTAAAACTGATTTTAATTCTTCTATTTCTTTTAATAATTCGTTAAGTTCTTTATCTATTTTTTCTCTTTCTAATCCAGTTAAACGACGTAGTTTTAATTCTAATATTGCATCTGTTTGAATTTCAGATAAAGCAAATCTTTCAATTAATTTATTTTTTGCTTCAATATCACTTTGAGCAGTTTTAATTATTTTAATAACTTCATCTATATTATCTTGAGCTATTTTATAACCATTCAAAATATGAACTCTTTTTTCATCTTTTGCTAAATCAAATCTTGTTCTTCTAATAATAACTTCTCGTTGATATTCAATATATTTTGAGACAATGCTTTTTAAATTTAATGTTTTTGGAGTCATACCATCAAGCATTAATAAACTTATGCTATAGTTTGTTTGAAAATAAGTATGTTTGTATAAATTATTTAATACAACTTGAGCATTAGCATCTCTTTTTAATGTAATAGTAATCTTTATACCATTTTTTAAATCCGTATGATAATCACTTATTCCATCAATTACTTTATTATGAACTAATTCAGCAACCTTATTTTTTAAATCTAATGTATTAACACCATATGGAACTTCATCAATAATTATATAAGTATGATTTTTATCTTCCTCAATTCTTGTTCTACTTCTTATTGTAATTGTTCCCTTACCAGTTTCATATGCTTGTTTAATTCCAGAATTTCCTAATATTGTTCCACCAGTAGGAAAATCAGGACCTTTAATATATTTCATTAATCCTAATATATCAATATTTGGATTATCAATATAAGCAATACAACCATCTATAACTTCACCTAAATTATGGGGTGGAATATTAGTAGCCATCCCAACGGCTATTCCCATTGTCCCATTTACTAATATATTAGGAAATCTAGATGGTAATACCTTTGGTTCTTTTTCTGTTTCATCAAAATTAAGATCAAAATCAACAGTATCTTTATTAATATCTCTAAGCATTTCCAATGATATTTTTGATAATCTTGATTCTGTATAACGCATAGCTGCGGCACCATCACCTTCAATATTGCCAAAATTTCCATGACCATCAATTAGCATATAACGATAGCTAAAATCTTGAGCCATTCTAACCATTGCTTCATATATTGATGAATCACCATGAGGATGATAATGACCCATTACATAACCAACCGTAGTTGCAGATTTTCTATGTGGTTTATCTGGCGTCCAACCTGATTCAAACATAGCCCATAATATTCTTCTATGAACAGGTTTTAATCCATCCCTTAAATCAGGTAAAGCACGTGATGATATAACACTCATTGAATATTGAAGAAATGAAGATTCTACTTCATTTACAATATTATTTTCGGACAATTTGTCTCTTTCATGAAAAACTCCTGAAAAATTCTCACTATCCAATTCTAATTTAATGTCATCTTTTTCTTCATTTAAAATTTTAGAATCAATACTTAATTCTTTATTTATATTTTCTTTTTCCATTACTATCCCCCTATATATCCAGATTAGTTACATAACCAGCATTGGTTTCTATAAATTCACGTCTAGGTTCTACTGCTTCACCCATTAATTTATCAAATACTGCATCTGCTGCTACACAATCTTGAACAGTTATTTTTCGTAGCGTTCTTTTTTCTATATCCATGGTTGTTTCATTTAATTCCTCAGGATCCATTTCTCCTAACCCTTTCATACGAGCTATTTCTGCCCTAGCTCGAACATTATCAGGTAGAGTAACTAAATAAGCCATATAAGTCTTTGCTATCTTTAAGTCATAAAGGTCAACAACCATCTTAGCTGTAATACCCATCTCTTCACAAAGACATACATATTTCCCAAACTCACCGGCATAACCTGTA
>CAYVSY010000071.1:3204-3474 GCA_964454255.1 uncultured Muribaculaceae bacterium
CATTTCCCCTAACCCTTTCATACGAGCTATTTCAGCTCTAGCACGAACGTTATCAGGTAAAGTTGCTAAATAAGCATCTTTTTCTTCTTTATCTAAAACATATTTTCTTGTTTTTCCATGCATTATTCTAAATAATGGTGGTTGTGCTGCATAAACATATCCAGCTTCAACAATTGGCTTAAAAAAGCGATAAAATAGTGTAAGTAATAAAACTCTAATATGTGATCCATCAACATCAGCATCAGTCATTATAATTATTTTATCATATCT
>CAYVSY010000072.1:0-3456 GCA_964454255.1 uncultured Muribaculaceae bacterium
AGCACCTCTACTTATTACCGCTGGTTTGAAAATAACAGAGATTTTAGAAAGAAAGCTAAAACCGCCGTTAAAATCGGACAAAAGAATTTTGTTGATTTAGCTGAGCAAGGTTTAATATCTAACGTCGGTAATAAAGATCAAAGGGCAATAGAATATGCCTTATCTCATCTATCAAAGAAATATAGAAAATCAGATGAATCGAGAGTAATTATAGTCCATCGTAAAGAAAACGATAACTATACACCAATAAAAAAGATGACTATAGAAGATTTGCTTATGGAAGACGACGAAAAAGCAGAAAAAGAAAAGACTGAATGGGATGCGGCTACTAGGCTAGTTTGGGACAAACTAAGAAAGAATGGCGAAATACCAACAAAACCCACTGGCGAACCAATAGGTTTTGAAGAAGTATATAAATTCAAGGTCTATATAGAAGAGTATCAAAAGAAGGCTAAAGAAAATCAATTACAGGAAGGACTCAAAGTCTTAGATGAAAATGAGGATAATAGTGCGGATAAAGAATCAAAAGACCTCAAATAACTCGTGTCTAGACCTTTCCAGCCGTCGCAAGATTCGGGATAATAATACTTCGAAGTGCTATATGAAGAAGTGTAGTATTTGTTAGACAAGGTTGTGGCAGTAGTGCTAGAAGCGGTCGAGGATTCAGAAGATGAATCGGCCGCTTTAGTTGTATCGCCGTTGCAGGTATCAGCCGCCCATAGACCACGAAGATTTATGCTAGCTTCTTTCTGAGCTTCCTTAAACTGAGCTTGATATTTATATGGCTTGTTATAGGTATACTCATGAGCATAGCCATCTCTTATCATCTTATCGTTATAGAAAGTGCCGTCTTCTAAGAAAACATATTTAAGAGGACGTGAATATTTATCTAATTCTTCAGCAGTAGAATCATTCTCTAATCTAACCATCTTGCCAGATAACAATTCCTTGGCTTTAGCTGAAGCTTCTTTGCCGAAGCATTGGACGACTTTCCTAGGATCAAGAGTTTCCGGTGTATCCATGCCAATTAATCTGATGGTGGTAGTGGCGCCATTCAAATTAACTTTAATAGTATCGCCATCAACCACTTCTAATACTTGATATAAAGTTACAAATGAAGATGAGCTTTTGTCTTTATCTGACAATTCAATCTTATTCAAATCGCTGGTCTTAATACCTAAACCTAATTTGCGCATTATCTGATAAGCAGCATCTCCGTCCTTTAAATAATTAGCATTGCCGTTTGAATCAATATAATAGGCTTCGCCATGGCTCTGAACTTGGAGCAATATCTTGCCGGCCTGCTTCTTAGCATTAGTCTTATTAGCTTTTACCTTATCTAAATCTGAGTTAGTAATACCGACGCCAAGCGTGCGCATGATGTTATAGGCTTCTGAACCATTAGCCATATAATATCTTTTGCCGTCTTTTGGATTAACATACCAGGCTTCGCCATGAGATTCGACTTGAAGTAGAATCTTGCCCTTCATTTTAGAAGATAGGTTCTCTGCCCCGAATGTCTTAAATGGGATTATTCCTAAAGCAATAATTACTGCTAAAGAAATAAATAATAATTTATTTTTCATATTATTTCTTTATCATGGACAATATCCATTCCTGGCATTTATTAGCCCAAGTAGCCGGCATCTTTGTTTTGGCTAACTCAGCGCCATGGCCAATTATTTTTAACTCTCCTTGCCCTAAACCGACGACATCAACCACGACGGTTTCGATATCGCTAACCATTACCCTGAAAGTTTTGCCATAGGGATGCTGGAAGCTAAGGAAACCATCTTTAATTTTCAAGGTTCCCCCAGCACCCAATAAACCTATCTTCATTTTTTCTTCCATAAAATAATAATTAATTATTAAATGGCTGGGTGAACCGTAGAAAACAAAAACGGACACCCGACCTGGTCGCTAAACCACAATAGGTGTCCCGAAAGACGCCGCTTGCATAGGTCGGAGTGCCCGTTCCTGTATGCAAACAGCGTAGCGCTAAAATAGCACGCCATTCGGGTTATTCTATTGTGGTTTAGCACTTAAAATATAGCTTAAAATTGGTTAAAAGTAAAGAAAAGTTGTCTACAGCTTGGGTCTGGACTTCCCTGCCGCTTTGCGTCATTCATTAGGTTAAACTAACAATAACCATATGAATCAGGCAAATACTGCCCTTGGGCTTAAAACAGCCGCACAAGGGCAAATAGGGGCTAATTCAGGGCTTTTAGACGGCGAAATCAAGTACTGTCTATATGCCAGAAAGTCCACCGAAGAAGATGAAAAACAGGCTCTTTCCATTGAATCCCAAGTTAAGGAAATGCTGGAAATGGCTATCAGGGATAATATCCAAATAGCCGAAATCCGCCGAGAAAGTCATAGCGCTAAAGATTCCGGACAAAGGCCGGTTTTCAACCAGCTTATTGTCGATATAAAGAAAGGACTTTTTGGAGGTATCATCTGCTGGGCGCCGGATAGATTGAGCCGTAATGCCGGCGACTTAGGGGCGATAGTCGATTTAATGGATCAAGGATTAATCAAGGAAATCAGAACTCATGGCCAAAAATTTACCAATAGCCCGAATGAGAAATTTCTGCTCATGATATTAGGCTCGCAAGCCAAGTTGGAAAACGACCATAAAGGTGAAAATGTAAAACGAGGACTGAGAGCCAAGTGCGAACAAGGCTGGCGACCAGGACGCCCGCCGCTCGGATATCTACACGACAAATACGCTGACAAGGGTCAAAAGAAAGTAACTATCGACCCCAAACGAGCGCCGATAGTGAAAAAGATATTTGAGAAAATGGCTAATGAAGAATTGAGTTGCCGCAAAATACACCAATGGCTAATTACTGAAACTGATTTTAAAACAAGAAACGGAAAACCAATGCCGCTTAGCCTTGTCCAAAGAATGATTAGAGAGCCATTCTATTATGGCGAATTTGAATATCCAACCGGAAGCGACAAATGGTATAAGGGCGGATATGAGCCTATAATATCTAAAGAACTTTATACAAAAGCTAACGAAAGATTAAGGAGAAATAACATTTCAAGACAGGATTGCAAAGAATTCGCTTTTACTAAACTGATGAAATGCGGATATTGCGGCTCTGGCATAACTGCTGAAGAGAAATTCAAAAAACTGATCGACGGATCAGTTAGAAGATATGTATATTATGGTTGTGCCAGGTCAAAGAATGTTAAATGCGACCATGGCATGCTTAGAGAAGAAGAACTAATAGAACAATTAGTCGGGCTAATGGACAAAATTAATATTAATGAAATAGGAATCAAAAACAAATTTGAAGACGAAGTAAGTAGATTCTACAAATTCAGCAAAGGAATACTGGGCGTAACTGGAAACGACTTCGAAAAGCAAAAGGATTTAGATATCAGGAACTATGCTAAATATGTGCTTAAGGAGGGCTCTATTCTTGAGAAACGTGAGGTTTTAGCATG
>CAYVSY010000073.1:0-3388 GCA_964454255.1 uncultured Muribaculaceae bacterium
GAAAAATGAGTATATCACCCATTGGGGGATATACTAACCGATTTATATAACGTTTTATCTTACGTAACATTAATAAAATAATTAAGCCATCATATCACCGTCACCACCCTGCAATTTCAAATTGAAATCTAATTCCATATCTTTGGGCAAAGTAAATGAAACTTTCTGAATTTCTCGTTTTAAATAACTTTGAGAAGATTGAAAAAATTGATCAAAACCTTCATCAAAAGTTGTGAATGTTTTGATAGGTAATGTAAAAATATGTTCTGCTATAGAAAAATATATCTTTGTTTTAAACTCAGGCAAAACATATAAATACATTAATGCTAATTCGTGCTCCTTTTGACGCAAAATATAAAACCCAATTAACTGATTTTGATAAAAAACTTTGACACCAAACATTCTAAACATGGTTTGAAAACCTCCAAAAGGATGTGGTTGAACGCGTTTAATAATGGGAGCAGAAATCATAAAATAATCTGATAATATCCAATTCAAAGCCTCTCTACTGCGTAGAAAAAGATCCTCTCTACTCTGTTCTGTTATAAACTTATAAAGTTCTTCATTAATAAAATTGGTGTACTCTATTTTATAATCATCACATGCCATTTTGTTTGTTAGTATGGAAATCTGCTTCTTCTGAATAACGATTCTACGTTTCTCATTAAAAAAACCTAAAATAGAGCGTAATGATTTAATTTTTATGTGTCGTTTCAAAATATACTTGTAACGGCTATAATACTCAATTTTAGATTCTAATTGTTGATCAATAAATGTGGACGTTGGCGTGGAATCTAATGACATATATTTATAGTCATAAGCTTCTTTCATATACATAGATACACAGTAACCCAATGCCCTACCGTCATATTCAGGATACGTATACAAAGTTGTACCAAAAGAAAAACCTGATAATGCTGGGCGAACTAGATTTTCTGGGAAAGCTGCTGTATATGCTGCAACTTCTCCATTTACAAAAGCTACTGCCACAAGAATGGAGTCGTCTTTAACATCGGGATGATGCAACAACGCCAACGCTCGGACTTTGGATATGATTTGTTCAGACAAACCATTATCGATAGATTGGAATAACCAATCTCGTAAGTCTTTAGCAGTATAATAACGATATTGTACAGAGTCTGACATATTAACTGCTTATTTTTGAGTCTATCGCATTTATAATATCACCAACACTTTCTAAATTTCCTAATTCTAGCAATTTAAATTTAAATTTAAACTGTTTTTCCACAGCGGCTATCATCATCAAATAAGTTAATGAATCCCACATTTCAATATCATTTTTCGTCATAGAATCCCTCAAATCAAGTTTCGGGTCTTCAAATACAGTTCTAAAAATAACTGTCAATTGTTCTTTAATTTCACTTCTATTCATAATTATTTTAACATTTTTTGTAATTGTATTCTATCTACTTTATCATTAGAGTTGAGTGCAAAGATAGGCAAAAAAAAGAATTTTGAAGGGATCATGTAGGCTGGCATTTTATCCCGTAAATACTGAATTAAGTCTTCTTTGTTAACTCCCTTCTCTTGTTCCACAAATAATGCAATTTCTGTTAAATTCAATTCATTTTCAAAAGCTAATGCAATGGCATTCACACCTTGTAAAAATTCTCTTGCATGAAATTCTATTTCACTTAATTCAATGCGATAACCCTGTATCTTGACTTGATAATCCATACGACCTGCATACATAATATTGCCATCCTCTTCACAATAACAGACGTCACCCGTATGATAAAATCTCATCTTAACTCCATTAACCTCTTTGATAAAAAAAGAATCTTTGTTTTTAAGAGAGTTTTTCCAATAACCTGGAGTTACCTGAGATCCAGCAATACATAATTCACCTTTCTCCCCAGTAGGTACACAATTGAGTTTTTCGTCTACAATAATCGCCTGAACATTTGCAAGAGGTCTCCCTATAGATATAATCCCATTTAAAGATTTATTGGAAATTCTGTTTAATTTATATGACGTACAATAAATAGTTGCCTCTGTTGGTCCATAAAAATCAAATATCTCAGTATTGGATGCATATTTGAACCACTCTTGCATCAATAAAACTGGACACGCTTCTGCAGTTAAAATTGTTGTTTTCATACTAGAGGCATCAATTTCATCAAAGTAAGGCTGCATATATCTCAACATGGAAGGAGCCATTGCACCAAAAGTTATACGCTCATTATGAATGAGATTAGCCACATAAATATATTTTACTTGATTCGTTGGTACCGTGTAAACACATGCTCCTTTTGTCAATGCAACTAAATATGACTGGACAGAAACGTCAAAAGTTAAGTCAAAACATTGTAAGCACCTGTCCTCTGAAACAATATTTATGCCGGTTAACCAAAACGATTGCATAAAAGCACCAACATTATATCGCGAAATTGTTACACCCTTTGGTTCCCCTGTACTCCCAGATGTAAATAAGATGTATGCTAATGATTCAGTAGGGTAAATAGAAAGTTGTAGGTCCCTCGTTTTGGAATAATCAAAAGTATGAGATAATAAAACTTTCTCTTGCTCAAACTTTGTCTGAATGGAAGAATCTAAAATATGTTTAATTTCTACCTGTTCAATAATATTTTTACATCTATCTAATGGATGATTTTGATTTAATGGCACATAAGCTTTACCTTCTAACCATAACGCGAAAATAGAAGCATAAGTTTCTATATCATCATTAGCAACTAATCCCCAACATGAATTAGTATCCTTAACAGTTTGAATTGTGTGACGAATATTACTAATATACCGACCAAAATCGGCATAAGTATAATACCTTCCATGAATACAAAAGGCATTCTTTTCAGAACACGTAACTACAGCAGATATAACTGGTTTAATAACCAATTCATTAAACAGATCGTTTCCCATAATTGACTATATAAATCACATTTTTAAAAAATTGTTTCAAATGAAATGATAAAAAAAAGTGAGTAACAGCACATCGTAACGCTTTAATTTTAGCATCAACAGCAAATTGTTTCACACCTTCTTGCAATGTTTGAAGATAATTCCATTTCGCCCAATAAGATCGTTCTATCTTAAAAAACTCTCTATCAATAGGTAAAGACGTTTGGCACCACTGATTTGCTGATAACAAACTAGCTATGCCACCTTCGTGCATGGTTCGTACACCGCCATAAAAAGCAAACAAATACCCTTTACCAGCTTGTAATAGGTGATATATTTGATGCATATCACGATAATATTGGTACTGCAAAGCAACATCTAAATCGAACGAAGCCACCCGATACACCATCGTTAAAGGCTGTGTAATCCACGTTTTGAAAAACTGAGCTGTTGTAATATCTACCCCTAATTGGGTATTATCGGTAAACAAGTAACCACAATTATCGTC
>CAYVSY010000074.1:0-3386 GCA_964454255.1 uncultured Muribaculaceae bacterium
AGTAGGTTTTCCAAATGGAAAACCTACTGGCTTTTTGAAAAACGATATTTCCGAAATACGGAAATTTTTAAAATATTATAGGAATTTATAATAGGATAAATAAATTAATTTATCTTTTTTTAATAAAAATAAATGTTTTATTATTTCTTTTTATTAAAATGTTTGTTATTATATTGATAGGTGAAGTTATGAAAGAAATTATTATTGATACATTATTAGATGCTTTAAGGATATTGCCCTTTTTGTTTGTTGCCTTTTTAATTATTGAGTTATTTGAACATCGTTTAAATAAAAAATCTAAAAGTATATTTGGTCGAATTGGTCGTTTTGAACCAGTTGTGGGTGGTTTATTAGGATTGTTTCCACAATGTGGTTTTTCTGTTATGGCAACTAATTTGTATCTTACAAGAATTATTAGTTTAGGAACTTTAATATCAATATATTTATCTACTAGTGATGAAATGTTATTAATATTAATAAGTGAAAATGTTAATATTGATTTAATTATTAAAATATTAGGAATTAAATTTTTAATTGGTATGATAAGTGGAGTTATTATTGATTTTGTTTTAAGAAATAAAAAGAAAAATGAAGATTATGCTATTTGTTATGATGAATCTTGTCATTGTGAAAGGGGTATTTTAATATCTTCTTTAATACATACATTTAAAATTATATTATTTATTATTTTAATATCTTTTTGTCTTAATGGATTAATTGAATATGTTGGTAGTGATTATTTATCCTCATTATTTTTAAAAAATAATTTTTTTGGACCTTTTTTAACTAGTTTTATTGGTTTGATTCCTAATTGTGGGGCTAGTATAATTATTACGGAATTATATTTAAATTCTGCTATTACATTCGGTTCAATGATATCGGGATTACTTGCGGGTAGTGGAGTAGCTTTATTAGTATTATTAAAATCTAATAAAAATATTAAAGAAAATATTAAGATTATATTATTGGTGTATGGAATTGGATCTGTTAGTGGTTTAATAATTGATTTATTAATGAAGTTATTTATGTAGTGTTTAAAAAATTGAAAATTAAAAAATATGATTGATGATGTAAATATTGAAAATATGCTGTTTTATTTAATATTTTCGCATAAAATATGTTGAAATAGTTAAATATTTATGTTATTATAATTACGGCTTTTCAAATACACACGAATATTGATTTAAATATCTAGTGCATATATATGTGATATTTAAAAATGATGTATTCGGAGGAAAAAAACGAAAGGAGAGATTTATTATGGCAGTAGTATCTTTAAACTACTTATTAGAAGCTGGTGTTCATTTTGGGCATCAAAAAAGAAGATGGAATCCAAAAATGAAGGAGTATATTTTTTCTTCAAGAGATGACATTTATATAATTGATTTACAAAAATCAGTTAAAAAAATTGAAGAAGCATATGCTAAAATTTATGAAATTGCGACAAATGGAGGTAAGGTTTTATTTGTTGGAACAAAAAAACAAGCTCAAGATGTATGTAAAGAAGAAGCAGAACGTTCAAATATGTTTTATGTTACAGAACGTTGGTTGGGAGGAACGCTTACTAATTTTAAAACAATTAGACAAAGAGTTTATCGTTTAGAAGAAATAGAAAAAATGGAAAAAGACGGAACATTTGATGTATTACCTAAGAAAGAAGTTATTGAACTTCGTAAAGAATATGATAAATTAAATCGTAATCTTTGTGGTATTAGGAATATGAGAAAGTTACCTGATGCTGTTGTGATTGTTGATTCTACTAAAGAATATAACGCTATTAGAGAAGCAAAAAAATTAAATATTCCTGTATTTGGAATAATTGATACAAATTGTGATCCTGATATGGTCGATTATGTTATTCCTGGTAATGATGATGCAGTTAGATCTATTAAAGTCATTCTTGGTGTTCTAACTAATGCAATTATTGAAGCAAATGGTGGTATTTTAGTTGATTATGTTTCTGATGAAGAAAAACAACAAAGAAATATCAATAAAGAGCCTGTTAAAAAAGAATCAGTTATGCCAAAAACTGAAATTAAAGAAGAAGTTAAAGAAATCAAGGAAGAAAAGCCAGTTAGTGTTTCTAAAACGAAAAATGAACCTAAACTTGATTTAAATATTTTAACTGTTTCTGAATTGAAAGAAATAGCTAAGAAAAAAGAAATTAAAGGCTATTCAAAAATGAAAAAAGAAGAACTTATTGAAGTTTTAAAATAAATTAAGATGATTGTTTAAATCATCTTTTTAGGAGGAAATTATGATTAGTGCTAGTATGGTAAAAGAACTAAGAGAAACAACTGGTGCCGGTATGCTTGATTGTAAGAAGGCATTAGAAGAAACAAATGGTTCAATTGAAGAAGCTATTAATTGGTTAAGAGAAAAAGGTATTTCTAAAGCAGCTAAAAAAGCTAGTCGAATTGCGGCAGAAGGATTGGCTTTTTCTAAAACAAATGATAATTTAGCTGTTATTGTGGAAGTTAATTCAGAAACTGATTTTGTAGCAAAAAATGAAGAATTTAAGGGATTAGTTAATTCAATAACTGATGCAATATTAAATAATTCAGTTAATAATAATGAAGAAGTTTTAGAATTATCAATTAATGGATTAACTGTTAATGATATGATAATTGATAAAACAGCTACTATTGGTGAAAAATTGTCATTTAGAAGATTTAACAAAATTGAAAAAAATGATAATCAAGTATTTGGTAGTTATTCTCATATGGGTGGAAAAATTGTTTCATTAGTTTTATTAAATGGAAATGATAATGAAGTTAGTAAGGATATCGCAATGCATATTGCGGCAATGAAACCACTTTATTTAAATAAGGATGAAGTTCCAACTGATGTTTTAGAAAAAGAAAGAGAAATTCTTACGGAACAAGCTCAAAATGAAGGATTAGATGAAAAGAAACTTTCAATGATTGTTAGTGGAAGGTTAAATAAATTTTATGAAGAAGTTTGTTTAGAAGATCAATTCTTTGTTAAAGAAAACAAAATGAAGATTAGTGCTTATTTAGCATCTAAAAATATGTCAGTTGTTTCATTTGCTAGATATGAAGTTGGTGAAGGAATGGAAAAAAGAGAAGAAAACTTTGCTGATGAAGTTATGAAACAAATTAATGGTTAAGATTAAAAGTATAGCTCAATTGAAAAGTTAAATTGAACTTTTTGAGTAAAACAAGGGAATGCAAATTTTAATTGATAAAATTTGCGTTTTTTGTTGAAAAAAATAAAAAAAATGGTATTATATTAGTGAAATCAAATAATTTATTTCACGCAAAAGAGATTTTGCCAAAAATCGTGCAAAACTAAATTGATATTTATGATATTGATATTTTGCTTGTTTATTTGATTAATAATTAACTGGGTGAGCTAATTATTAT
>CAYVSY010000075.1:0-3374 GCA_964454255.1 uncultured Muribaculaceae bacterium
GCGCCACGGCTCTCGTTCACGTTGAGGGTCGACACCGTTTCCTTGCCGATCATCTCCGAGATCTCTTTGTTGGTCTCGTTTGACTTGCTGCCCAAGAACAACGTCGTATCACAGCAGTCGATGATGGTCTGTGCGTCATCTTTATACTCGCGCTTCAGCTGCGCGATTGACTGCAGGATTATGGATAGCGACATGTTGCGACTGCGAACAACAGCGACGGTCTTCTGCACCTCGGGCAAGTGTCCCAAGTTGGCAAACTCATCGAAGATAAAGTGCACCGGCGTGGGCAGCTGGCCCCCAAATTCGGCCAGCGCCTTATCGCACAGCACGTTCATCGTTTGCCACATCATGATGGCGAACAGAAACGCAAAGCTGTCCGACGTGTCCTTCATGATGGCGAACAGTGCCGTCTTTTGTCCGGGGTCACCCAACGTATTCAAGTGCATCTCGTCATAGCGCAAAACCTCGCGCATCTCATCGAAGGTGAAGGGCGCCAAGCGCGCGTTGCAGCTGATGATGATGGACTTCAAAGTCTTGGCCGCACCGCTTTTGAATGACGTGTAGTTGTTCAGGCTGAAGTCGTCTTCCGGCTTGGTCGGCATCCCGGTTTTCACCCAGGCATAGCCGGTATCGGTTCCGTTTGCAAAGCCACGCATGTCGGCATCGAAATTGAACGCCTTATCGCTTACCTTCTGGTAGGACTGCCCGGACTCGATTTCATGGAACAGCAGGTCGAGCGGGCTCATATACGACTCGTCATTCTCATGCGCCTCTGCCAGATTCAGCAAGGTCATGAGTCCGGGGATGTTGCGATCCTTTTCCGGGCAATGAAATACCAGGTATCCGATGAGCGCCATGTAGAGCATGCGCTCTGACTTCTCCCAAAACGGATCATTGCTGCTTTCGCCCTCAGGCGTGGTGTTCTTGATAAGGCAATCGACGAAGGTGTAGACGTCTGCCTGCGTGTGCACGTAGGCGATGGGGTTGTAGTGCATGGACTTGGTAAAGTCGATGGTGTTGAAGCTCAGGATGCGGTACTTCTCTTTCTCCAGCATGTGGCCGACGTCGGGAAGCATCGTTCCCTTGGGGTCGGTGACGAAAAACGACGTGTTTGCCTGCATGAGATTGGGCAGCACATAGTAGCGGCTCTTGCCGGAACCGGAGCCACCGATAACGAGCACGTTGCGATTGCGATCGAGTTCGAGGTCGAACTGCTTGCGGCTCACCGCCATCGCATAGTGTTCGGTGAAGATGATGTTGTTGTCGGAGGCCTCCTTGTCGCGGAAACGCTGGCCTTCCTTGATTGTGCCCCAGTGAGCAGATCCATGCTCCTCGCCATTGCGGTAATTGCCCTCACGCATAAGCGAGTAGGCCCAAACTATCCAGATTCCGCATGCGGCAACAAGGCCCGCCGCAAGAGCGGCAGGCTCAAAGCAAAACACTGCGCCACGTGCGATGATAAAAGCAGGGAGCGCATATACCGCTTCGCTGATATGCGCCAAAATCGGTGCTGGGTACGTTGAGAGGCAAGCCGCGTAAACGTCCACTAAAATGAACGCTACTACGGAGAAAACGGAGGCGAAGATGAGCTTGTCCTTGCGCAGCCTCATCCTATTTCGTCTTCACTTCCTGGAACTTGTCCTCGCGGCCGATAGCGCGCCCACGCCCTTGGCTTCGCTCGGCTTCCAGCGCAGCAGAAGATGCCCGCACGCGGGCAGACCGCTTCTCCAAGGGCTCGGAGTCTCGGCTCGTTTCCTTCGTTTGTGTTTTAGCCGGTTCCTCGCCCCGGGAAAGCTGTGCGTCTGCTCGTTCAAGAGATTTATCGACGTCTTCGATGAGCTCGTCGAAGACGCGGTCGACCTTGGAAGCATCCTCGTGTTTGAAGAGCAGGGATTCCTTGCCGGTCTTCTCGTCGATGAAGAAGCTGTGGTCAACTCCCGAGTCGTCGAGCTGCTTGGCTAGGATTTGCTTGATGCTGTCGTAACCCTCCATCTTGGAAAGCTCGTCAAGGTTCAGCCGCGCCCACTTGGGCTCGGCATCGTCAACATCCAGATCGCCCTTTGCGCGCTTGAGCGCAACGCTGAGTTTGTGCGCTGCTGCATGCATTGCTTCTTGGCCTGCCTGCTGCCCAATGTCCATGAGCCAATCGCAGAACTTCTCGCCCGATTCATCACCGAAATCGCTTGGCATACCTGCCTCCTAATCTACTGGGACAATTTGTCCCAGTGCCTATTTGTTTCTGCCGTCGCGCTGAGTAACGGGTTGGCCCGGCTGGTGCGCCCCCGCATCCTTTACGCGTGTTGCTTTGTCCGAAAGGGATTCTTGTTGCGGGTCTTCACGCTTAAATGCCAGCGTGACTTGCTTTGCAAGCTCACTCGCTTCTGCGCAGCCGGCTTCTTTCTTAACCGTCTGAAGCCAATCACACACGTCGCCCGGAGTTTCTTGGATGCTTCTAATCACATACGTCCTAAAATCGGCAGGATCAGGATGACTATCCCGAACGTCGTAGTAGCCATATTCGTCAGCAAGCCATATGAGCTTGTCTGTGAGTTCTTGTGATGCCAGATAGTCGAGGTCGTGACAGATTTGCGGGCTCGATGCGACCATGGAACAAATCATGTGATTGAAACGCTCCGGATCTTTGACCATGCTGCCAAAGGTGATACTTTCAAAACTCATCCAGCCGTCATCGACCTGCTTGAGCGTCCACCACTCATCGCCTCCGTTAACCTGCTGGATAAAAGCGAGGTCCTTATAGGTAACGCCCTGGCGGATAGCCCAGTTGCCGTAGCTGAAGTATTCACGTAGATCGTCTAAGTTACCCAACCTGGCAAACTCGTACGGATACTCTTCAAGATACGGGTCATCTTGCCAGTCATATCCTCCACGCATTAGCCAACCGTTATGTTGACACTTTTCTATAAACGTTTCGCATTCCTCGCTACTGAGCGAGTTTTTGCGAAGGGTATCCAAAAGATCGGCCATCGCTATTAAAGCTCCTTTACATTGGTGATAGTCGCCGCTGCTGTGGAAGTGCGGCTATGGCTGCCAGGTGTCTAGTTTGTTATTGGACCTTGCTCAGATACAGAAGGCCCAGACGATGAATGAACCCCGATTTTTAACGGATAGAAATCTTTGATATCTAGACTGAAATAACTACAGAGCAAGACGAATTCGTCAGCTTGAAGATTTCTGTCTCCCCGAAATACAGCCTGAAGTGCCGTAGGGGAAATACTAAGCCGCTTTGCCAGGTCGGTAGCATTTATTCCGTAACGCTGGCGGCGCGAATTAATGGTACGTATGATGTGTTTGGATAATCTGTCCATTGCTTCTCCAATCACTTAAGGCCACTTCTAGCAGCCATAGCCTCCGTT
>CAYVSY010000076.1:0-3264 GCA_964454255.1 uncultured Muribaculaceae bacterium
AAATCAGGTTCAAATCCTTTTGCAACAAAAAAATCATATTCTGTCATTTTTGGTAAACCTTCAATAAGTTCCATTCCAAATGTACCAGACATACAATGTGCATTCCATGCAATATCAGCATTTTCACCATTAACAGGTGAAAATTGTGGAACTTTCTTTGATGCTAACCAAATTGCATTAGATGGATGAACATCTTTTGAAACAGTTTTATATTTAGCAAGAGAATTTTGTCCATTAAGTTCATCTACAATTTTATCACCATCATTCACAGGTAATTCTTTTGGACACTTTGGTGTAAATCCGTTTTGTGGATCAACATTATGACTTGCTGTACAATCTTTAAGTACTACAATCTTACTTGGATTTTCAATTAATTCTAAATTCATATTTAATTATTTAATTATTTTTCTACAAAATTACTAATTTTTTTCGAATTAAAAAAATTTTATTCATCATTTCTATACAAAACTTTTTCATAATATTGAGTTTCCATATCAGTCAATGTCTTTAATATTGTTTCAACTAATTTTTTATCAAAAACATCATCATCTCTAAAATTTTTTAATTCTTCTAATTCTTTAATCATATCTTCTAAAGATATGTATGGCTTACCATCATCACCTTTTAATGTTTTAACTAATCCCATAATTTTTTATTTTTTAATATCACAATTTCCAATTATATGAAAATTCATCAAATTAGTTTAAAAAAAGTAGAATCTAATTAAAATTCAAAAGGTTAAAATAAAGTTAAAAATGTTAAAATATGTTTAAAAACATATTTTTGGCATTGTATTTGATTTTTGGTTAAAATAATAAAAATATATAATTATGAAAAAATTTAAATTAATTTTAATTCTACTATTAATGTGTTGTACATTTACGATTGCATCTGCAAAAATAAACGACACTAAACAAATTACATCTATTTCTGATGTCAGAGATAATCTTATAAATTTAATTGAAAATGATTTTGTTGATATTGAAGATTATTTAGATCAAAAAGATATTTCTACAATAGATGAAAATGTCGATATTGTTTTTGTAATAACACACAAAAAAACAATTAAGATTTTAAATGCAAAATGTAAAAATCAAATTGCATCAGATTACATTATTCAAGTATTGGATAATCAACAATTAGATATTACACCAAATATGATTGGTATACCATATCATATTAAAATAAATATTAGCTGGTTATAAAAATACTGAAAATAAAAAAAAGTGGATTTAATCCACTTTTTTTATTTTTCTATTGTTAAAGAACTTATTAAATTTTTATCTTTTGATACCGATATTAAACAATCGAAATTTATAGGATGTGTATGTTCAATAATTAATACTTTATTTATTTTGGTTTTTAAAATTTCCAAGAAATCTGTAAATTGTTCAATTGAATTCCCAATTAATTTTCCCATACATTCATCCAAAAAAACTATTCCTGGTTTAGATTTAACATTTATTTGTCTTAAAGCCATTTTTAACGCAAGAGCACAAAAGGTTCGTTCCTTTCCAGAACTTGTTATAACTGACTGACTTACATCTAATCTATCATCCATACTCATTCTTAAAATTAAATCATCATCAAAAAATAAAGTAAAATCAACATTTGTTAATAAATCATTTAATTCTTTATTAATTAAATGGATTGATTTTTTCAATAAGAATGTAGGAATTCCATCACGTCCAATACATTTTGAATATTCTTTCAGCAATTCTTCACGTTTTTTCTGTTTTAAAAATTTACGAATTCTAACTGAAATCATGTCAATTTCATTTTCTTTAACAAGTATATTTTTTTCAGAATCAATATTTTCTTCATTTAATTTTTTAATATCTTCTTTAATATCTAAAATATTTTTATCTATATCACTTATTGATAATTGTATATTTTTATTATCTTCTATTTTTGATTTAAATTCATTATACTTATCAATTTCCAATTGAAGTTCTTTAATTTTTAATTTAAAATTTTCAATTGATAATAGAATATTATCTTTTTGTGCAATTTTTTTATTTCGTAATTCTACATTTTCCTTTTTCTGTTCTTCTATTTGAATATCACATTCTATACTTTCAATATTAAGGTTTTTTAATTCAGCTTCAATATTCTTAATAATTTGTAAATTATTATTTTTTGTATTTTCTATGTTAGATATCAAAGAATTACCTTTTTCTATATTACCTTTTAATGTTATAGCAGAATCAAAAATATCATTTTTAATATTATTAATAATTTCTTGAATATTTTTATTTTCATCTACAACACTATTTATATTTCCAATTTCTAATATTTTATTTTTTATTTCATTTGAATAAATACCTTTAATTAAATCATCTTTTTGATTAGTTAATTCATTTATTTTAACATCAAAATCAGGAAGAATATTTTTCAATTTTTTATATTCAGCTAAAAGAACTTTGATTTTATCTTCATTTTCTTGTTTTTTAATTAATTTTTGTTTGATATTTTCTTCCAAATGTGCAAGATGTTCAGAATACTTTGGATCATTTTTATCATATTCCCTACCACAACTTGGACATGATGTAGAATCTTTAAGTTGTATTATTTCTTTATCATATCCTTCATTAGTAGTTTTTAAATTCAAACCATCTTTCTGTAACAATTTAATTTTATTTGAAATATCATTTTTTTCTAATTCAATTTTTTGAATATTTAATTTAATTTTAGAAATTTCATCATTTATAATAACATCTTTTTGATTTTTGATTTTTTCAATTTTTAAATTGTTTTCACTAATTTTAAATTGATATTTTTTAATTTCATTATCTTTCAATTCTTTTATTTTAGATAATACCTTATCAATTTTATTATCAGATTCAATTATAAGATTCTTAACTTTAAATATTTCTTCTTTTCTTTCAGAAATTATATCATTAGTTTCTTTTAATTTTAATTTCAGATTATTTAAATTTTCTACATTAAATATTTTTGGCAAATCATCAATTTCTTTGGTCAAAGATACTAAATGAAAATTCGATTCATTAATTTTATTTTTATAATTTTCAATTGAATTCAAATTTATAGTTTCATCAAAACTAGACATTGATTCATCAATAATATTCAAATTTCTATTTAATTCATCCCTTTTTAAATTTTGTATATTCAATTCTATTTCGATATCACCAATTTTAGTTTTATTAGATAGAATATTTTCATTAAAAATATTAATATCATTTTTTAAATCTTGTATTTGTTTTTCTGATTCTTGAATATCTATTATTATTTTTTCTTCAGCTA
>CAYVSY010000077.1:0-3212 GCA_964454255.1 uncultured Muribaculaceae bacterium
GGTTTGTACCTCAGCGCGTAACTACTATCAACTGGGCGATGAGGTACAAACCCTTCTCTCCAATACAGAAGGTTTGACGCTCTTCACGGACCCCGAAATGAAACTTTGCTGCTCCGCTCACGGCAGTTTTGCCATGCACAACGGAGAACTATCTGAATATCTGCTTAAAATGATTGTCGATCGAATTATGGAAAACGATATCGAATATATAACCTCAACCGATACACACTGCCTGCAATTCATTGATGCTTACCTGCAAACGCGTCAGGACTTATCGGTTGAAGTCATTCCCATTCCGGAAATACTCAATGCCCACAAATAGAATACCCGTATGATGAGGATTCAAATTAATAGTTATCAATGAAAGTTTTAATGTTTGGGTGGGAGTTCCCGCCCCATATTTCGGGCGGTTTAGGAACAGCCTGCTATGGCTTAACGAAAGGATTATCCTACCATGGTGTTGATGTGGCATTGGTTGTCCCGAAAGCCTTTGGTGACGAAGATCAACGAAATGTCCGCATTTTAAATGCAAGTGATGTTGAAATCGACATCAGAAATAGCGAAATGTTTCACTATTCCAACGAAATCTCCTACATCGAAATTAACTCGCACTTAGTTCCCTACATCGGATTAGATGATTATTTTAATGTTGTCAATCAATTAGAAAGCGGAGTATTTGCGCAAGAAAGCACCTCCAAAGAGAAACGTCACTACATCTTTTCCGGCGGCTATGGGCAAAACCTGATGGAAGAAGTAAATAAATATGCTCTTGTGGCAGCTGAAATTGCCCAAACCGAAGAATTTGACATCATTCACGCACACGATTGGCTGACCTACCGCGCCGGTATCGCCGCCCAACGCGTGAGCGGAAAACCATTAGTCGTTCATATTCACGCAACCGAATATGACCGCTCCGGAGAGAATAATCGAAACGACATCGTCTATAACATCGAAAAAGAAGGAATGGAGGCTGCCAATATGGTGTGCGCCGTGAGTAACTTAACCCGAAATATGGTCATTGAAAAATACAATATCCCCGAAAATAAGGTCGTTACACTTCACAATGCCGTTGAACCCAATTATCATAACATCAATTCCAAAAAGCATTTAAAAGAAAAAATCGTTACTTTCCTCGGACGTGTAACCTTTCAAAAAGGTCCCGAATATTTTGTTGAAACTGCCAAAAAAGTATTGGAAAAAGATGATAATGTGCGTTTTGTATTGGCAGGTGACGGCGATATGATGCCTCACGTCATTGAACGTGTAGCAGAACTTGGTATTTCCGATAAATTTCACTTTACCGGCTTTTTGCGCGGTGAAGACATCGACAAGATGTTTGGAATGAGCGATGTATATGTCATGCCTTCCATTTCTGAACCATTCGGAATCTCACCCTTAGAAGCCATGCAATCCAACGTACCGGTTATCATTTCCAAGCAATCCGGTGTGTCGGAAGTTCTGCAATATGCCATCAAAGTCGATTTCTGGGATATCGACGCTACCGCTGACGCCATTTACGGAATCTTGCACTATCCCGCCCTATCTCATATTTTTTCTGTCAAAGGAAATGAAGAAGTCAATAACCTGAAGTGGGAACACGTTGGCTCCAAATTAAAATCATTATACCAATCTCTGTTATAACCATCTGATAAAGAATAATAAACTAAACTGATTCTTTCCCATGAAAATTGCCGTTTTCCCGGGTTCATTTGACCCCATCACCAAAGGACACGTTGCCGTTCTTCGTTCAGCACTGCCCATTTTTGACAAAATTTACATTGCTATCGGCACCAATAGCACAAAAAAAACCATGTTTCCGCTTGCCAAACGAAAAGAGTGGATTCAACAATGCTTTCTCGGTGAGCCGAAAATTGAAGTTATTGATTATCAAATATTAACAGTTGAACTTTGCCGACAATTAGGTGCAGAATACATCATTCGCGGCATTCGCAATACATTGGATTTCCAATACGAAAAAGATATTGCCCACGCCAACAAACAGTTGAACCCACAAGTTGAAACCCTGTTCTTTGCCACAACGATTGAATATTCCCATATATCCTCGTCCATGGTGCGCGACGTTTACCTCAACCACGGAGATTGCTCTCCGTTTGTACCCGATTGTTACCAATTAAATATAGAATAATAAGATGAATAAAGCAGATTTTATTTTTGAAACCAGCTGGGAAGTATGCAACAAAGTAGGAGGAATATACACGGTTTTATCTACCAAAGCTCATACTGTAGTAGAAGAATACAAAGACAATTATATATGTATAGGACCGGATATATCTCGCGAAGCCGGCAATAACCATGATTTTATTGAAGAGGAAAGTCTATATAAAAATTGGAAAGAAGTAGCTCATAAAGAGGGACTTAAGATACGAATCGGAAGATGGAACATCGCCGGTGCGCCCATCGTTTTCTTGATTGATTTTACCTCATTTTTTGAAAAAAAAGATGAAATACTAACCCAATTTTGGCTGACGTATAAATTGGATTCCATCAGCGGGCAGTGGGATTACGTTGAACCGTTGCTTTTCGGATATGCTGCCGGGAAGGTGATTGAGAGTTTTTATCAATTTCATTGCAATGCGATGGACAAAATCGTTGCCCACTTCCACGAATGGATGACCGGCGGCGGAATTTTGTATTTAGAAAACAGTGTTCCCCAAATTGCTACCGTTTTCACCACGCACGCCACCGTCTTAGGTCGCTGCATTGCCGGCAATAATCTCCCATTATACGATAATATTCATCAGTATTCTGCATCGGAAGTCGCTGCCCGATTCCGTGTCCAATCCAAGTTTTCTTTGGAATATCTGTCCGCTCATACCGCTGACGCTTACTCCACCGTCAGCCCCATCACCGATAAAGAGTGCACGGCGTTTTTTCAAAAACCAACAGACGGTATTACCATTAACGGTTTTGAAAATAATTTTGTGCCCCAAGGCAACGATTATGTTATAAAAAGGAAAACTGCCCGAACAAAACTTCAACAAGTAGCATCCGCTTTGCTGCAACAACCTATTGCCGACAATTCGTTCTTTGTTCTCAACAGTGGACGTTATGAATTTAAAAACAAGGGAATAGATCTTTTTATTCGTTCATTATCAGAATTAAAAGATAAAACTTTGAACCGAGACGTGGTTGCATTCATCATGGTTCCCGCGGGTGTAAGCGGCAGACGCGAAGAATTGATTCAGAAATTA
>CAYVSY010000078.1:0-3110 GCA_964454255.1 uncultured Muribaculaceae bacterium
CAACCATATTAGCCAAATTACATTGACATTCACTTGTTTCTTCACAATCAGTTGTTTGTAAAATACTTGGAGGTATTGTTTCCTCGATACAAATTTTGATATTTTTTTCTTTTTCTTCTTCTTTTTTATCATCTATAACTTCATTTTTTTCAATATTTATTAAAACATCAACTGGAAATTCATTTTGACCAACTTTATAAATAATTTTTTGGTAATCATTAAGATCCCAATTAACGTTAGCTATTATTTCAATATTTTCTTTCGAAAAATTACTTTTAACATAATTCAGCCAATTAATATTCTTTTCGGTAATAATAATATTATCCATTATTTCTATCTCATCATGTACTTTAGCATAAATAAACTTTGTAGCGCTCTTTTCATCAACTAGCGAAGTACTAGTTGGTGGTATCAAGTAAAAGTTTTCAAAATAATAAGGAACCATTTTATATGTTTTGTAAAGTAACGTCTGATACCGATAAGCTTTCCCCCATCTTTTAAATTCCCTTGACAAACTACATTGGATATACTCCTCACTATAAACTATCTCTGAATTCTCCAAAATGCGATCTCTACTATTAGCCTCATAAAAATAAGCACCATTCCTTTGATTATAGTCATTAATAGTTCCATCAAAATTATATCTAAATTGCATTGTATACCCACTCAAATCGCTACTAGCCCCAATATCAAAAGTCATTTTACTGAGCTTGTCCACATCAGTAACTACTTCAATTTGAAAAACCTCTGCGTAATATAATGTTTGAAGATCAATAATTATTTGATCTCCTTCTTTAATAGTATAATAATTATTTAAATCCTCATCATTTATTGCATCTTTTTCTCCACCAACTAATTCATAATACATTTCTCGACCATTAATAAAAACTTTTATCTCGTTAATATCAAGCGATTCATTTTCCGTATTAAAATTATCAATTGTGATATACCTTATTTTCCCCATTTCAACATATGAATATAAATTTTTTGTTTCAACCACCTCAACCGGTAAATCATCAATGCTCTCATATTGCCAATTAGAAAAATCAGAAAGTTTGCTATCCATAACGTCTATGTAAGGATATTCCTCTGTTGTAACCCTCGAATATTCACCATCTACTCGTTTTAATTCATACCATCGATATCGTTCTTCTATTTCATACATCTCAAAATTCTCCTGCCACTCTTCTTGTGTAATCCAACTATCCCTTTCATTGAAAATATAACTTTGGGATTTTACTCCCGGGGTACTAATAAAAAGTATTAATACCGCTAAAATAATCTTCTTCATTTTTTCACCTCTACTATATATATTCGAGATAAATCGTCAAAAGTATTTTTTTTTTGCAAATTTTCTTCATTTTTTTGCATTTTTTGATCTTTTTTGTGCTTTTCTCCAAAAAAAAAGACCACCACTCAGCGAGACTGCTGAAAAAGTATACAAAAATTACTGTAAACTAACACAGTAGTCTTTTTTTTTGGTATAATATATTTAAGGAAGATGATGTATTATGTTAAAAAGAAATGAACAAATGAAGTTAGACTTTAGCAGTCATAGTGAACTTTTTGATATCTTAATTGATAAGAAAAACATGTGGAGACAAATAAATGAGATGATTGATTTTTCTTTTATATATGATGAATTAAAAGAAAAATATTCTTCGACAATGGGAAGGACATGCGAAGATATAATAAGAATGTTCAAATACTTATTATTAAAGTCATATTTCAAATTATCAGACAGAGGTTTAGTTGAAAGAACAAGAACAGATTTATTGTTCAAATATTTTCTAGGATATACACCTGAAGAAACAAATTTAATAAATCCAAGTTTATTAACAGTTTTTCGTCGTGAAAGATTAAGAGATGAAGAAATCAATTTAATGGATAAATTAATAAATAAAACTGTTGAAATAGCTTTAGAAAAAGGGCTGATTGAAGTAAAGAATAAAATAATAGTGGATTCTACTCATACAAATGCAATATATCATCACATTTCTCCGCGTGAAGAGTTAATTAAGCAAGCAAAGGAACTTAGAAAATCAATTTATAAAATAGATGAAAAGATGCATGATAAGATGCCGAAGAAAAGGGAAATATCAGGAATTCTTGAAGATCAAATTGAATACACAAAAGAATTATTAAATATAATAAAAGAAGATGAAAGATTTACAAAATTGCCAGGGATAAAGGAACAAGTAGATTATCTAGAAGAAACAATGAATGATACAGAAGTTGAATTAGAATATTCAAAAGATCGGGATGCCAAAATAGGACACAAAACAGCGGATACGTCATTTTTTGGATACAAAACACATATTGCAATGACACCAGAAAGAATAATAACCGCAGCTAAGATAACAACCGGAGAGAAGCCCGATGGAAAAGAATTAATAGATTTAATTGAAAAAAGCCAACAATCAGGAATAGAAGTAGAAGCAATTATAGGTGATGGTGCATATTCAGAAAAAGATAATTTAAATTATTGTAGCGAAAAGAATATAAAGAATGTAAGCAAATTAAGTAAAAGTATAACTCATGGTAGTGGTAAAAATAAAGACGATTTCGAATATAACAAAGATGCAGGAATGTATATTTGTAAAGCAGGTAATATGGCAATAAAAAAGGTGAAATCTGGAAGTAAAAAGGATGGTACAAATGTAGAGTGCTATTATTTTGACGTGGAAAAATGTAAACATTGCCCATTTAAAGAAGGATGTTATAAAGAAAATTCTAAAACTAAAACTTATAGTGTTAGAATAAAAAATGAAACACATATACAACATATGGATTATATGAAAACGGAAGAATTCAAAAACTTATATAGTGAAAGATACAAAATTGAAGCGAAAAATGCAGAATTAAAAAATAATTATGATTATGGAAATGCAAATGCCTGTGGAAAACTCGGAATTACAATACAAGGGGCAACTACGCTCTTTTTAGCGAATATTAAAAGAATAATTAAATTAAATGCGGAACAAAACGGAAATATAGAGTAAAAGATATCTATATTTAGCTATTTTTATAAAAATTTATCAAAAAACTGATAGTTAGAAAATATATTCTAATTACCAGTTTTTATTTTAACTACTTTTTCAGCAGTCTCC
>CAYVSY010000079.1:0-3006 GCA_964454255.1 uncultured Muribaculaceae bacterium
TACACCAGTATAAGTAGCTGGATTACTTCGTGGTGTTCGGCCTATTGGAGTTTGACTAATTTGCACTACTTTATCGATATTTTCTAATCCTAAAATAGTTTTATATTGCCCTGGTTTTACCTTGCTTTTATATACTTTAGATGTTACCGCTTTATATAATATTTCATTAATTAAACTACTTTTTCCACTACCACTTACACCTGTTACACAAATAAATGTTCCAAGAGGAAATTTAACATTAATATTTTTCAAATTATTTTCTTTAGCACCTTTAATTTCTATAAAATTTTTATTACCTTTTCTTCTTTTTGTTGGAACATCAATATTTAATATTCCTTTTAAGTATTTTCCTGTAATACTTTTATCGTTATTCATAACTTCTTGAGGAGTTCCTTCAGCTACAACATATCCACCATTATTGCCAGCTACTGGTCCAATATCAACCAAATAATCGGCTTGAAGCATAGTATCCATATCATGTTCAACAACAATTAAGGTATTTCCTAAATCTCTCATTTCTAACATGGAATCAATTAATTTTTGATTGTCTCTTTGATGTAAGCCAATGCTTGGTTCATCTAATACATATAAAACACCTGTTAATTTAGAACCTATTTGTGTAGCTAATCTAATTCTTTGTGCTTCTCCACCTGATAAAGTAGAAGCTGTTCTATTTAAGGTTAAATATTCAAGTCCTACATTAAGTAAAAAAGTTACTCTCGATGTTATTTCTTTTATAATTAAATCAGAAATTTCTTGTTCTGTTTTAGTAAGTTTTAAATTTGTAATAAAATTGTATAGATCTTTTATACTTAATTTAGTTGTTTCATAAATGTTTTTATTATTTATTAAAACTGATAAAACTGAATCATTAAGTCTTGCTCCGGAACATTTTTGACAAACATTTTCTATCATATATTGTTCTATCCATTCTCTAATCCAAGTGCTTTTTGTTTCAACATATCTTCTTTCTAAATTATTAATTATTCCTTCATAATAATTTTTATATTTTCGACTAGAACCAGTTTTAGCTGTATAGTTAAATTCTATTTCATCTTTTGAACCATATAAGATTATATTTAATTTTTCTTTTGATAATTCATTTATTTTTTTATCCATATCAATATTATAATATTTACATACAGCATTTAATTCAGTTGAAGTAATATTGCTTGTATCATTATTATTTATTGCAACAATGGCGCCTTCATTAATAGATTTATTTTTATCGGGAATAATTAAATCTTCATCTATTTTAAGTTTTATTCCTAGCCCATTACAATCAGGACAAGCACCATATGGAGCATTAAAAGAAAACATACGCGGTTCTAATTCTGGTAATGAAAAGTCACAATCGGGACACGCATATTTTTCACTCATAATTATTTCTTTATCACCAAGAACATCAATGACTACTTTTCCTCCAGATAATTTAGAGGCTGTTTCAATTGCTTCATACAATCTACTTCTAATGTCTTCTTTTATTATTAATCTATCAACAACAACTTCAATGTTGTGTTTTTTCGTTTTTTCTAACGATATTTCAGATGATAATTCTACTTCATTATTATCTATTCGAGCTCTAATATACCCTTCTTTTCGTAAATTATTTAATATTTCAATATGAGTTCCTTTATCACCATATATAACTGGGCTTAAAACTCTTATTTTAGTATTTTCTGGTAATTCTAGTATTTGATTAGTCATTTCTTCGATACTTTGACTAGTTACTTTTTTCTTATGAATAGGACAATAAACACTACCTATTCGTGCATATAATAATCGTAAATAATCATATATTTCAGTTACAGTCCCAACAGTAGATCGCGGATTCTTATTAGTTGTTTTTTGATCAATACTAATACTTGGACATAATCCCTCGATACTATCAACATCTGGTTTTTCTGAACCACCTAAAAATTGTCTTGCATAAGCATTTAAACTTTCAACATATCTTCTTTGACCTTCGGCATATATTGTATCAAACGCTAAACTACTTTTCCCGCTTCCACTGACACCAGTCATAACAATTAACTTATTTTTTGGTAATGTTATGTTGATATTTTTTAAATTATTTTCTCTAGCACCCTTTATTATAATTTCATTCATAATATCATTCCTTTTTTTCTTGTAGTATTATACCACATTTTTAATAAAATATTTACTTTTTCATTTTACCACGAACAAATGTTTGCGTCAATACTTTTGGAAGAAATTGTATTAATAATATTATTTTTTTAATAATATAATATTGTTAGTAATATATTTAAATTTGAATATACTATGTTTCTTTTTAAATTAATAATTTAACTTATTTATAAAATAAAAAAAGAATAAAAAAGAATTGTTTAATGTTTATCTTAAAAAAATTTATTGGTCTATAAAAAACATTTTTCTGATTATTGGGATTATTTTTTAGATTTGACTAATTATAGGAATATTGTTATAAAAAATGTTACTATTAGGAATGATAGTATAATAATTAAATGTAAATCTCCTTCTTTAGGCTTTTCATTATATAAATGTCCTATTTCTGACAATAAAAAATTGGTTCCTTACACTTGAAAAAGTAAATTTTGTAATTATTATGGTATTAAACACTCTAAAGAACAATCTTTATCTATTAAATTTAAATTCATTGGTGGTGCATAGAAACATTTAATTTTTACTATTTTTAATATCTATGGTCATTATTTTACAAGATAGAAATTGTGAAAGTGTCCCAGCAAATTAATTACAATTTATTATATAGATTTTAAAGGTAAAGTTTATAATTATGAAGAATAATAATTTTCTTCAATAATCTAATAAAAACATTGAACACTTTTTTGTGCTCAATGTTTTTACTTCTTTTTACTTCATAGATAAACTTTCATATAAGTTAAAAAGACTATTAACATAATACTTTGTCAATAATCTTAAAAATATTTTTTTAATATTCTTCTTTGGAAATTTTTTTATAATAATATGATTCGGTTATTTCTGAACGATCAATAATTATTAAAT
>CAYVSY010000080.1:0-2990 GCA_964454255.1 uncultured Muribaculaceae bacterium
TATTTGATTTAATAAAAAATTCGAAACTGAGTTATCGAGTTTCATTAAAAGAAATAAACAATTTTAATGTTTTTAGGAAAAAAGTTAGAATGTGTGACATTTATCAATTCAATTGATGTCATATTTTTCTATATTTTTAATAACTCTTAATATCAATTTTTTCAATTTTATGTGCAGGAATAAATGTGAAATCATTAATATCATTTTTATTCCACAATCCACTATTACCAATTCTAGAAACATCTGTACGAAGATCATATTCTTTTTCGTATTCTGTTGGTATTACAATTTTTGTTGAATCGTTAATATAAATAGTTAAAATGTACTTCATAATTATTTTTTATTTTTATATATTATTAAAAATGAGTTATATTAAAACAATAATTCAATATTACCTTTCAAAAAATCTTTCCATCTACATGTTTTTCCTGTAATGTGGTCAATTACAATATCATCCCTAAGTCGATATGTTCTTCTTTTTGTTCCACGACTACCATCCCCAATCTGATTATTTCTATAATTTTTAGTATTTTCATACAATTTTTGATCATTTATAGATTTTAATTTTTCAGTCAGTCTTTCCCAGGCTAAAATTTCATTTTTATATTGATCTCTAGTATCTTGAACTTTAACTTGGATTCCAGTTGGAATATGTGTCAATTGAACACAAGATGATACTTTATTAACATTTTGACCACCAGCACCTGAACTTCTAATGTATTTTTTGGTGACTTCATTACGATTCAATACAAATTCTGATTCTTTTTCAGAATTCATTATTGCAACTGTAACTATGCTTGTTTGTACTCTATTATTTTTTTCTGTTGGTGGTATGCGGACAAAGCAATGTGATCCGCTTTCGTTTCCGAAGAATTTGGAAACTTTGTGGCCAGTAATTCAAATATTGGTAATGCTATCTTTTTCTACTACGTTAAAAGTATAATTGTTGTTTCGACAACTTTTTAAATAAATGTTAGTTAAATCTTTAACCAATAACTTAGAATCATTACCTCCTTCTGAAGCTCTAATTTCAATTACGATTGTTTTCATTTTTTTAATTTTTTTTGATATATATATTATTTTTGCTTGTTTAATTTTCCAATTTCTTCATATAATTTTCCCAATTCTTGTTTAACAAAAATTGTAGAAATTGCTAATGATGCAAATTCAACAATTTCTTTGTCGTTTTTCATATCTGTTAAATATATTTGAACTTTTTCTAAATTTTCTAATATAGTTTGATTTTCACGTATATTATTCAATAAATCTATTATTTGTTTATCTTCTTTTTGAATTTTTTCATCAATTTTAATACAGTAATCAAAATTTGCATCATAAAAAGCCTTTGCAATCTTTCGATATTTTGAATTAATTTTTTTATTAATAAACCATTGTTTACTTAAAAAATTAGCTTTTTTATTTTTATATCGCAACATTAATCTAACTATCGTTGTCAAATAATGATGTAATAAATATTCAAAATCTTCAAATTTTAATGTTGATAAATATTTTATAAATCCATATTTGTATTTATGATTTGATAAATTTTTTAAAATTACATTTAATCTATGAATTTTCATTTTTTAATATTATTTTTTTAAAAAATGGGGGAAATAATCCCCCATTTTTTATATATTAAAAAACAACAGTTGGTGCTTTTTCTGAACCTTCTTCTGCTTTAAAATATGGATATTTATCAAAGCTAAATATACCAGCTATAATATTTGTTGGAAATCTACGCAAATACGTATTATAATCTTGTGCGACATCGTTAAATTTCTTTCTTTCAACAGCAATCCGATTTTCAGTACCTTCAAGTTGTGCTTGTAATTCCAAAAAATTCTGATTTGCTTTCAAATCAGGATACTGCTCCATTACAACCATCAATTTACCCAAAGCACTGCTTAATCCTTGTTGATTATCACTAAATTGTGCTAGTTGTTCACTTGTCATATTACTAGGATCAATTTTTGTTTGTGTTGCTTTTGCCCTAGCTTCAATTACACCAATTAAGGTTTGACTTTCATGGTTTGCATAACCTTTTACTGTATTAACCAAGTTTGGAATCAAATCCATTCTTCGTTGATATACATTTTCAACTTGCGACCAGGCTGTATTAACTGCTTCTTGTTTTGTTACTAAGGTATTATATTTTCCTACCATCCATGAACCAATAAGAAATATTACCAATAATCCAATTCCTAATACTAACAAACTTTTTTTCATAATTTATTTATTTATTTTTAATTAATATTTTTAATTAATATTTATTACCAACTACCACCAGCACCACCGCCACCGAAGCCACCGCCACCGAAGCCACCGCCACCGCCACCGAAGCCACCGCTATCACCATCACCACCAAATATAAGTGAAAAAACTAATAATCCAAATGTGTCTGGAAAAACAAAGCACAATATAATAATTACTATTACTATAGTAATAATCACCATAATAATATTCTTTGTGTGTTTTTTATTTTTATCACTTAATAATTTATTATTATCATAGTTATATCCACCTTCTTTTTCAATTCTTGTTTTACATTCATTTATGATATTTATAGTTCCATCATAAAAATTATCATTTTTAAAATAATCTTCTGCTGTTTCATCACCGATTCCTTTTAGCCAACCATCAGGTAAATAACCTTCTAAACCATAACCAGTTTGAATTCTCCATTTTTTATAATTTTTACTAATTACTATCAATAAACCATTATTTGTACTATCTTTACCAATACCCCATTTTGTTGCCGTTTCTTGTGCAAAATCAAATATATCATCACCATAATCAGAAACAGTTAAAATTGCAATTTCAATGGTTGTTGCTTTTTCATAATCTGTTAAGATGTTGGTTAATTCTTGTTTTTGTTCTGATGTAAATAAATTTTCATAATCAGAAACATAACCATTAGGTTTTGGTATTTCGATACCATATGATAAACAAGTTAAAAATAACAATGTTATAAATAAAATAATTTTCTTCAT
>CAYVSY010000081.1:0-2943 GCA_964454255.1 uncultured Muribaculaceae bacterium
AATTATAGATTTGATTGAAGACAAAAGTGCTAATACATTTGAAGAGTATTATAAACTTAATCAAAAGGAAAAGCTTTTAAATGCTATAGATAAATTACCTGACGAATTAAAAGATTTGTGTCGTATGTTGCAAGATAAGAATGTGACAGAGATTGCAAAAGAACTTAATTTATCAAGGGACACCATCTATAGAAAAATACATAAAATAAAGGAGATATTGGAAAAAGAAATATAGAATAAAAATAAAGAAAAGCTATAAATATTTCCAATATATTGTTTAAGTGTTAATAAAAACATACATATAAACATACCTATAAAGTATTGAAAATACGATGCAGAAAAATTTTATCTGACACTTTTTATTTTCACTCCATTAAATGATTATGTTAATAATTAATTATTTAATGGCAAAAAATAGTAAAATAGAAAAAGAATTTTCATTTGATATTTTAGATAAAACACCAATATCAAAGCTTTTAACATTCTCCGCTGAAGATTTGTTTAAAATACAAGAGCAAGCTTCTATTGCGTTTGAAAAGTCTAATTATAGAAAGAAGTGGATAGATGGCATTATAGACCTTAAGTATAAAGCTACTATTGAATCATTATACAAGAAAGCTGTGAATTATTTTAATTCTGAACCATTGCAGGAAATGGATAAATACAATGATGATTTAACTCAATATCTTGAAGATGACGGATCAATTATAAAAGTTGAATTTTATAGAGGATTATCTGAATTGTCTGAAAGACCACAAATTAAAAAGAGATTTTCATTGATTAAACTTAGGGAAATGCAAAACGACAAAGAGCAAAATAATCAAATCAAATTTGAAACATCAAATCAACAAAATCAATCAATAAAAATTATTAAAAGAGATTAATAAATCGGAGTGAAATAATAGGTATGGTAAATAAAATAAATAATCCGATTACAAGGAATTTTAAGGGAATCTGGATTCCTAAAAGTGTTTATTTGAATAAAAATCTTAATTGGACAGAAAAGATACTATTAATAGAAATAGATAGTCTTGATGACGGACAAGGTTGTTTTGCAAGTAATAGATACTTTTCCGAGTTTTTGAGTGTTACAGAAAGGACAATAACAACAGCAATTGCAAGACTTAAGAAGTTTGGTTTTATAAAACAAATAGATTTTAATGGTAGAAAAAGAATAATTAAAATTAGACTAGAAGAAAACTTCCAGTCTGAACCGAAGCAAACTTCTAATGAGAGTGGAAGTAAACTTCTAGGCTCTAATATATATAATAATAAAACACTTAATAATATAAATAATAACAATAAAGATAAATCTTTATTAGAAAATGAAACATTTTCTGAAAATAATAAAACTTTATTTAAAAGTTTAAATTCTTTAGATGATATTGAAGAATTGATTAGACAGAATGAGGAACTACAAAAAGAGAATATAAAGAATGTAGAAAATAAAGAGCTGTTGCAGGAAAAAAACTATTTAACCTCTAAAATTCAAGCTGAAGCAATTAAATCAGAAAAAGAAATCAATAAACAAATATTTGGTTTTGGAGTAATGCTTTTAAATGAAACAAACAAAATTGAAAATAAAGAAGCTAGAAGAATTATTGGTAAATGGTTAAAGACAAATTCAAGATTTGATGTTTTAAGATTTATAAAAGAAGCTATTGAGAGAAAAATAATTGATCCATTATCTTGGATTAATAAGCAACTAGAAAAACAAACAAATGAATTTAAACAAAAGAAACAGCAGGAAATACAGAACAAATACAATGAAGCAAAATATAAACTAGAGCAAGAATATAAAAAAACTCATAATGGTGATTATAATGAATCTCTGTTGCCAGAATGTTTAAATCAAAATTTTAAAACAATTCTGCCAAAGATTACAAAATGGCAAGAGAATGGAACACCGATTATTGATGATGAAGTAATTGCAAAATTAACAGATGAGGAAAAAGAGATTTTATTCGGTAAAGAAGGCAATAGCTTGGACAATTCATGCAAGGAGGAATAATTTATATGTTTAATTCCTTATTACCTAAAGAAGTCCAATTATATAGAGAAAAAATCTATTTTGAGATATTAAAACCTGTCATGCATTATTATGGTGTAAATTATGATGATGAGATTATTAATTCATTTTGTAAAAGCCTGTCGTTTTATAAATATCAAATAATTGTTGAAGTTAGAGATGAATTATTAAGAGAATACAAAACATTTCCAAAGCTTCCCAATTGGATTAGAAAATGTAAAGAAAAGTTAAATGACACCAATTTGCTTCTCAATATAAGCAAAGAACTAAAAGAAACCATTGAGAAAAATAATTCAAACAAACATTTCATTTACTTTAAAAATGAAATTCAAAAACAGATTAGCACTGCAACATTTAATAGTTGGTTTAAAGATGTATTCCTTATTCAAGAAAAAGACAATTATGTTTTGCTATCTGTACCAACCGAATTTGTAGCTGATTACATAGTAAAAAACTTTATGAACGGGACCAGAGTTAAAAATGTTAATGGTGAATATTATTTCATAAAGAAAGGTATAAAAGAAGTATGGCAGGAAGCTAATCCAAATATAAATAAAATAGAACTTAAGACATTAACTAGTATCAATAATTCTTTTAAATCAAGCGAGGTTCAAAATGACTAAAAAGAAAAATAAATTATTAAAAAATCAAAGGGTAAGAATAAACGAAGATAGAATCGTTTATGAAAGTAGCAATGATGACAACAATAGCAATAATAAAAAATCAAATAAAGCTAATCAGAATAGCAGACAACCAATCAAACGAAGACCAAATGACCTCTTAAAACTTTATGAAAAGGAAATTATAACTCAAGAACAATATGCCTCTGGTGAAAAGCTTCTACTAGACTATGAAACAAGCTTCAGAAATAAATGTTCCACCAATATAATTGATGAAGTAAAAGTTCAGAAATC
>CAYVSY010000082.1:0-2919 GCA_964454255.1 uncultured Muribaculaceae bacterium
GGCGTGGATGTAAAAAGTGTAGTGATGGTTGTAAATATTGTTATATTCATAAAGGCGATTTAAAGAGAAATATTGATACAAATAACATTGCTAAAACAAAAGATTTTTATAAACCAATTGAAAAGAAAAAAGATGGTTCGTATAAAATGAAATCGGGATTAGTATATTTATGCTTTAAAACAGATTTTTTAATTGAAGAAGCTGATGATTGGCGTCTAGAATGTTTTGAAATGATTAAACAAAGGCAAGATATAACTTTTTTGTTTCTTACTAAAAGAATAGACAGATTTCTTAAAGTTATTCCTAGTGATTGGGATTGTGGATATGATAATGTTGTTGTATGTTGCACAGTTGAAAATCAAAAAACTGCTTTGTATCGTTTATCGCTTTTTAAGAATTTACCAATTAAACATAAGTGTATTACTATTCAGCCATTATTAGAAAAAATAGATATTTTAAAATATCTTGATGATATTGAATTAGTTGTAGTAGGTGGAGAATCAGATTATAACGCTAGAGAATTAAATTATGATTGGGTTTTAGATATTAGAAATCAATGTTTAAACAAAAAGGTTAATTTTGAATTTAGACAATGTGGAACGCATTTTATTAAAGATGGGATTAAATATACTTTAGCTACTAGAAAATTAATGTCTCAAGCTAAAAAAGCTAATATTAATTATAGATTTAAAAAAATTAATTATTAATTGAAATAAATTAAATTATGAAGGATAAAAAATATTATATTATTTTAATATGTATAGGATTGATATTTATAGTATTAGGAACTTTTCATACTAATTCTTGGTTTGATGAAACATATTTAGTTGCTTTAATGAATAAAAAATTTATTGATATTTTAAAAATAGCGATAACTGATGTTCTTTCTATTTTATATTATTGATTATTAAAAATAGTAGGCATATTATTTAATAATAGTATTTTATCAATAATGTCAGGTTTATATCTTTCAAAAGTTGTGATGGAAATTAGAGAAAGACTAATATATGTAATAAGTGAGGAATCAGAATGAAAATATTAAATAAAAAAGTTATTAGATATGTAATTGCGGGAGTTTTAACTACATTAATCAGTATACTTAGTTATAATATCTTTAGAAATATTAATATTAATTATGAAGTTTCAACGATTTTATCTTGGATTGTGGCAGTTATTTTTGCTTACTATATAAATAGTCGATTTGTATTTCAAAATAGAAATAATAGTTTTAAAGACTTTTTTAAATTTGTTTTATGTCGTTTGTTATCCTTAGGGATAGATTTGTTATGTATGTATATTTTAGTTGATATTATTAGTATTAATGATAGGATAGCTAAAGTGTTGGTTCAAGGAATTGTTTTTGTATTAAATTACTTATTTAGTAAATTAATAGTATTTAAAAAATAATATATTTATTGTAGTCAATGTTAATGGCTACTTTTTTTTAATTGCCATATATTATTAATGTAAAAGATATTTTATATGAAAGGAGGTAAAAATGGTAAAGGCAATTAATAATTCAGCAAATTTAACATATAGATATGGGACAATAACTGATTCTATTAATTCTAATGTAGTAACAACGTTATTAAATGAAAACTATAGTTTGAATGTTGAAAAAACAACTCATAATTTAAATTGGAGACCATCAGAAAATTTAACATTTGGTATTAGAATTGAAAATAGTGGAACAGAACCAATATTTGCAGTTTCTGTTCAAGATAATCTTGGCGGTGACACAACGCGACTTCTTAATTATATAATCGGTAGTGCTAAAATATTAAAAAATGGTGTGCTAAGCGAAATTACACCAACAAGTGTTGCACCACTTACGATGGCTATTCCCGATACATTAAAATCAGGTGAAGTTGTTGTTTTAAGTTATGTGGCAAAAGTTATTGGTGATATTAATACAGATATAACAGAAATTACAAATACGGCAACAGTTGTGGGACATGAAACTTCTATTTCTGGGCCAACTGTTACTGTTAATTCTTCATCAAGTGTAACTATTCCTAAGGCTAATTATGCTGATGTTAGAATTAAAAAATCTGTCGATAAAGGACAAATTTCTGCTGGTGATACGTTGACATATATATTTCAGTTAGAAAACTATGGAAATGTTGAAGCGACAAATATTGTTATTGAAGATAATTTGCCGGAAGAATTTGTTATAGAATCGATTGGAGTGAAAACTAACGGAGTTCAAACAACTTTTGAAACAACTGATTATTCATTGGATGCTGATAATAAGTTAATATTACCAACTTCAATTATTAAAACAATTTCTGTTCCGGCAGCTTCTGAAACAGATGTAGGTAGGACAATTGTAACTATTATTGGATCGATTGGAGAATAATTATTTATATTAAAAAATTGAGAACGATTTATATCGTTTTCTTGTTTTTATATTTTTATATTTACGAACAAATGTTTTGATTGATATTGACAATTTAGTAAATGTTTGTTATTGTTAATGTTGTGATTATTTAAAAAGATAAAAAAAATAAATGTATTTGGCATGACTAGACAAATGGTAGATGTGCTTGAATTTTAATAGATGAAAAAAAGTTATAAAATCTAATTTATACAAAAATATTATTTAAAAATTCGAAATTATTACAAGGAGGCAATATGTTTAAATTAGTATCAAATTATAAACCAAGTGGTGATCAACCAGAAGCAATAAAAGAATTAGTAGATGGAATTAATAAAGGCAAGAAGAACCAAGTATTAATGGGGGTTACAGGAAGTGGTAAAACTTTTACAATGGCTAATGTTATTGAGAGCGTTCAAAAACCAACGTTAATTTTAGCTCATAATAAAACGCTTGCGGGACAACTTTATTCTGAATTTAAAGAATTATTTCCAGAAAACAGAGTAGAATACTTTGTATCATATTACGATTATTATCAACCA
>CAYVSY010000083.1:0-2905 GCA_964454255.1 uncultured Muribaculaceae bacterium
TAAAAAAGAGGAGACAATAGTATTTAATAAAGTCTAAATACTACTGACTCCTCAAAAAATTCAATATTATATAATTTTGATATATTATGTTTTATTCTCATAGATGTACCTCCATTTCTAGAGTATACCTCTTTCATTGGTTATTTATAATATCACTTTTTTTAGATTTGTCAATTCCCTGATTAGGGAATAGTAGTATTAGTGAAGTTGATATTATAATTATTATTTAAGTTTCTTTATAAAATCTTCTAAATCTTTTATCTCGATAGAGTTTGATAAATTATTTATATATAATATTTTAGAATAATTAAATGCTAGAAAAGTTATTCCTTTAATAATAACTCTATGTGGTTCAATATAAGATAGATTAGTATGTTCTATATTTCTTATGTTTCCATTAATTATCTTTGGTTTAGTATTACAAAAATCACATATAAACTCAATTTTCTTTTTTAATTCATAATCAAACTCTAATGGTTTACTAATAATATTAATCATAAGCAAATCCTTTCTTAACACAAAAAAATATCAACTTCATTTAGAAATTGATACTTTTCTATATTAAGTTCAAACTATAAAAGTTCGAACAGATTTCCCAATGGAGCAAATGACGGGAATCGAACCCGCATCTCAGCCTTGGCAAGGCCGCATACGAACCATTGTACTACATCTGCATTCAACACTAACTATTATATTAATTATTTTTAAAAAAATCAACCTTTTTAATAAAAAAAATAAAAAATATAGTATAATTAAATTAGAAAGAGTGATATTATGTTTGAAAATTTAAGTGAAAGACTTCAAAAAGTTATAAAAAATATTAAAGGGTATGGCAAAATAACAGAAGAAAATGTTGATGATATGATGAGGGAAATAAGATTATCATTGCTGGAAGCTGATGTTAATTATAAAGTAGTAAAGGAATGGACCAATATTGTTAAAGAAAAAGCACTGGGCGAAGAAGTTAAAAAAAGTCTATCACCTGGTGATGTTCTTGTAAAAATAATGAAAGAAGAATTAACAAAACTATTGGGAACAGAAAAAAGTGAATTAATTATTAAAAAAAATTTTACAATAGCAATGTTAGTTGGTTTACAAGGTTCAGGTAAAACAACTACTATAGGTAAATTAGCTAATTTACTTCGCAAAAAAAATAGTAAGAAACCTTTATTAATTGCATGTGATGTTTATCGACCAGCTGCTATTAAACAATTAATTCAAATAGGAAAAGAATTAAATATAGAAGTTTATAGTGAAGAAAAAAGTAATCCGGTTACTATTGCTAAAAATGGAATAAATTATGCAAAAGACAATAATTTTGATTATGTTTTAATTGATACAGCAGGTAGATTACATATTGATTCAGAACTAATGGAAGAATTAATTAATATAAATAAAGAAATTAATCCAAATGAAACAATTCTAGTTATTGATTCTATGATGGGGCAAGATGCAATTAATGTAATAGAAGGATTTGATAAAAAATTAAATTTAACTGGAGTAATTCTTACAAAATTAGATGGTGATACAAGAGGCGGTGTGGCTTTATCAGTTCGTCATTTAACTAATATACCAATTAAATTTATAGGTGTAAGTGAAAAAATGGATGGATTAACAGAATTTTATCCTGAAAGAATGGCCAGTAGAATTTTAGGAATGGGAGATATTTTAAGCCTTGTTGAAAAAGTTGAAAATGATATAAATGAAGAAGAAAGTAAAAAAATATCTAAAAAATTTAATAGAGGTAATTTTGATTTAGAAGACTTTTTAAGTCAAATGAAACAAATAAAAAAATTAGGTCCAATAGAAAATATAATTAAATTGTTACCAGGAGCTAGTAAATTAGGAAATATTAATATAGATCCTAAACAAATTGCTCATATTGAGGCAATTATATTATCTATGACACCAATGGAAAGAAAAAATCCGGACATTTTAAAAGCTAGTCGAAAAGAAAGAATTGCAAAAGGATCTGGAACAAGCGTTATGGAAGTAAATAAATTATTAAAACAATTTGATAATATGAAAATTATGATGAAACAAATGAAAAGCGGTTCATTCAAAATGCCATTTTAGGAGGAAAAATGAAAGAAAGTTTAAATGAAATAATAAAAAATAATAATAATGATGTGTATATCAGCGATAATTTGTTGGAAGTATTAGAAACTTATAATATATTATCTCAAATATATAAAGAAAAAATTAATGATAATGATTTATTAATTTTACTATCTAATAAATATTTTGAAGTGCAACAATGTGAATCTAAATTATATGATAAATTATTAAAAATAATTGATAAATATTTTGAAGAAAATAAAAAAGATATTAAAAAATATAATTTACCAAAATTAAATTGTGGAATATTAATTGACAAGTTACCTGAAAAAATCAAAAAATTTAAAAAAAGGATAAATGAATATAATGGCGTAGCTAGAACATTAAAAATAATAGGTGTATTTGAAATCGTTTTAGGTATTTTAATTAGTATTGCCTGTTTATTTACAAATACGAATAATGTATTCGTCGCGTTTATTACTATTTTAATTACGACATTTATATCTGGAATGTTTTTTGTAGGTTTTTCTGAAATAATTCAAATAGGACACGATATTAGGAAAAATCAATAATTATTATAGACAAATATATTATCTCGTCTATACATAAAGGCATATTATAATTGTAGATAGGAGGAATATATAATGTTTTATAATAATGAGCTTAGAGATGGTATGCAATATGGTGATCTTGATATTAACATAACTAATCAAAATGCAAATATGAACACAAATACTATGGATGTTAATTATGGTGGTGGGATGCCCGGAGGATGCTGCCAAAATCAAATGATGGAAACTCCACAAGAAAGAGTTGTGCATAGAACATTTTTACATGAAGTTCCACA
>CAYVSY010000084.1:0-2831 GCA_964454255.1 uncultured Muribaculaceae bacterium
ATTTCTGTTCTTTCTTCATTACTAAATGATTTAAATATTTGTCCTTTCTTAGCCATAAAAAATACACCTCCTTTCGAAAGTGTATTATACCACTTAATTTAAACCTCTTTTTTATTGGTGTCTACTCTAAAGGGTGCATTTCATTTAACTTTTCTTTTATTTTGGTTAATTTCCATTGTTTCCCATATGTTAGTAGAAATCACATCTTCTAAGTGTTCGGTTACTTTAGCTAGATCATCTAATTCATTAACATTAATTGGTTTGTCATATATAACAATTGGTTGTTCATTATGTCTATAATCATTTGTGACAGTTACTGGAATTATTGGTCGTCCTGTAATTTGAGCTATTGATGCAGCACCTTTTTGAAAAGACAAAACCATTTTACTTGTTTTATTTATTGTTCCTTCTGGATAAATTATAACGCTTCCATCATGAAGAATAATTTTAATTAATTCTTCTTTGGATTTTCTTTTGCTTTCATCACTGTTTCTATCAACAAAGACACTCCCTAGTTTTTTATATAATGGGCCTATTTTAAATGGACCTTTTTTAATATCTAAAACTTCTTCTTTAGCTAATAAATGCATTGGCTTTTTTTCAAGATTGATTAATGCTAAAAGAGGGTCTAGGCCATGTGTATGATTAGATACAAAAATCAACCCGTTTTCTTGTGGAACATTTTCTTTGCCTATTATTATTGGTTTATAAAATTGATTAAAAAATGGTTTTACTTTTTTATAAAAATTTAAACAATATTTCTCACTTTCTTCAAACTTTTTCTCATCAAATTCTTGATTTAAATAATAATTTCTTAAATCAACAAAATACTGTTTTAATTCTTCATTAGTTAAATTTTGTCTTTCTTTATAATTTAACATTCTAAATTCCATAAATCCCCCTATTTTGTTTTAACTTTTTGATTTTTATTTTCTTTAATTAATTCTATTATTTGTTCTCTTAATTGATTATTGGCTTCATCTAGTGAGTTTTCTACTTTAAATGGTTGTCCAAATCTTAATATTAAATTATCATTTCCCTTTTCAAAGTCTCCTGTAATCGCAAATGGAATAATGGTTGCATTGGCTTTTTTTGCCATAAAGGCAGCTCCTGTAAAAAATGGAGCTAACATTTCATCTTCATTATATTCAATTTTATTTTCTATTTGATCTGCTTTTACTTTTTCAAATAATCTTTTTGCTGCTTCTAATTCAGTTAATAAAATATTTAATTTTTCTAAATATTCTCTTGGTGATTTTTCTTGGTGTTTTAAATTAGACATTTCATTTTCTAGTTTTTCAATTTTTATTTTCGATAATTCATATTTGTTTCTTGTCCCTTCTGGAAAAAGTCCAATTGCTCCGCCTTTTTTTAAATAACGAACAGCTTCTAATAAAGCTGGTGCTGGGTTATTTTTTCTATCAACTGAAATACATCCTGCTTTTTCAAAAACAAATCCAAATGGTCCATCAAAATATTCTTTTTTAGCCATCCAACGAATCATTCTATTAGTTGAACATATGACTGGCATTTGGTCTAAAGCGTTTAAATGATTCCCTGCAAAAATTACTGGTCCTTCTCTTGGAATAACATCTGCATTTATTATTTCTGGCTTCATTGTTTTTAAAAAATAATACTTAATAAATGGTCTAGCAATTCTATATAATTCATATTTTTTATCTTTTGACATATTTTTTTACATCTCCTTTTTTTAATGTTTGAATTTCTTTGTATACGCCTTCAAAATCATCAACCTTTAAAACGTTATCACATACATAATCTTCATTGTATGGATTATTAAAACATATGGTATTAGTTAATTCGTTTAAAACTTTTATGTTTCCGGGCATATCTTCTATAATAACATCAATATTATATTTTTTAACAGAGCCTACTTTTCCATATTCATCTAAACTACAAAATTCAATTTTATCATATATAATTTCGTTTTCTTTCAACCAATTTTTAACTAAAAATCTGGCTAATTTTCCTATTGAATTGTGATTGTTTGTATATATTCTTGATGTAATTATATATACGTTATCTCCTTCATCATGTAATTTTTCAAAAGCTTCTTTAGCGCCTTTACGAGCTGGGTATTTTGTAAAGTATAATAAAATATATTTCTTCCAAAATGCTCTTTCTTCTTTTTCACTACAATCAAATATTTCTTTAATATGAAATGCTTTTTCATTAACGATATCTTTATTATAGTTTTGTTTAAAAAATGGTTTAGCATACGTAATGGTCCATTCATACATATCATTTATAACTCCATCTAAATCGAATGCAATATTCATAATTGTCCCCCTTCTTTTGACTGTATATGATAGCACAAATGTTTGGTTTTGTCAAATTTTATAGTCTTATTCCTAACGGTAATAATTATTTTTCATTATTATAAATGTTTATTTTAAGGATCTATCCCGTAATTAAAACTGGTTTCAATAATATAAATCATGATTTTTTACCACCATTTTTAACATTTTATAAGAAGGTATCCGTAAATTTTTGTGAATAAGCATTTCTTAATTTAGTATTTTGTTCTAGCATTGTATGTCCCAAAAATTCTGCTTCGCATTGAGCAAAATATGGTCCAATACTTATATAATAATTATTATTTTTTTAGTTGTTTATATTTTGTTGATTCTGGATGTGTAACCATTAAAATACTATTATTATAAAATACTGGGCTAACTGTTCTCATTGTTATATTTTTATCAGATGTAGCTAAAGTCATTGTTTCTAAATCATAAATTGTTTTAAAGAATTGTTTTAAATTATCAATTTTTTACATCTCTTTCTTTATTGATTATATTATAAAAAAAGAA
>CAYVSY010000085.1:0-2822 GCA_964454255.1 uncultured Muribaculaceae bacterium
CTAAATATGTGCTTAAGGAGGGCTCTATTCTTGAGAAACGTGAGGTTTTAGCATGTCTAGAGAGCAAGTTGATAGTAAAAGACAAAAAAATAATTATCAAAGATTATCAGTAACTGCAAAAAAGTTTTTAATAATAGGATATTCTTCTCGCGGGAAAAACCAGCCAGTCTCCTTATCTTTCATAAGAAAAAATTGTTTATTTTGCTCACATTCCTGATCAGCAGAAGACAAGCAAACAACAAAATCTATATACGGATACATTATTTCACAATTACTATCATGTCCCCACATTTCAACTTCTTCGTTGTAAACATTAGCGAATCTTTTCATTAAATTTTTTTTCAATAAGTCGATATTATAGCAGAATAAGCCACACAATGGCTGATTATCCAAATCAATTTCCTTTATTCTTTTAAAATTTAAATTTGTTTTTTTAAAATCACTTCCAGTTGCATTAGATTTTACCTCTAAAATTAATTTACAATATCTAGGCTCTATCATTATTTGATCACCCAAGGGGGTCGTAGTAGCTGATATCTCATGAAATATTAAATCACACTCTCCGCTCTGTATTCTATTCTTTGCTACAATACCCTTTTTCCCACGTAATGATTCCTTCCTTTTTAAAACAATATCACGTAAAAAATCTTCTCTAATAGTTCCTCTCGGTAAATTTTGTTGCACAGCTTCAGAAACTCTATATTGAGCACGGAGCAGGTCTTCATAATATTGTGCAAATATCTCGTCCATACCTAAAAATTATAATTCGCCCTTAAACGCTTTTTGCATCAAGGCTTGAAATTGAGTTTTTAGCTCCACAGATTGAGAGAGCATTGATTGTTTGAGTTTGTCTACCTTGATGAAATAATTTGAAAATTTATTCTGTTGATTTATCGATATATTTGGAACTTTCAAACCTCTTATTGCATCTTTTCTTATGGTTTTAGTTACCGCACCTTTGACCTTTTTTTGAATTATTGTGTCGCCATAGTGAGATGTAAGCAAATAATACATAAAAACAACATTGGCATTATCATTAAATCGCAATAAAAAAGCATTCATTCCAAGTGATACTGGTCGATTAAGTTGCGGCATTAGATAGACTTTCCCAGCACTACCAATTTTATTTATAATAATCTCACCTCCGTAAACTTTGGATTTTTCTAAAAAATTATAAGCGTGTTCATCGATATATTTAACATCTTTTTCAAAATTATTGTTTTCTAAGTCAGTAGTTCTAACCATTAAAGCGTAATCCGGTTCATCTAAAAGAGTTACATTCTTTTTAAGAATTTCATAGCTACCGTTTGCGTGATAATCAGTTAATACTGATATATAATTCCCAAATTCTAAAAATTCCCAGTTTTTATCATTTGCATTCAGATCCCCAAACATCTCCAAAAACACCGACTTCAAATATTCATCCAAAAGCCCGATGGCTTGTTTTCGTTTTTCGCGAAGAGCATCCGCTCTATCAAGAATTTTTACAATACGTTTTTGGTCTTCGAGAGATGGAAGTGGAATTTCAATATTTTCTATATCTGAAGAGCCGATATTTTTTTGTGCAATTCCTTTTGCGTTTTCAATTAGCTTAGATTCAACAGCATTGCTTTTTAAAATATGAAATAAATAATCAGAAATTACTTCTTTTGATTGAATTATAACTTTGCCAACTCGTTGATTTAATACAGCAGGCAAGTTTTCTTTTCCAATTTTTCCAACCCTTCCAACATTTCCAGTCAATGAAATTAAAATATCGCCTTCATTTAAAATAAACCTTTCTAAGGATTTATTTTTTAACTCTATAAATTTCTGATTATCATTAGAAATATAACCATTCTGGACATTTGTTATTCTGATAACTTGAAAACCAGCCTCTGAATATTCAGTGCTTTTAAACGCATAGCCATTAAAAATTTTAGCGATATTTCCAATTTTAACTTTTTTCATAATTACAAATTTTTTAAATCAGCTATTCCAGCAACAATTTCCTGTTCCAGTGTTTCAACCTTTCCTAAAATTACTTTTGGATCTTCATAAATCACTTCTTCGTAGTCCGTCACTTTGTAGCGATTGATACTCAAATCAAAATCTGCTTTTTCTATTTCACTTTTATTAACATAGAAAAATTTGCTGTTCAACTTGTTTTCTGTTTGATCTTTTCTTGTTTCCCATTTCTCTACAATATCAGGCAAATCTCCACCGCCGTTAATTTTGCTTCGTTTATCATCCAAAGAATAACCATCTGATTGCATATCATAAAACCAAACTTTCTCCGTTTCACCACCTTTTGTAAAAATCAAAATCGCAGTACTCACACCAGCATAAGGCTTAAATACTCCACTCGGCATAGAAATGACACCTTGAAGTTCACAGTCATTGAGCAACATTTTACGCGCTTGTTTGTGCGCATTGCTAGACCCAAAAAGCACGCCATCGGGTACAATAACACCGGCTCGTCCACCGATCTTAAGAGATTTAATAATTCTATTTATAAACAATAATTCTGTTTTTGTGGTTGCTAGTGAAAGAGATTCGTTGATATCACCCTTATCAATACTGCCCTTGAATGGCGGATTAGCCATAATTACATCGAAGTAATTATCCTCGTCATATTTCTTTGATAATGTATCTTTTTGCTCAATATTCGGGTTAGAAATTCCGTGCATCATTAAATTCATCAAACCAATGCGCACCATACTTTCATCCATATCATAACCATAGAATGTTTTTTCTTTAAGATGAGTCCATTGTCGCTCATCAGTTAATTTATCGCCCAGACTCCCTCGAGTTAAACCATTTTCGTCAGTTTGACGATGCTC
>CAYVSY010000086.1:0-2815 GCA_964454255.1 uncultured Muribaculaceae bacterium
TTATATTTATGTATTTAACCTTCAAGGAAATTTATTATTAACATATAATCTTAATAATAATGGTTTTGGTTCAGTAGTAATTAATGGTTCTTCTTTAAATGCAGGAATGTATGTTTATTCTTTGGTAATTGATGGACAAGAGGCAGAAACAAAACGCATGATTTTAACAAAGTAGATTAATTGTTTATGAAAAAAAGAATTTTTTATACACTTTATATATTCCTAATCATAGGTTTTTATGGTTGTGAAGATGTAGATTATTGCAATGATTGTGAAGGATTATGCTGCTATAGAGACTTTTCTTCTCCAAAGGAGTTGAAAGAGTCAATAGAGTTAGATATGGATTCGGATGGGGAGAATGATGTCATGATAAAAAACGCTAATCCAGGAGTACAGATAAAAGGTATCGCCTCTAATATTGAAGTATCAACAGGATACCAACCAATAACATTGCCTTCAAGACCATATTCTGTTATTTATGAAAACCATATGTTGAATTATGGTTGGGATTGGAAAAATAGTATAACTACAAATGAAAGTATTAAAGTTGGGGATTATATTGGAGTAAGATTTAAGGGAGAGGATTGTTATTATTATGGCTGGATTAAGGTTAGTTCTTCTCCGGTATTCAAGATTTATTCTTTCTACATGTATAAGGGGGTTAATGAACCAGTTTATGCAGGAGTGAGAAATCCAAATTGTAATTAAGAAAGGAGGTTTTTATGAATAAGAAATTAAATTTATTATTTGCTCTATTTATTTCAGCGATAATGGTTGTTTTTTTCTCATGCAATGAAGAAGATGGTTTTGAAGATGCAACTTATGGTAATTCTCCTGAGAGTTTTATTTCTGCACGTTTATGTAGAGATAATCAAGGGAGATATTCACGCTGTATTACTTTTAATGAAGGAAGCCTTAGTAATCCAGTATTTCGTCTTCCACAAGAAACCTTAGACACCACTTCCTATACCTACCAAAAAACAGGTCAAAGTACAGCAACCATTAAAACTTTCTTTATTATTTCAGATCCACTATATAATTCAATGCGTGTTTATAATGACGTTTATGAGCTTGTTTTTTCAACTGATACAAGTGGAGTTTACACTATGACAAATAATTGTATTGTTATTAATGATGATCCTGATACTAATTATTATCAATCAGAATATCACGGAACATTTTTGTTTAAAGTATTACAATAAATATTATCGATTATGAAAAAAAGATTTGTTTTATGTGGCATTATGCTAATATTTTATATAGTATCAATTGCTCAAACACCACATGAAGATACTAAACATTGGAATTTAATAATTAGTGATGATTTTAGTAGTTTTAATAATACCTTATGGGAGAAAGTACATGATATGTCTTGGGGTTTAGAATGTTATTCTGATGATAAAACAGTAATATCAAATAATACGTTAAATTTAACTTGTGAAAGAAATCCGGATTTTGATATATTGGATGATGAAAGTAAACCATTTGTATCTGGAGGGATATGGTCTTTAAATAGACCTGCTTATTCTTATGGTTATTTTGAAATACGCACAAAAATGCCCCCAAGATCTAGAGGCTATTGGGGAGGATTTTGGTTGCATTGTGGTGGTGGGGAAGAGAATTATTGTCCTGATCCTAATGAAACACAAATATGGCACGAATTTGATATTTTTGAACCTTATGGCTGTGAATCTGCTTTACCTTTCCAATTTTCCTGTGGAGTACGAAAAACAAATATGGAATGTTTCTCTTTTGCCGACTGGGGATTAGCACCTGCAAATACTTTTTTAGATGAAGGATTCAATACTATTGCTGGTATGTGGGTGCCTAAAGAAGCTAGCGTTATTGTAAATAATAAATTTGTAAAAAAATATAATGATGGCTATGTTAAAAACTATGTACCATCAATACCGATGTTTTTATATATAACATTTCAAATAGATGATGATTTTGATTATCATTGTCCTCCAAATCAATATTCTATTTTTCCTGCAACTTGGCAATATAAAGACTTTAAATATTACCAACTCAAAACAAAATGCAATGAAAATATTATTGAAGAAAATTTTGATTTTATCAATCATGATTATTACGTACAAAAGTCATATCATTTAACTAACTCTACTATCCCTAATAATTCAAATGTTATTATTAGAGCAGTAGATGACATTCTTTTAGATGGAAATTTTGAAGTGCCATTAGGAAGTAATTTTAATGCAATTGTTCATTATGGTATTTGCCCAGGAGAAATTGAAAATTAAAACCATTTGTGTAATGAGTGCTTTAGATAATGGAGAAGCTTATTATCAAAAAGTAGATGATATATCTTCTTTTAATTTCCAAAATATATCTAAACCATATAATGTAACAATAACCAAACATAGCTATTTTCCTTATTTATATAATCCTAATGATTTATATATCCAAAATGTTAATTGGGATAATGAAAGGGTTATTTCTGCAAATAGATTTTTTATTGGTACAGATGTAACAAATAATATACCTTTTGGAAATGTATGAAAACACATGTTTATAAATTAGTATTGGGGTTTGTATTAACTCTATTACTAGGCATTAACCTTAATGCACAAGACTATGAGTATATTCCATTGGTTAAACCTCGTATTCAGATTTGGACATGCGATTATCTTAGTTGTGAAGGAAATTATGTTTTCAGACGTTTTGCTCTTACAGACGAAGACACTTTAATAGAAGGAGATAATTATCATAAACTTTATTTCTTTACTGATTCTGTATTTAATTCTTTAACAGCAGAATGCATTGGAGGTTTTAGAGAAAACGAACAAAAACAGGT
>CAYVSY010000087.1:0-2751 GCA_964454255.1 uncultured Muribaculaceae bacterium
TATAAAACAAATAATAAATAATTTATTAAGTAATGCTATAAAATATACAGAAAAATTAGATGAAATATTTAAGAAAACTTAGGTTCTTTTTCTTTTTAACCAAAAGTTTATAAGACCATAGACATTATTATTTTAAAATGCTATAATTACTATGTAGGGAAATATGTTGAAAGGAGTTTAAATGATAGAAATAAACAAAAAATTAAAACCATCTGAAGAAAAAATATGGTTAAAATATTACGATGAAGGCTCACATGAAAGAGCAAACAATTTTCCAACTAATAAAACAGTGTGGGACATATTAGAAAATTCATTATTTGAATATTATGATATTCCAGCTTTAGAATATTTTAAAAAAGAAATATCGAGGAATGATTTTAAAGAATCAGTGTATGTATGGGCTAGAACATTTAGAGCAATGGGAGTTGATTCTGATGAAATAGTTCCAATATATGGACCGTTTTTTCCAGATATATGTGCTATGACATTAGCATTAAACATGATTGGTGCAACACCATATTTTTTAAAACTTGCCATTTCAAAAGAAAATTTAGAAGAAGAAACATCGGAAGCAAAAATTGCTGTTATTTTTGATGGTATGTGGAATAATGTAAAGGATGTATTTCAAGATAACAGATTTAAAAAAATAATAGTTGCGACTGCTGCTGATTCAATGATACATCCCAAAAAAGAAATAGTAAAATTTGTTAATTATATTAATGCTAAAAAAGATAATTCTTCAGTTCCTAAAAAAAGTAAATATATTTGGGTAGATGAAGCTAAAAAATTAGCAAATTATTATACAGGAGAAGTAAAGGTTGATTTTAAACCAAATAGAAATGCCTTTATAACATCCTCAAGTGGAACTTCCATTAATGGTATTGTTAAAGGAACAATTGCGACAAATGAAAGTGCAATCGCACAATTATATCAAGCTAGCAATGCCGGAATTAACTATAATGTTGGTAAGAAATGTTTAAATAATTTACCACCAACTGCTTCTACCTCATTAAATTGTATGTTTTTTTTACCAATATATAAAGGAATGACAGTGATAAACGATCCTAGATTAAGTGAAAGTTTATTTTATCATCAAATGGTTGAATATAAACCGGCTGTTGCTTTGACAACAGGAAGTTTATGGGAATCATATTTTAGAAAAGTTGAAGATGACATGCAAAAAGGGAAATATCATGACATGAGCGGAGCTGATATGTGGATAATTGGTGGTGAAGGGACAAATCCAAAATATTATGAAAAATGGGCTAAAATTATGAAAGATTGCGGTGCAAAATATTCGTTATTTAGTGGTTTTGGTGCATCGGAAGTGTTTTCAGTTGCGGCAGTTGACAAAAAAGAACATTTCAATGAAAATAATAGAAATGCTAGACCAGTGATAGGCGTTGGAATTCCATACCCAGGAGTAGATGCTGGAATATTTGACGAAAATGGAGAAGAACTTGATTATGGTCATAGAGGAGAATTATGGTTAAAAACAAAAACAGCAATGAAAGGATATTATAAAAAAGAGGAATTAACAAATAAAACGATTGCTGATGGCTGGGTAAAAACAGGGGATATATTTGATATTGATGAAAATGGATTTTTGTTTTTATGGGGAAGAAAAAATGATAAAATAATTGGTCAGAATGGAGAAAATATTTATCTATTTGATATAGCTAATGAAATAAGAAAACATAGCTTTGTTAATGATGCTATGGTGAATGCAATGCCACTTGGCAATAAAAAGTATTCACTTGTAGCTCATATTGTCTTAAATGAAAACATTGAGGAAAAAGATCAATATTTATACTTAGAAAAGATTGATAATGATTTAGTTAAAGTGTTACCAAAAGACGTAAAAATTGATGGATATAAAAATCATCCTATAACGATAGAAAGCTCACCCACAACTGCCAAAAAAGATAGAAATAAACTAATGACAGAAGTAAATGGATATATAAAAGTAATTGATAGTCAGGAAATAGAAGTGTATTTTACTAAAAATAATGATAATAATTATGAATTAAATTATAAAGAATATAAAAAAACAAAATAAATAATAGGAGAAAAATATGTGGAATATTGTATATTTGTTGACGGGATTAGTATTTATATCTGTTCTGTTTTTAGTATTTAAATCTAAACAACGATTAAAAACGCAAGAAAATAAAATGTTTTTAATTTTAACAATTTCAAACATAATAAGCTATATTATAGAAATTTCGTTGCAATTATTTATTAGAGAAATAGGTAGTAGTAACATAATATCATTACTATTAGGTAAGATATATATAATATGTATATTTATATGGTTTAGTATATTTTCTATTTATTCTTTTTTATTAACAATAAAGAAAGATGAAAAATATCAACAAAAATATAAATTTTTAAAAACAATACATATAATATATTTTATTATTATTACAATTGTTTTTATAATTATGCCAATAAATATATTATATACAAACAATGTAATGTATAGTTATGGCCGTTCAGTAGATTTATTAAAAATAATGTTAGGAATATATATAGTTACATGGATAATAATGCTACTATTTAATATAAAAACAATTAAAGAAAAAAAGTATTTACCAGTATTTACTGTAATACTAATGCTATTTGCTAATATTATTTTGCAATCAATTGATCCGACGATACTTATTGCGACAGTAACTATGACATTAGCTTGTTATATAATGTATTTTACCATTGAAAATCCCGATTTAAAAATGTTAAACGAAATGGAAT
>CAYVSY010000088.1:0-445 GCA_964454255.1 uncultured Muribaculaceae bacterium
CAGCTGATAAACCAGAGGTAGTAATATATGTTGCAATTGATAATCCAAAAGGAGTTACTCAATATGGGGGAACAGTATCGGCTCCAATAGCTAAAAATATAATGTTGGATGCAATAAGTGCCTTAAATATTGATAAAAGAACTGATGGTATGAATAAAGAATATCAATGGTATGAAAAAAAAGAAAAATCAGTTCCTAATGTTATAGGATTGGCAAAAAAAGAAGCAACTAAAGAACTAAAAGGCTTTTCAATTGAATATAGTGGTAGCGGAGATGTAGTTATAATGCAATCTCCAGAAGCAGGAACTAAAATTGAAGAAAAGTCTAGTTATGAGATGTATTATGATTTCGCTGAAAAAGTAGATAAGATTCCGAGCCACAGAATATTAGCTATAAATAGAGGAGAAAAAGAAGAATATTTAAGGGTAAAAATAGAAAAGCCAGT
>CAYVSY010000088.1:455-2621 GCA_964454255.1 uncultured Muribaculaceae bacterium
CAGAAGCAGGAACTAAAATAGAAGAAAATGGAGTTATTAGAATATTATTGGGTTCTTGACAAAAAAATAATTAAAATGTAAATTTTTCATATAAAAAATTGTTTTTAAAATATAGTGTAGTATAATATTAATATCTAGAAATGAGAGTGAAATTATGCTTATATTAACCAAATCCTTATTTGCCTTAATGATTGGATTCATTATAGCAACATTACTAGGATTAGTTTTAGTTCCACTATTAAAAAAAATAAAAGTAGGACAAAGAATTAGTATTTATGTTGGTGAAAACCATCAAAAAAAATCAGGAACACCAACTATGGGTGGAATCATTTTTATTGTAGCAACTTTATTAGCTACATTAGTTCTATTATTTATGAACAAAATTAGTTATTCAACCAATTTATTAATTGTGTTATTTACAATGATTAGTTATTCATTAATTGGGTTTTTAGATGATTTTTTAAAAATAAAAAAACAACAAAGTGAAGGTTTGACTGAAATTCAAAAATTATTATTACAATTTATTGTAGCTGTTATCTTTTATTATATATATTTAAAATTTGGAAATGGTGATTCAGTTTTAGAAATAACATTATTTAATTTCAAATGGGATATGGGATGGTTCTATGGGATTTTCATTTTATTTATGTTAGTTGGTGCATCAAATGCTGTTAATTTGACCGACGGTTTGGATGGCTTAGCTGGAGGTTTATCTGGCATCGCTTTTGTAGCTTTTGGTCTTTTAGCATGGGGTTCAGTTGGCATAACTGGTCACAGTGATATAGCTATATTTTGTTTTATAATGGTTGGAGCATTATTGGGATTTTTAGTATTTAATTCAAACCCGGCTAAAATATTTATGGGTGATACAGGTAGTTTGTCATTAGGTGCAACTCTTGCTACAATTGCTATTTTAACATCACATGAATTAAGTTTGGTCATAATAGGTGGAGTATTTGTTATAGAAACACTATCATCTATTATTCAAATAATATCGGTTAAATATTTTAAAAGAAAAATATTTTTAATGGCACCATTACATCATCATTTTGAAAAACTAGGATGGAATGAACGAGATATTGTTAAATTATTTTGGATTATTGGCTTTTTATTAACATTGACAGCTTTAATATATGGAGTATGGTTATAAAAAGAAAGCGGGGATATCATTTTGAAAAAGCAAAATGTAGATATAGTATTAGTAATAAGTGTTATATTATTAACCCTTTTTGGTTTATTAATGGTCTACTCATCATCATATATATGGGCTGAATATAAATATAATGATGCTTTAAAATATTTAAAAGCAGAAGCATTATTCATGATTATTGGATTTATAGTATTATATATAGTAACAAAAATATCTTATAAGAACTATTTAAAAAACGCAAATATCATTTTAGGAATTTGCGTTTTATTATTGATATTAGTATTAATTCCTGGGATAGGCACTATTCGAAACGGATCAAGAAGCTGGTTTGGAATAGGATCGTTTGGTATACAACCATCAGAATTTGTAAAATTAGGATTAATAATATGGACATCAAAATATTTAACAAGTAATCAAAAAAGTATGAAAGACATAAAAAAGGGCGTATGGCCACTTCTTTTAATTCTCTTTTTTATCTTTGGTTTAATAATGCTTCAACCAGATTTTGGAACAGGAACAGTTTTAGTAGTATCAATATTATTACTTTTGTTTGTTAGTGGAGTAAAAATAAATTTTTTTATTGGAATAGGTATATTAGGAATTTTAGGCGTAACTGGTTTAATCATAATTGCTCCATATCGAATGCAAAGAATTATATCGTTTATTAATCCTTGGTCGGATCCATTAGGTAGTGGTTTTCAAATAATACAGAGTTTATATGCAATAGGTCCAGGCGGATTATTGGGTTTAGGTCTTGGCAACTCAATCCAAAAACATTTTTATTTACCAGAACCACAAACAGATTTTATTTTTTCAATAATAAGCGAAGAATTAGGATTTATGGGTGTTTTAATAGTAACTTTATTATTTGGCTTAATAATATTTAGGAGTGTAAAGATATCTTTAAAAACTGATAATTTATTTGCAAAATATTTATCCTTTGGAATAATAATTCAATTATCTTTTCAAACTATTTTGAATTTAATGGTAGTTCTTGGATTAATTCCAGTAACGGG
>CAYVSY010000089.1:0-2588 GCA_964454255.1 uncultured Muribaculaceae bacterium
TATTGAAGGATATAATTATACATTGAAGGACAATAGTTTAGAAATATATAAAACAGAATGGACTAATTTAAAAAATAATCTTATAAAAGACAATGTTGATTATTTAGAATATGCTAAAAGTATTAGTAAATTGTTTGTGATGGAATTTTATTCTTTAGATAAAAGACTTTCTAATAATGATATTGGTGGAACTTCTTTTGTGCATGAAAAAGAAATCGATGATTTTACATTAAAGGCTAAGAATACTATTTATAAATATGTTAAAAATAATGTTAATGGAACTAGAAATCAAGAATTACCAATTGTGTCTAATGTTGAAATATTAGATGTAACTAATAAAAAATATGAATATTTGGATGATTTAATTGATAAAAATGCTTATTATATTAAAGTAAAAATATCTTATGTTAAAGATTTAGGTTATGAAATAGAAAAAACGCTTGTGATTGTGAAAGAGGACAAAATATTAAAAATAGTTGAATTAATTTAATAAACATTTATTTAATTATGCATATAATTTAATAGGTGGTTATATGGATTCGATTAATAGTTTTAAAAATTTTGTTCGAAAAAATCCTAGTTTGATTTCATATGTAAGAGGAAATAAAATGACTTGGCAAAAATTTTATGAATTATATGATTTATATGGTGAAGAGAATGATATATGGGATGAATATAAAAGTTCTTTTGTGGAAGAAAACACAAGTCCTAAAACTGATAAAAATCATATATGGAGTGATATTGCAAATATGACTAAAAATTTAGATGTTGATAAAGTTCAAAATGGAATAACATCTTTACAAAAAACATTGGGTTTAATAGGTGATTTGTTTGTGAATAAAAATAATTCTAGTTCTGATTCTTCGTATCAACCAAGACCAGTGTATAAAAAGTTTGAGGATTAATGAATTTAGATATTCAATATAAAATACATGGTAATCCAATATGTAAAAATTTTATTAGAGAACATTCTTATTGGTATAAAGAATTAAACCGAAACCCAGAAAATTTTAATAATTTTATTTCTGATATGAAAGATAAATATGAACTTAGGCCTAGTGATAAATTTAATAAAATGTTGAATAATATCAATTTAATACAAAGTTTTTTAGATGCATTAAAGTAGGTGGAAAATGAATAAAATAATTGAAAAAACATTTGAATTAATAGATGAATTAGATAATAGTTTACTAATAAAAGAATTATTTTTATATAAAAACAAAGCATATTCTAATGATTTGGTAAAAAAACTAATAAATAATTATAATAATAGTTTAGATGAGGAAAAGTATTTAATAAAAAAAGAATTGTATAAAAATATTGATTATAATAATTATATTAAAAGATATAATGAATTAAGCTTATTAATTTTTAAAATTAATAATAAATATAAAGCAATTTTAAATAATAAAGTATGTAAAAATAGTGAATAATTTGACTATTTTTTCTTTTGCATTTATAATATGTGGCAATGGAGGGTTATTTATGAAAAGAATAAAGAAACTATCTAATTCTGGATTTACATTAGTTGAAATGTTAGCGATTATTGTTATATTAAGTATTATTTTAGTAACAGTAGTGCCTACTATTTTTACTACAATTGATAGTTCTAGAAAAAATTCATTAGAAAACAGTGCTAAAGGATTAGCCGAGTGGATTAATTCTATGGTTTTAATTAATGAACTTTTACAAGATAAAATAATATCTTATGATGAACTTCCTACTGAAATAAATAAATGGCAATGTATAAAAGATGATGGTTCTATATCGTCTGAAATATCAAAAAATGATTATCAAATTTCTGATGTTGTGCCAACAGGTGAAATTGATGATGTTGTGGTTGGTTATGACACTTGTTCAGCTATTGCATTAAGAGAAAATAAAAAATATGTTGTTTTGTTAGTGGCTAATCCAGAAGGAAAACTTTTTTCAATTACAGCTACTTTAGGATCAACACCATATCAATATATGTTCGCTACAAGTTATGGATTAAGAAGTTGGGATTAAATGAAAGTAATTAGTGGAATATTAAAGGGTAGAAATATTATGGGATATAATATTGATGGCACAAGACCAACAATGGATCGAGTAAAGGAATCGCTTTTTTCGATTATTCAAAATTATATTAAAGATAAAACATGCTTAGATTTATTTGCGGGTAGTGGTTCGCTAGGAATTGAAGCTATTAGTAATGGTGCAAAATATTGTTATTTATGTGATAATAATAAAATAGCTATTAAATATATAAATGATAATATTAAAAAATTTAAGATAGAAGAATATTTTAAAGTAATGTTATTGGATTATAAAAATATGCTTAATTTTTTAAAACAAAATAATGTTAAATTAGATTTGGTTTTTTTGGATCCGCCATATAAAATGGATGTTATTAATGAAGTAATAGAATATATTTTAATGAATAAAATGATAAATTGTGGTGGCTTAATAATATGTGAAATGGAAAATAATAATTTAAAAGAATATAAACAATTAGTTGTTTTAAAAACTAAAAGATATGGATATAAAACATTGGTTATTTATAAATGTGTAAAATAATTTAAAAATTAATTGACTAAATATTATAACTT
>CAYVSY010000090.1:0-2537 GCA_964454255.1 uncultured Muribaculaceae bacterium
CCTTTATTTCTACTATTTTAGGCATATCCTTATTATTATTCATCATTTTATTAAAATCTTTTTTATTTTCATTTGCCATACTTTTTCTCCTTATTCATTATATAAACTATCAATCGCTTTTGCATTTAAATCTAAAGTAGCTATTATTCCCTTTTTATAAGCATAATAAGCAGCACAACCTATCATGGCGGCGTTATCCGTGCAATATTTTATTCTAGGAATAGATAAATTAATATTCAATTCTTTAGCTAAGCGAAACATTTCATCACGCAATCCGCTATTGGCTGAAACTCCACCAGCTAAAACTAAATTATTAACTTTATATTCTTCAATGGCTTTTTTTGTTTTTTTAGACAAAACAGAAATAACTCTATTTTGAAAACTATTAGCCATATCACTAATTCTTATTTCATTATGGCGTTGTTTTTCATTGTGAACAATATTTAATGCAGCACTTTTAATACCACTAAAACTAAAATTATATGATTCATCATCTAATGGATATGGCAAATCATAAGTATCACTTCCGTCTTTAGCAAGTTTGTCAATTAATGGCCCACCAGGATAATCAAGTCCTAATATTTTAGCGACTTTATCATAAGCTTCACCTACAGCATCATCAAGTGTTTTTCCAATGCATTTAAAAGAATAATCTTTTTCCATATATACTAAGTCAGTGTGACCCCCGCTTACAACAAGTGCAATTAAAGGAAATTCTAATCTTCTTTCTAAATTATTAGCATAAATATGTCCCGCTATATGATGAACTGGAATTAAAGGTTTATTAAGAATTAATGATAGTGTTTTAGCACATTGTAATCCGATTAATAATGAACCAATTAATCCTGGTCCATAAGTAACACCAATAATATCTATTTGTTCAAAATTCATATTTGATTTTTCTAATAATTCATTTAAAACAATAGTAATATTTTCAATATGACTTCTTGAAGCTATTTCAGGGACAACCCCACCAAATTCTTTATGAATATCTATTTGTGATAAAACCACAGTAACTATTTCTTCACAACCGTTTTTTATTATACTCATACTTGTTTCATCGCAAGATGATTCTATTGCTAGACAATACACATCTTTCATTTTACATCACCTGTTTTTCCATTAATATACCATTTTCATTTTTATAATAATTATGTCTTAGGGCCATTTCTCGAAAACCAAAATTTTTATATAATTTAATTGCGATGGAATTAGTTTCTCTAACTTCTAAGGTAATATTAACAACCCTATTAGTAATCGCTTCACTTATTAAATAAGACATTAATTTAGTGGCTATTTTTTGATTTTGATATTCTTCAATCACAAATATATCTTCTAATTCCATTCGTTCATACATAATGCTATACTTCATAGATCCTACTATTTTTCCATTTAAATAATAATCGACTTGTTTTAAAAAAGGATTATCAAATTTATTTAAATTATCTTTTATCATTTTTTTCCTCTAATACTTGTGGTAATTTCAAATAATTGCCGTTTATTTTATGAATAGAACTTTTATATTCTTTATAATAGTCAACTATATTTAAATAGTTATACGATATTTTTTTAACATTAACATTAGCAATTTCTATTAATTCATGACTTACAATGGAAGCTTTTGGATATTCATCTATTACTTCAATTAATTTTTCTAAAGAACCAAATTGTTCAGAAATAAGTTCTTTATATTTTTTATCATATACACCAAAATAATAGTTATTAATACCCGCTTTAATAATAGAAATAACAGTTTCATCTTGGACAGCTAATGCAATACATTTTAAAGACGATGCCGGAATAACTTTTTTATTTAAAACATACCCATATGTTTTAGCAATAGTTAATCCAATTCTAATACCAGTCCAAGATCCTGGTCCATTAACAACTACAATATTATTTATTTCTTCAGGAATTAAAACACTTTCATCTAATAATTCTTTAATATAAGGAACTACATAAATGGAATGTTTATTTTCCATTTCACATTCTTTAAAATTAATTAATACATTATCTTCTATAATAGCAATAGATACATCTTTTGAAGATGTATCTATAAATAAGGTTCTCATAATATTACCTCACAAAGATTTTCATATTTTTCACCATATGGTTTAAATATTAATACCCTCGTATTTTCATTAACAATTTTAATGTTTACGTCAAGTCTTTCTTGTGGTAAATAATCTTCAATCATATCGGCCCATTCAATAATAGTTACGCCACCTTTTGTATAATATTCTTCTATGCCAAGATTATCTATTTTTCCTTCTAAACGATATACATCCATATGATATAAAGGTAATTCTCCCTCATATTCTTTAATTATGTTAAACGTTGGTGAAGTAACACCTTCAATTCCCATAGCATGAGCAAAGCCTTTCGTAAAAATTGTTTTACCACTACCTAAATCACCGCTTATAGCAATAATCATATTAGGAAATTTTTCTGACTCAATATTTTGAGCTATTTCAAATGTTTCTTTTTCAGAATAAGTTGTTAGTTTGTATTCTGTCATCTTAATCACCTTTCTAATT
>CAYVSY010000091.1:0-2526 GCA_964454255.1 uncultured Muribaculaceae bacterium
ATATTCATTGAATCTATTTCTGGACTTCTATTTGGTGTTATTTCACGTACCCACAGATAACTTTCTGCATATCTGATTATTGGAGATTGTGGGTACGATATGTGTCCACACAAAAATATTAATAATATGATAAATATCAGTTTATATTTCATCTTTCATTAGCTATTTGATTAATTATACGTATACATTCTTTATCATATAGGCTATTATCTCTAGTTTTTATCATTGTGTGGGCATTTTTCATTGACACTAAATCATATTCAGCATTAAAATGTTCAATATCTAATTTTATATAACTAATTATATTTGTTTTTTTTCCTAAATTTAATAAATAACCATCATAATCATATACAAGTGATATATAACCACATATATCATAATATTTTTTAGATATTGTTGGAAAATAATAATTTCCACCACCTCTTTTTTTAACTGGATTATGGTGTATTATATGTGGTTTATTTGAATCAAATGTGTCATATAATAAATCCCAATCCTTTGTTAATATTTCAGCATCTGAATTAAAAATTAAAAACCAATCTGAATCATTGTGTAATTTTGCTAGATCATTATAAAAAATATGAATATTTTGATAACCTAACAATCTATCATATATTAATAATGTGATTCTATAAAAATATTTATGTTTAATTAATTTTTCTATTGTTTCAATATCATCATTATCTAATTTAATACAAACTTGTATATTATTCTTTTTTGATTCATTTTCAAAAATAGAATTTATAGTACGTTCTAACGCATTATAACCATTTCGGGCTGGTATTAATACTGATAATTTCATATATATTAAAATATTAAAGCGGCAGCAATAATAAATACAATTAATATTGCAACAGCATAATTACTTTTTGTTTTTTTATCTAGTTCGCCATTAAAGTCATAAAATGTTGATCTCAAAAATTTATATATATTTGGAAAACTTATCCAGATTGCTAAATTAGCAGATGTTATTGCAATAATGAACGTAACTATATTATGTATAATAGTTTCAATTTGACTTGGAAAATCAAAAAATGCTGAACCTGGAAATATAACTGTGAATATATAATTACAAAAATAAAATACACCCAATAATATTGGAATTACTATAAATTCTTCTCTATATTTCCAATTTTTAAACCAATTTATTAATTTTTTCATATTATTATTATTTTTTTAAACAATTATTTTTAAATTGCTCATGTTCTGTTTTTAGAACTGTTAAAACATTAAATTTTTCATCGAGTTTTTCAGAAATTGAATCTAATTTTTGCCAAATTCTTTCATTATTTTTTTCAATAAGTTTTAAAATGTCAACTCTTTCTTGATCAATTTGTTCTATTTTATGACTTATTTCTAATATTCTCATTTCCATTTCTTTAAGTTTAATGTTGAGTTTTACCCAAACCGTCAATATACTTCCGATCATCACAATTAATGCAATTATTGCACTGATCATTTCTGGTGTCATCATTTTCTGTTTTTTTATTTTTTGCAAGTTCCAAATAAACTTGTAATTTTTTGATATTTTTTTTATTAGTTTTATTGTTCATTATGTTTTTATTTTATTATTTTCCCAAATACCAAGAACATCCACGATTAGTTGTTTCTGTTTTATCGACCAATCCAGTATTATTTACATATTCTGGAAATAATGTACTGTTTTTACACAGATATGCTACCAGTTTTTGATCATATTTGGCACCAATAATCCTGTATCTATTTGATAATCTATCTATTTCATTTTGTGGATTAGGATTGGCATTAGATGGTTGAAATTGAAATGTTCCTCCATCTGATATAATATAACTGTTAAATGGAATATATAATTCCATTGTATGAAAAACCAATGATGGTATAATATAATCATCTAACAATAATTTATAATTTGTTTCACCAGATATCGCATTAGTTTCTACCAAATTTACAATTTTTTCATATAAATCACTACCTAATATTGGTTCAATATATAATATCTGAGCGTTCAGAATATGCGGATTAATTTTATATTCATCTATACTTCCACTAATTGAAGTCATGTGTAATATATCATCAAGATTTGTTAATAATGTACTTGTCATAATATTAATTATTTTTATAGTAAATTCTTTCAAGAAAATAATAATCAGATGTATTTTTAATTATATCTGAACCTTTAAATAAATATCCCTTTTTATCAAGAATTTCAAATTTTTTCAAAATTATATTAGATTTATTCGAACTTTTAACAAATTTATACAAACAACCAGGTTTAATTTGTCCACCAAATATTCTTTCGCTTATCAATTGACCTTGTGGTTTTTCTGCAATTAAATCTATTTGACTTAATATTTCTTGTGAATCTATTTCATTAATTGGATTATATTCAGCTAGTTCTGTATTTTTGACAACAAACGGATTATACGTAATGAATTCTATATCAGCGTATAAAAGATTACCGTTCATAATTTTTGTAATACCTTGAAGAATATAATTTTGATAAGATTTTAATTTTGATTCATAATAAAGCATATATGATTGTTGAAG
>CAYVSY010000092.1:0-2525 GCA_964454255.1 uncultured Muribaculaceae bacterium
CTATAATATTCTTTATAAAAATTAAAAGAAATTACACCATTTTTTTCAATTGCTTCAACAGCTTCTTTGTTATTACCATTAATGGTATAAGTTTCAAATAACATTTTTCGCTGTTCATCTAAGAAACGGTCTAAGGTTAAATCTTGACCAGGATTAAGTACTAAATAACCATCACCTTTTCTAATACCGTTGAACATAATTTCAACACCAATTTTTTCTTGTAATGGATTAAAAAATCTTAATTCGAAGTTGTCACCATCGTTTAAATAAACGATATTGCCTTGATACAACTTTAATTCATTGTGTTTACTGATAAATACGACCGAAGGAACACGGTCTAACATTTTGTAGTGTGTCATAACATTTTTTTATTTTTGTTTTTGGTTTGCCAATTTATTTATTGCTTTTCAACAATTCCAAAGTCAATTTTGACTCTAAACTAACAATACCCAAAAAATGTTAACGCAACTTAATGCGTTACGATACTATATATAAAAAAATATAGTCTATGTTTATTTATTTAAACAAAAAAAATTTTTTTTACTATAAAATTCGATTCTTAATTGAACTCAATAAAAAATAATTAATTTTATTATGAATAAACTACTACAAGATATCATAGAATATCTAAAAAACACTTATAGTCAAGACAAAGAAATCATTGAAAAAAATGATAAAATTCTTAATTATGTAATTAAATATTATACCGAATTACAATTAATTTATGATAGTTGCAATGATGAAAAATTAAAGATATTAACACCAATAACAGAAAAACAATCTGCATTAATAGATACAATTTATTCAACAAGTGAAGAAAATCTTTTAGGTGGTTTTGTTTTTTTGAATAAAGAAAATATTTTAGTAGATAATATAAATATACTAGAATTTCGTAATTCATATCCCAACACAATAAAATTTCTATATCAAAAAAATATTATTAAAAATCAAAAAAATTATAATTTGGATTCATATTCATATTTAGTAGAAAATATTGATTTTTTAAAAAATAACTTAACTAGTGATGAATGTAAATTATTGAATATTATTATAAATTATAAATTTGGACAACTATATAAGATTGGAAGCAATATTAGTTATATTGTATCATCTTTTTTTAATGTTCTAATGAACAAAATTTTAGAATTAGATAATAAAGAAAATATACTTTATATTGATACTGATACAATATTTTATCATAACGCATTTAATGTTGAATTAATATTTAATATGATTGATAATTTATACAAAATAAATCAAGAATCAAATAAAATAGTATTTTTTATTGCCAAAAAAAGATACATATTATTTGATGATATTAATTCTATAAAAATTAGAGGAATTCAAATTTGTTCATTTTATAAAAATAAAAAAATTAAAGACTTAGCATATGACATATATCCAAATAAAGAAAAAATGACATTTAAAGAATTTTTATTGCCAAAAAATAGAGAAATATCTTTTCTTTCAAATCTTAATTTTTCTATAAATAATAAAATAAAAAGAAAATAAATTTGTTTTATAAAAAATATTTGAGTATTATTGTAAATTAAAATTAAAGAAAAAATGAATAAAAATGAAAAAATCGTAGGGCAAACCCAATTGACAAAAGAAATTGCTAAAATTTTTAAAATATTTAAAGGCAGCAATTCAGAAATAAGACCACATTTTATATTAACTGGTCCATCAGGTTCTGGAAAGTCATATACTATTGCTACATTATGTGATAGTTTAAATTTACCTTATGTTGAAATAAATGCTGCTCAATTAACAAAAGAAGGTATATCAGGTAATAGTGTATCTAAAGCATTAACACCATTAAGTAGAACTGGAGGTAAACCAACAGTCTGCTTTGTAGATGAGTTTGATAAGCTTTTCATTTCTGGAAATTGTAATTCTGATTTAGCACACGAATCAACAAATGGGGTTCAAAATGAATTTCTAAAAATATTAGAATCTGATGAAACCGCAATATTTGGTGATTATGGTAAATATACCAATATATCAATAACAAATGTGTTATTTATATTTGCAGGTGCATTCAATGGTGAAGATAATATATCATTAGACAGATTAAGAGAATTAGGTTTAAAAACAGAATTTCTTGGTAGGGTTGGTCTAGTGTTTAATACCCAACGTTTAACAATTGATGATCTTTATTCAATTTTAGATACCAATGAACTATTGGATAAATATTTAGCTTTATTTAAAGATGTAAAATCTGAAACTGTTAAAGATATAATAAAATTGAAGATAAAAGAAAATTTCGACAATAACACATTGGGTGCTAGAATGATAACAACACTTATACACCAATATTTTATTAAAGGTGGATTTAAAAATGATAATGATACAAAAAAAGTAACATTTCAGACCAAATTAGAATTATGAAAAATTCCTAAAATTATAGATAAATAAAAAACAAATATTATGGAAAATTTTAAAGATTTAGCAATTAATGTACTAGATAAATATATTGATAATACTTACTGTATCATTAATATATTTGTTAAGTTAAATGAACC